>JAGTQG010000001.1:0-12807 GCA_018396875.1 Candidatus Bathyarchaeota archaeon
GAAAGACGTGCTTACTTGTGTGAAAGCCACTACAAGGAATTTAAGAAGCGGACGAAGAAGGACAGAAAAATCGAGCAGTGGCGATTTAAAGGAGTGTAAAGCGGAGGGGTTAGAGTGCGGATACTGCAACTTCACTCAAACTACATTGAGTACAAGCCCATTCAAAAAGAGATAGCCATAGCCGAAGAAACAGATAAGGAGACAAAACGTCTGGAAGAGGTTGTTGTTCTCTTCACAGCTGTAGAGGAAGGAGACGACGAAACCGTAGCTCACAAAGCCGTAGATGAGGTTAAAGCCTTTCTTGAAAAATTGAAGGTGAACCGCATCCTCATATACCCATACGCCCACTTGAGCAGCAATCTTGCAAAACCTTCCGAAGCATTGAAAGTCGTAAAAGCCATGGAGGCACATGCAAAAGCTCAAGGCATAGAGACGCACCGCGCACCTTTCGGTTGGAACAAACAGTTCACCATATCCATAAAAGGACACCCATTGGCAGAGCAATCCCGCATAATACTGCCAACAAAAGCCAAAAAAGAAGCTGAAAAAGTTTCAGAAGCCTTAAAGGCTGAAGAAAAGCTCGTCTCCTACTGGTACATTCTGCAACCAGACGGCAAAATGGTCCCAGTGGAAGAATTTAATTTCAAAGGCCACGAGAACTTGGAAAAATTTGCAAAGTATGAAATATCCAAAGTTAGGGCAAGCCAGCAAATGCCACCCCATGTGCCGCTAATGAAACGTCTTGAAATAGCTGACTATGAAGCGGGAAGCGACCCGGGAAATATTCGCTGGTATCCGAAGGGCAGACTCATAAAATCGCTCATAGAACAGTATGTAACCGCCAAAGTAGTTGAATACGGCGCCATGGAAGTGGAAACTCCAGTCATGTACGATTTCAACCACCCAAGTCTAGCCGATTACATAAATCGTTTTCCAGCACGGCAATATGTTTTAAAATCTGAAGACAGAGAACTTTTCCTGCGCTTCGCTGCCTGTTTCGGACAGTTTTTAATGGTCCATGACACGCAATTCTCGTATAGGCACATGCCCTTAAGGGTTTACGAGCTAACCCGATACAGTTTTAGGCGAGAGAAAAGCGGCGAAGTAGTGGGCCTGAGAAGGCTTAGGGCTTTCACCATGCCAGACTGCCACGCCTTCTGCACAGACCTAGAACAGGCCAAAAAAGAGTTTATAACGAGGTTTAAGCTTTGCATCCAAGTTTTGGAGGGCATAGGCTTAACAAAAGACGACTATGAAGCAGCTTTCCGCTTCACAAAAGACTTCTACGAAGAAAACAAAGACTTCATCAAAAGCTTGGCTGAAATCTTCGGCAAACCAGTCCTCGTAGAAATGTGGAGCGAACCCTTCTTCTATTTTAGGCTTAAATGGGACTTCAACTTTGTCGACAACCAAGACAAGGCTGCAGCCCTATCCACAGACCAGATAGACGTGGAAAACGCAAAAAGATACGAAATAACCTACATAGACGAGAAAGGTGAAAGACGCTACCCGCTTATACTACACTGCTCACCAAGCGGTGCCGTGGAACGCTGCATATACGCGCTTTTGGAAAAAGCCTACAAACAACAACAAAAAGGCGAGCCGCCAACGCTACCCCTCTGGCTTTCGCCAACCCAAGTGCGTCTAATCCCCATGTCAGAAAAATTCCTCGAACACTGCGAAAAAATGGCGGAAACCCTCGAAGCAAACCAAATTCGCGTCGACATAGACGAAAGACCACTAACAATCCAAAAGCGCATAAGAGAAGCAGAAATGGAGTGGATCCCCTACATAATAGTTGTCGGAGAAAAAGAACTGGAATCAGAGGCGCTTCCCGTTAGAGATAGGAAAGCCAGAAAAATCCGCAAAATGACACTAAAAGAACTTATGGATGAAATCAAAAGCCAAGTGCAAGACAAGCCCTTTAGGCCTTTGCCGCTGCCAAAACACCTTTCGAAAAGACCGCAGTTCTATGGCTAAAATTTGACTGGGATTGCCAAAACACATATCAACCCTAAGGGAAAATTTCTGTTCTCCGGAAAGGAGAAGTCCCCCTTGGATAAGGAGCTGCTTATCTATATTGATGGTGAATACTATCCAAAGTCGCAAGCGAAAATCTCAGTTTACGACCATGGGCTTCTATACGGTGACGGGGTCTTCGAGGGAATCCGCGCCTACAACGGCGTAGTCTTCAAACTTAAAGAACATATTGACAGGCTTTACCGTTCAGCCCACGCCATAATGCTTCAAATCCCAGTTTCAAAAGAGGAAATGATAAAAATCGTTTTGGAAACGCTGCGCAAAAACCAGCTGAAAGACGCTTACATACGCCTAGTGGTAACACGAGGCGTCGGCGACCTAGGTTTAGATCCACGAAAATGCCAAAAACCCACCATTATTGTGATAGCTGACACCATAGCGCTACATAAAAGTGAGGCAAAAGAAAAGGGCATAACAGCAATGCTTACATGGGTCAAACGCGACCCCGTGGATGCAACAACCCACGAGATAAAATCGCTAAACTACTTGAACAGCATCCTCGCCAAAATAGAAGCAAACATTTACGGCGTAGACGAAGCCATATGCCTAGACAAAAACGGCTACGTATGCGAAGGAGCAGCAGAAAACATATTCATAGTTAAAAACGGACGAATTTACACGCCGCCAAGCTCTACAGGAGCACTTCCCGGAATAACCGCTGAAGCAGTTAAGGAATTAGCCAGAAGCCTAGGCTACGAGGTAATAGAGAAAAACATCACACCTTACGAGCTTTTCACGGCGGATGAAGTCTTCTTCACGGGAACAGCCGCCGAAATAGTTCCCGTAAGAGAAATCAACAAAAGGCAGATAGGCGACGGAAAACCAGGCCCGATAACAAGGAGGCTTATGGAAGAGTTCTCAAAGCTTGTTCAAGACCCCAAACATGGAGTGCCCATCTACCAGTAACGCTTAAACGTTCACAAGCTCTGAGCCGTACGCCGTACGGTTCACCTATTCTTTTCCATGAACCTTTCAAGCAGATTCAGAGCCTCTTCGAGAATTTCAATGGGTGGCAGAAAAACACCTCTCACGTGACCTGCGCCATAAACTGGGCAAAAACCTGAGCCATGCACAAACAGCACGCCAGTTTCCTTCAAAAGCTCCAACACGAAGTCAAGGTCTGTCTTCCATTTTGACCCTACATAGTGTATTTTGGGGAAAACGTAAAAGGCACCTTCTGGTTTTGTGCAGCTTATCCCCTCAATCTCGTTAAGCCTCTTCCAAGCGTAATCTCTTCTAGCCTTCAGCTTCAAAACCATCTCACGAATATGATCCTGAGGCCCCCTTAAGGCGGCCACACCAGCCTTCTGGACAGGAGTGTTAGCGCAAAGCCTTATCCTCGCCTCCTTTTCAACGCACTCCTTCAACTCTTTAAGCTCGCCTTTGGGGCTGTGGAAGTATATGTAGCCAAGCCTCCAACCAGTCATCAAATAGGCCTTGGAAAAACCGTTAAGCCCAATTACCGGCACGTCTTTAGCAAGGCTTGCAGTGCTCACAAAACGCTTCTCAAAAACAAGCTGATCATAAATCTCGTCAGAAATCACCGGGATCCCATGCTCCGCGGCAACATCCAAAATCTGTCTAAGCACCTTCTCCCCGTAAAGTGCGCCACAAGGATTGTTTGGATTGATAACAACAATAGCCCGAGTTTTATCCGAAACCTTCCTCCTCAAATCATCAATGTCCGGCTGCCAACCATCCTCCTCAACAGTCCTATACGTCACAGGCTTACCACCAAAAAACCGTGCATAAGAAATGTAAGGCGGATAAGTCGGCCCCGGCAAAAGAATCTCGTCTCCAGCCTCCACAATAGCCGCCATAACCATCTGAATCCCCTCAGAAATCCCAGAAGTCACAATAACATCCTCAGCAGAAACATCAACCCCGTTTACACGTTTTTCTTTCTCACTTATAGCTTCCCTAAGCTCAAGCAAACCCTCAGAAGCCGAATAAGCATTAGCCCCGCTTCTAACAGCCTCAAACAAAGCCCGCTTAATATGCTCAGGAGTGTCAAAATCGAAAGCCACAGGGTCACCAATATTCAAATAATAAACTTTCCTACCAGCCTTTGCCAAAGCCCGTGCATAAACAATAACGTCACGAATAGCATATTCAATGGTGCGCACTCTTTCAGCAATCCTAACGTTAGCCAAAGATAACACACTCTTATTTATCCAAGACAAGGCTTTTGTAGAAAGAATAAAAGGCTTATGGAAATCTTCTAAACAACCGTATATTGCACTGAAGTCTCTACATGTTCCTCAGTAACCACGGTCACTGTTATGTTTTCACCTACATAATTTTGCCAGTTAAATGGACAGAGCAAAATGATTTCACTGCCAACAATCAAAACTATATGATTTTTCGGGAACAAATATTCCAATGATTCTGCCGAGTCTTGAATTGTTATGACAATTTTCGATAATGTAAGATTCCAAACGGAATAGTCCATGTTCCTAACAGTTAAATTCAAGTAGCCTACGCCACCTACGGAAGAGCTCGAAATAGCCGTAATGTCTAACTCAGCCACCGGAAGAATAAAGCAAAAATCAAAAGTATACTCTTTCATTGTCTCGTTGCCTATGGCGTAAACAGTTAATGTCAAGTTTCTGCCATAATCAACAAGAAACTTTGCCCAATTAAAGTTGCAGGTAAACGTCTTATTATTACCCGGATTTATTAATCCATCAGCAACAGACAAAGTATCATTAGTCTTCTTCACAACAATTTTGGTAATGTTGACAGCCTCAATGGATGACACGTGATTTAAAATTGTTATGTTGAAGCGTCCTTTGTCCCTTAAGTTGAAAGCACTCGAGGTGTTCAAAACTTTGGCTATCACTGGAGGAGGTGTTCGTGCTTCATAGAGTGGAGTGGTAAAATCTTGAACGAAGTAAGCCACAATTGTCACGATTTTTCCGCGATATTCACGCCAATTCCAATCAAAAGTGAAGGTTCTTGTTGTGTTAGGCATAATTTCAGCTGAATCACAGTTGAACGGTGGTAGTTTTGTGCCATTTTCCAGCGTACATTCAATGTACATTACGTTCAATGGAACTGGAGATGCCAAGTTATAAACTGTAACATTGAACCGATCAACTTGGTTTTCATTGAAGGTAACGCTATGAATAATCGCGTTCACATCCAAAAGTGTTATGTCTTTACGGAAAATGTATCCTTGCTCCGTGAGAATTTCAAGCAAAAATTGTTTATATGTATACCAACTTCCGTTAAACTGGAAACAAATGGTCTCACCCCTAGGAAGGAACACGGGGTTCAACCTGAAATCTGGACGAACCTCCTTAAATTTTATTAAGCCAGGGCGCAGCCAAGTAATCGTGAGGTTAACTTCCGATTGTGGATTGTTAGTTAGGGTTATGTTAAATCTATTGAGGGAAATTCTTGGGTTAAAATCTGCAGTTATTTCAATCTTAACACATGGAAGACGCACCTCTTTGTTTGCTGCCGGTGATCCCTCTGCAAAAACATGAACAACGATTATTTCTCCCGGAAATGTGCTCACAAATTCGCCAAATGTCACATTGGCATTGTCTTTTCTAATTTTTGAACATGTTATATTTACAGATTCTCCTACGCGAATCTCTAAGCCTCTTTTAATGGGTGGATTGGTTTCTATAACGTCATAAAGCTGTGTTCCGTCTTTCATGCTTATTGCGATTCGTGTTATGTTAGCGCTTTTTGGCGAATAGGAGGGGTTTAGAACTGTGATGTTGAATGCCTTAACGTTTTTAGGGTTTATGTGGATACCAGTGATTGTTATGGCTGTCTCTTCTGGAATTTTTGCGTAGTAGGCTATTGTGAACGTGTATGAGATTATTCCGCCTATCACTGCTGATATTAACATCATGAGGGTTAACATGATTTTTGATGTGCCTTTGATGTTGATGTGTAAATTCATGGCATCGCACCGCGCGTGCGGTGAATGGCTTATTTTATAAGTTTTTGAAGTAGATAAATATTCCTTTTTTATACCGTTTTAGGCAAATTTTATTACGATGATGGTTTTGCTTTATAAAAATCTGGAGTGTTTGAGGGAGTCTTGTGAGGGAATGTGATGTTGTTGTGGTTGGGGCTGGTGTTCTTGGGTTGTCAACCGCCTACCACATTAAGCGGAGACATCCGGAACTGCGGGTTTTAGTGGTTGACAAGTTTAGTGCTGCTGGGCAGGGTAGCACTGCTAAAAGCATGTCTGCTTTTCGTTGCCTGTTTTCTTCTAGGGTGAACTATCTGCTTTCTGACTCTTCTGTGGACTTTTATGCTTACGTGCAGAATCAGCTTGGCGTGGATTTGAAGTTGGCTTTTGTGGGTTATCTTTGGCTTCTAAGCGAACGCGAATATGGAGAGTTGCATCCTGTTTTAGATGGTCTGGCTGCAAGCAACCTTAAATATGAAGAGTTTGAGGCTGAGGAGCTTGCTGGAAGACTTCATTTGAATGTTTGTTTGGCTGGTGATGAAGAGGCTGAGGTCTTGGGTTTAAACGATGTTTATAAGGGGGTTCTCATTCCTAAGGCTGGAATTGTTGATGCTGATTGTATTGTCAAATTTTATGAGGAAGAGTTTCTAAAGCTCAGCGGTGAAATCCATTACGGTGTCAGGGTTGAAAGCCTCATTGTTGAGCCTTGTAAGCCTCTTGGCATACCGGGGGAGCCATTTTTCTGGCAGGAGTCAAGGGTTTCCGGCGTCAAAACGGATGCTGGTGTGATTAAAGCGAAGAAAACTGTTTTGGCTGCTGGTGCATGGATTCCCCAGTTTTTGGACGCTGTTGGAGTTGAATGCTTCATCAAGCCTAAAAAGCGGCAAGTTTTTGCGATTGAAGCTAAGAAGCCGGAACTTAAACAGCTGCTTTACACGGGTGGCTTTAATCCCGTGGGCTGCATGCCTTTCACGATATTGCCAAAACCAAGAGTCTTGATACGGCCGTTTCCAACGGAAGGTGTTTTCTGGCTTAGTTATGCGGATGATTTTCCAAGGGCTTTCAAGCTTGAGGAGGACCCGCAGCCTGAAAAGAGTTTTTACGAGTATGGCATTTATCAGGTTCTTGTGAAGTATTTTCCCCAATTTAGGGATTGCCATCCGTACTCGGCTTTTGCCGGGCTTTACGAGATTAACACTTTGGACGGACATCCAGTAATCTTTGAGGAAAACGATTTGATGGTTGTTGGCGGCGCCAGCGGAAGCGGGATTATGAAGGCGGATGCTATTGGAAGAGTCGCTGCTGCTCTTTATGACGGCGAAGAATACGCGGACCTTTATGGCGGACGGAGGTTCAAAGTTAGCGATTTGGGCATTAAAGAGAGACGGGTTGAACGTGAGAAGCTTCAGATTTAGAGGTTAAAACGGTGAATTTTATTAGGCTATAGCGTGCAATATGCAGTCTGTAGCCGAAGTTGGTGCTGTTATGTTTGGGTGGACTGGTAAATTCTTGCGAGTAAACTTAACCAGACAAAAGGCCGTAGCAAAAGAGTACGACGCTGAAATGGCTAGAAAGTTTCTGGGAGGTAGGGGTTTTGCTGTCAAAATCTTGTGGGATGAACTTAAACCCGGCGTAGATCCATTGTCGCCGGAGAACAGGCTTATTTTTGCGGTGGGGCCGCTTACTGGTTTTGCACTTCCAAGCAGCGGCAAGCTTGTTGTTGCGGCTAAAAGCCCTTTGACGGGTGGTTATGGCGACGGAAATGTTGGGAGTTATGCCGCTGTTCAAATGCGGAAGGCTGGATACGACGCAATAGTTGTTGAGGGCAAAGCGGAGTCTCCTATAATTCTCCTAATTGAGGATAGTATAGCGGAGTTTCTTGACGCAAAGGAGTTTTGGGGCCTAAACACTTTCGAGGTTGAGGAGAGATTAAGAAGCGTTTATGGACCAACAGCTGGGATTCTCGCTATTGGACAGGCAGGAGAAAACCTTGTGAAGTTCGCCAACATCGTCTGCCAGAAAGGGCGAGGCGGCGGGCGTCCTGGAATGGGTGCTGTTATGGGTTCAAAGAATTTGAAGGCTGTTGTGATCGTGGGTTCTGGCGAATTGCCAGCCGCCAACCCAAAGGAGTTGAAGGAGTTGGGCGCCGAGGCTTATCGGGAGGTTTTAACAAAGCCGAACTATGCTTTTTGGAAAAGGCAGGGCACTATGATGACTATTGAATGGAGTCATGAAAACAGCGTGCTGCCCACACATAACTTTAGGGAGGGTGTCTTCGAGGATGCAGACGCTATTGGCGGTTTTTCCATGGAGAAAATTAAGTCTTCCCAGCGGGGATGCCCTAACTGCAATATGACATGTGGCAACGCTGTTAAGGATGCAGACCGAAAAGAGTCCGAGCTGGACTATGAGAACGTGGCCATGCTTGGCTCGAACATAGGAGTTGGCAATCTGAAAAAAGTTGCAGCGTTAAACAGGATTGCCGACGAGTTCGGATTGGACACCATTTCGCTTGGCAACGTAATAGGCTTCGCCATGGAAGCCTCGGAGAACGGACTGATAAAAGAAAAGATCACATGGGGAGATTACGAAGCGGCAAGAGCGCTCACCGAAGACATTGCATATAGGCGGGGGTTAGGCGCAGTTTTAGCGGAGGGCGTCCGTTTTGCAGCTGAAAAATTCGGTGGCAACTCCCGCAACTGGGCTATGCACGTGAAAGGCTTAGAGATTTCAGCCTACGACTGCCATGCTGCTCCAGCTATGGCTTTGGCCTATGGTACAAGCTCCATAGGAGCCCATCACAAGGATGCTTGGGTAATTTCTTGGGAGGTAAAAACTGGAAGGGAACGTTACAGCGAAGAGAAAGTGGACAAAGTCATAGAGTTTCAGCGAATTCGAGGAGGCTTTTTTGAGTGCGCCACTGTTTGTAGGCTTCCATGGATTGAGCTTGGCTTCGAACTTGAATGGTATCCAAAATTCCTTCACGCTGCCACTGGACTTGAAATGGGTTGGGATGAACTGTACACCATTGCAGACAGAGTTTACACGTTGATGCGGGCATTTTGGGTGAGGGAATACGGTGAAAAATGGAATTCGGAAATGGATTTTCCTCCAGCAAGATGGTTCAACGAACCGCTAAACAAGGGCCCATTAAAGGGCGCAAAACTTGACAGGACGAAATATGAGGTTATGCTAAAAATGTACTATAAGAAGAGAGGGTGGGATGAAAGAGGCATACCCACAAAAACCACGCTTGAGAAACTTGGTCTGAAGGACGCTGCTAAACAGCTAAGTAAGCATGTTAAATTGTGGGAGTAAATGGTCTAGTAGGACCTTGCGAAGTAAACAAGTTCTTTCGCTTCGCCGCCACAGTATATGCAGTTAGAGATCGGCGCCTCTTTCTCGAATGGAATCAGCCGAATAGTTGCACCTGTTTCCTCCTTTATTTTCTGTTCGCATTCTTGGCTGCCGCACCATGAAGCCTTAATAAAGCCTCCCTTGGTTCGTAACACTTCTTTGAATTCTTCGTAGCTTTTGACCGTGGTTATGTGGTCTTCGAGGAATTTCTTGGCTTTGTTGAACAGGCTGCACTGTATGTCGTCAAGCAGCCTCTTAACAGCATCCACGACTTCCTCATCTTTAACTACAATTTTTTCAAAGGTGTCCCTTCTAGCCAAGGTCACTTGTCCTTGCGCCACGTCTCTGGGACCTACTTCAACTCTTACAGGTACGCCTTTAAGCTCCCAGTCGTTGAACTTCCAGCCGGGGGTGTACTCTTTTCTATCGTCTAGAACCGCGGATATTCCAGCCATTTCCAGTTTTTCGTAGATTTCACGGGCTTTAGCGAAAATGGCGCTTGAGTCTGCAGTCTTGTAGGGTATTGGCACGATTACGGCTTGTATTGGAGCCACTTTGGGCGGTATGATGAGGCCTTTGTCGTCGCCGTGCACCATAACCATGGCGCCGATAAGGCGGGTGGATATTCCCCAGGATGTTTGCCAAACATAGTGTTCTTTTTCGTCTTCGCCAATGAATTTTATGTCGAAAACCTTTGAGAAGTTTTGCCCAAGGTTGTGGGAGGTACCCATCTGCAGAGCTTTGCCGTCGGGCATCACGGCCTCCAAAGTGGTGGTGTAAAGGGCGCCTGCAAACTTTTCGCTTTCAGACTTCCGTCCGACAAGCACTGGAATAGCCAAATAGTTCTCCATTATGTCCTTATACTCGTTTAGAATCAGCATAACCTCTTGATCGGCTTCCTCTTTGGTGGCGTGGGCTGTGTGTCCTTCTTGCCATAGAAATTCCCGTGTACGCAGGAAGAGTTTTGTGGATTTCGTTTCCCATCTTACGACGCTGCACCATTGGTTCACTTTGATCGGGAGGTCTCGCCAGCTTCTAATCCACTTGGCGAAAGTGGCGTAAATTATTGTCTCAGATGTCGGTCTTATGGCGAGACGTTCCTCAAGGGGTGTGTCTCCGCCGATTGTGACCCAAGCAACTTCTGGTTCGAAGCCGGCGAAGTGTTCAGCCTCTTTTTTCAGGAAACTTTCAGGTATGAACATGGGGAAGTACACGTTTTTGTGTCCTGTCCGCTTGATTTTTTCGTTAAAGACTTCTTGGATTTTCTCCCAAATAGCGTAAGAGAGTTCTCTAAAAACCATGCAGCCCTTAACTGGAGCATAATCAGCCAGCCCAGACTTTAAGATGACCTGCGTGTACCATTCTGAAAGGTCTTCAGATTTTTTTACGGTGACACCTAGATCAGACATAGCATTCACTCTCCAGCTTTTGTTTGCACGTTGAATATAATCCTAGCGTGGTTTCAGCGTTTAAAATGGGCTTGTTTCCAGAAAATTCAGCAAAGTGGAACACGATCGCCCATTCAAACCACTCGCAAATAGAAACGCAACTTTGTTATTTAAGGTTTCCTCCGCAGAAAAATTAACGGCAAGTGTTTTAACTGCATGCAGTTAATGATTAAATGTTAAGCGTTTAAAGCGTGATTTAGATTGAAGGCTCTTCTCGTAATTGCGGATGGAATGGCTGACAGACCATTAAAAGAGTTGGGCTGGAAAACTCCTCTTGAAGCTGCTGACAAGCCTTCAATGGATCATCTGGCAACCGTTGGCGTCTGCGGCATAATTGACCCCATTGCGCCGGGAATCCCACCGGGCAGCGACACGGCTACGCTTGCATTGTTGGGCTACGACGCCTTGAAAGTTTACTCTGGGAGAGGCGCCTTTGAAGCCTTAGGGTGGGGTTTGGAAGTTGCGGAGGGCGACGTCTGTTTTAGATGCAATTTTGCAACAGTTGACAAGAGCTTGACGGTTTTGGATAGAAGGGCTGGAAGGATAGCTGACGCCGACGCATCAAAACTTGCAGAAAGCCTAAGGAGAGTAGAACTTTCAACAAAGGATGTGGAGTTCTTCTTTACGAACACGGTTCAGCACCGCGCTACCCTCGTGCTGCGGGGTTCAAAACTGTCGCCAGCCGTAAGTGATTCAGATCCAGAAACTGATGGGATGAAAGTTAGAAAAATAAGACCGCTGGACAACAGCTTAGAGGCTAGATTAACCGCCGAGATTCTAAACGAGCTTGCACGGAAATTCCACGAAGTTTTAGAAGCGCATCCCGTGAACAAAGAAAGAGTCGCCCGCGGGCAACCTCCAGCAAACTTTATCCTATTTAGGGGGGCTGGCACATTGCCGAAGATTAAGCCTTTAAGCGAGCTTTATGGCGTGAAAGCCGCCTGCATAGCTGTGACTTCGCTGATCCGCGGCGTCTGCAAGGCGGCTGGCATGCAATTGCTAAACGTTGAGAGCGCCACTGGAACCGTGCAGACGGATTATATGGCGAAGGCTAAGGCGGCGGTTCAAGCTTTAGAAACTAACGATTTTGTCATGTTGCATGTTAAGGCCCCAGACGTTGCCAGTCATGATGGAAATGCTAAACAGAAGGTTGAGGTGATAGAGAAGGTTGACAAGATGCTTGCCTACATACTTAACAAGGCGGATTTAGGCGAAACCTACGTGGCTTTAACAGCCGACCACACAACATCATGTGCAACAAAAAACCATGAAGGTGACCCAGTGCCTCTAGCTATAATGGGTCCCTATGTCCGCGGCGACGATGTAAATGAATTCAGCGAAAGAGCCTGCGCCAAGGGGGGGCTGGGAAGGCTTCGGGGGAAACACTTGATGCCAATTCTCATGAACTTTCTTGGCAAAGTTAAAAAGTTTGGAGCCTAACATCGCTATTCAACACGCATAAGCCGCCACTCCCTGTAGTCGGTAACCACCTTAATGTAGCCCTTGAGCATTTTGTCCGTTTCAGCGTCGCCGGTGTCAACCCTTAAAACTCCGCCTTCAATGTCGCGGAGCTTGCTCTTTGTGGCTGCCACAATGATCCGCTGTTTCCCAACACGCTTTATGATTTCCGGGCTTATTTGCTGGTTTCCCCTACCGAGCAGTATTCCCTGCCGACCTATAGGCGACAAGATTATCCAAGTATTCTGCCAGTCATCCACCGTGTCCAAGATTTTCTTTTCGTCAACATCGAGAATTACTTTGCCGTTCTTGTATATGTCTACGCCTAGAACTGTTTTGGGGACATGCAGCAGATCCGCTATGCATTTCACGGTGGTTCCCGGTCCAAGAATGTACGTGGCGTTGGGCTGCATCTCCTCAATTATGGACCTTGCTATAGCCATCTGGTTTTCCTTCTCATCCACCGTGTCTGGGCTTAGCTGTTTGCTTCCCTGAATCCGCATTGGAAGGAAAGGCCCCTTCAAGTAGCCGTAAAGCTTCACAGCGAAGGCGTCGCTTCGAATGGCTGAC
>JAGTQG010000001.1:13076-169527 GCA_018396875.1 Candidatus Bathyarchaeota archaeon
GGTTTCCTTCCCAATCTTCATAGGCAAGACTTGGACGGATAATCCTGCTTCTTTGGCTTCCATTTCGCCCATGACTCCGGGACACGTCAAAATTTCCACCAAGTTTCCATTAATGACCTCTTTAAGCTCTTGAAGAAATTCAACAGCCCTTTTAGGCGCCACCGGCGTTGCGCCCCGTGCAATAGCCTCCCTTAAAACACCATCCGTCCCCTTGAGACCTACTCTTCCACCCATGCCAGCAATAGGGTTGACAATAAAGCCCATTCGCATTTTTGTTCCTCTCTTGAAAGGATTACCGCGCAAGCTATAAACAGTTCTGGGATTTAGAAGATTTAATGATGGAAACTGGAACTTATTCTATTTTGGCAATTTCTAACGATGGCAAGCTCATGGGCGTTGCCGTGGCTTCAGGCTCAATAGCCGTTGGCTCAAGGGTGCCCCATGCAATGCCCGGCGTCGGCGTTGTTGCAACCCAAGCCTACACAAATGTGGCTTATGGAACTGAAGGCTTACGTTTGCTGGCCAGCGGCGTATCACCGGAACAAGCCCTAAAGAAGCTTCTGGCACGCGACCCTCAAAAAGAGTTGAGGCAAGTTGCCATAATGAACTTTGCCGGAAGAAAAGCCGTTTTCACGGGGACTGAGACTCCAAAAGAGCGGGGAGAAATTGTTGGCAAAGATTTCATAGTTATCGGCAACCTCTTGAAAAGCGTTAAAGTGCTTGAAAATATGGCAAACCATTTTGAAAGAACGCATGGAAACTTTGTGTTAAAGCTTTCAGAAGCTTTAAAAGCTGGAAGTGAAAGTGGCGGAGACAAGCGAGGCGAAAACTCCGCCGCCATAACAGTTGTGGATAAAACCAAGGTTTTGCTCAGCATAAGAATCAACGAAAGCCCAAACCCGGTCCAAGAACTCATGGACGCAGTCTTGAAAAGCGCTTATATACAACAAAGAAGTGAGAAGCGAACTCTACAAAATGAGAGGTAGGTCAATGTATAGAAAAACCATGAGGAAAATTCTAGTAACGGGCGCCACAGGGCAAATTGGTTCCGAACTCACATTGGCTTTAAGAGACAAATTTGGAGGCGAAAACGTTGTTGCAGCTGGACATCGGAGACCGCCAAGCGACAAACTTCTAAACACTGGACCCTTCGTGTATCTGGACGCCACAGACAAAAAGACTTTAGACAAGATTGTTGAGGAGTATGACATCGATACAATTTATCATTTGGCTGCAGTGCTCTCTGTTGTCGGAGAGAAAGACCCACAGAACGCATGGAGAGTTAACATGGAAAGCCTTTACAATGTTCTGGAAATCGCTAGAGAGAAAAACCTCACACGGGTTTTTTGGCCAAGTTCAATAGCAGTTTTTGGTCCAGAAACCCCAAGAGTGAAGACACCTCAAAACACGATTTTGATACCGAGAACCATTTACGGCGTAAGCAAGGCTGCCGGTGAACTTCTATGCAATTACTACTTCCACCGCTTCGGCGTTGACGTGCGAAGTGTGCGTTACCCGGGCATAATCAGCAGCGAAACGCCGCCCGGAGGAGGAGTGACAGACTATGCTGTTGAAATTTTCTATGAGGCTATAAAGCATAAGAGGTATACCTGTTTTTTGAAGGCTGACGCTGTTCTGCCGATGATGTATATGCCGGACTGCATAAACGCAGCCTTAAAAATTATGGAGGCGGATCCATCGAGAATCAAGTGCCGCACAAGCTATAATGTGACTGCCATGAGCTTCTCGCCAGCTGAGCTTGCAGCAGAAATTAAGAGACACATTCCTGATTTCGTGTGCGAATACAAACCAGACTTTAGACAGCAGATTGCTGACTCATGGCCTATGACCATAGATGACAGTGCAGCCCGCGAGGACTGGGGTTGGCGTCCCGAATATGATTTGGCGGCCATGGTTAAAGACATGATTGAAAAGCTTTCAAAGCGTTTTGTAGAGGGCCGCCTTTAAAGTTTGCTCTTCTAGGTTTTTGATAGGAAATGTTATAATGAAACTCGAAATTAGACTTTAGTGAGGTGGAAGGAATGGTTGAAAGGCATCCCACTCGTTATTTGGCCGAGGAGTATGAGCGGCTTGTCCGAGAAAACCTAAACTGGGAGCTTAAGGTTTTGGAGTCTGCATGCGAACCCATATGTGTTGTGAACGGCAAAGAGGTTTTGATGCTCTGCGCCAACAACTACCTAAACCTTGCAACCCACCCGAAAGTTGTCAACGCCATGATAGAGGCAACCCGCAAGTATGGAGCGGGAGCGGGAAGCGACAGATCCATCGCCGGCAACATGATACTGCATGAAGAGTTGGACCGACGCCTAGCCAAATTCAAAAGGGCGCCAGCTTCGCTCACCTTCCAGACCGGGTTCATGGCTAACCAGGGGCTTATTCCACAGCTTGCAGATAAAGGCGACCTAATTGTTTCAGACGAGCTGAACCATGGCTCCATAATCGACGGGTGCCGGCTCAGTAGAGCTGACAGAGCTATATATAAACACAAGGACGTTGAAGATTTGGCGCGGGTTATGGAGGAAGCTGAAAAACATGACCCGCCATACAACCACATCTGGATAATAACAGACGGAGTTTTCAGCATGGACGGAGACTTGGCGCCGCTTCCGGAAATAGTTAAAATTGCAAAGGAGCACGGTGCAGGCGTATATGTTGATGACGCCCACGGCGAGGGCGTGCTCGGCGAAGGCGGACGGGGAATAGTGAGCCACTTCGGTCTCAGGCGGGACGAAGTCCACGTGGAGATGGGCACGTTTTCAAAAGCTTTCGGCGTCATAGGCGGACACATCACAGGCAGCGAGGAACTCCGCAATTTCGCCTACAACAAGGCACGGACATGGCTGTTAAGCGGCGCCGTCCCACCGGGGGTTGCAGCGGCATGCATAGCGGCAATAGACGTTCTAGAAACCGAACCGGAACATGTTAGGCGTGTATGGGAAAACCGCAACCACTTGCTGGACGCGCTACAGGACGCTGGCTTCGACACGGGCAACACTGAAACCCCAATAATACCGGTAATGTGCGGCAAAAGCAAAGCAGCCAGAGACTTGGCTGACTACTTGTGGTCTAAGGGCATATTTGTCTTGCCAATATTCTACCCTATGGTAGCAAGAGACAAGGCACGGATACGAGTACAGGTCTGCGCTAAACACACACCGGAACAACTGGACAGAGCTGCAGAAGCCTTCAAAGAAGGCGGCAAAAAACTCGGCATAATCTAAATTACAAAGCCCTCCATTTCTCTTTTAACGTATGTCAAAGAACATTGTTGAAGAAAAGCAACGGCTTAGGGAAAAAATTTGGCGAGAAATGGAAAAGGCTGGAATAGCAGCTTTTCCGCTTCCATGTTGGGGTAGAATACCCAACTTTGTTGGAGCAGAAGAAGCTGCTGAAAAACTCCGCCAGCTTGATGAATGGAAAAAGGCGAAGGTTGTTTTTGTCAATCCGGACTCGCCTCAGCGAAAGGTTCGGGAAAACGCCTTAAAAGATGGGAAAATTCTCATAATGGCTTCTCCAAGACTTCAGAAAGGCTTCATTCTGATAGAGCCTACAAAAGTGCGTGGAAAAGAACATTTAGCCTCAACAATAAAAGGCGCATTTAAATATGGGGTTATAGCCCAAGATTTTCCAAAACCAGATTTGATAGTGGAAGGTTCCGTGGCTGTCGACCTTGAGGGACATAGGCTTGGCAAAGGACACGGCTACGGCGACACTGAAATAGAGATTTTAAAGAAAAAATTTGGAGAAATTCCAGTTGCCACAACAGTGCACGACGTGCAAGTGGTGGAAAAAGTGCCTTTTGAGGCAAAAGATGAGAAGGTCTCCATAATAGTTACGCCGACAAGAGTTATCCGTGTAAACCCGCGATCACAGAAAAACTAGAGGAGGGCTAGTGTTTTGTTTGCCACAGAACCAAACGATGTTGGTTTTCAGCGGAGCTTCTCCAAGGCTTTGTCCACGTCGTCTAGCCCAAGCCTTCTTAGAACCTCAGATTTCGGTATGCCCCGTTCATCCCAGCCTACAAGCTCGTAGTATTTGCGTTTCTCCTCGTCCACGCGGGCTCGTTCAACAGCCTTGCCCTTAAACGGTCCAGAAGGAAGCGGTTCATAGAACCGTGGTGGATTATCGTCGTGAATTTCAGGATTCCACCGCAAGTCTGGTCCACCAAGCAACAACATGGCTCTCTGCAACTGTATTATTTTCATGGCTTTCGTGTTAACCCACTCTTCTTTAGTTAGCTCTATGCCCGTTACAGCCTTGTAGAAGTCAAAGACCAGAGCGCGAGGCAAACCGAAAGTGTTGAAGAAGCATATCACCCCCGAATCATCAAAAATTCTTATGTGTTCGCTCCTTGAATCATCTAGGGGCATGCAAGCTATCGACGTGTGGTCTCCACATTGGACGGAGCAGGCGTAGGAATAGATTTCCGGATAATCTTTTTCGCTTCGGATGCCGTGAGCGCCAACTCCAACGCCTTTAACTTGCACAGCATAGGGCATGACATCTAAGCCTTTCAACCTGCCGATTTTCAAAGCAGCTCTGTAGGTTCCTTCAGCCAGAATGTCGCCTACACCCTCTCTGTAGGCGATTTTCTTAGCTAGAACAGCGAAAGCCTCAGCATCGCCCCACTTGAGCTCTACGCCGTCCAAATCCTCCTTTGTTAAGATTCCTCTCTGGTAAAGTTCAGCTGCAAAGCCCAAGACATTGCCGGTTTGTATGCCGCAAAGTCCCAAGTCGTCAATGACGGAAGCCATGTAAACGTTTGCCTCTGGGGTAAAAATGCCTAAATTTGTGCCAACGTATGCCTGCAGCTCGTAGTCGGGGTTGTCGGTTATGGCGCCCTTAAACCTTCCAGCCCTTACAACAGCCAGTTTAAGGCACGTGGTTGGACAGCCGAAATCTCCCCAATACTGCTTAACCCATACGCGATTTTCAAACTGGTCTACACCGAAGCTTTTCTCGTCATGCCACTCATCTTGCCAGTTTCGCACAGGTTCAGAGCTTGATTTAGCACCAACCTCATAGCCGCCGGAGCCTGTTCCCCAACGCCTCCAAAGCTCGCTTTCATAGGCGTTGTTGCAAACCTCCTGTATAAGCCGTTTAACAGCTTCCATGTCCGCAACTTCCGGCAAAGGTCCAGTGCCTTTAACGACTACAGCCTTAAGCTTTTTAGCACCCATAACAGCGCCATACCCGCCATAACCAGCGGCATGCGACCATTTAGCCGCCACAACAGCTGTCCGCACCTTATTCTCTCCAGCTGGACCAATGTAGAGGATGGCTGGTTCTCGCCATTCACCCTTCTGGGGAAAGCGTTTCTTCAAAAGCTCTCTGCATTCTCTGGTGAGAACTGCGACCGTTTGTTTGGCATCCAAACCCCAAATGTGGGATGCATCTCTAACCTCGACATCTCCATCTTTGATGAAGAGGTAAACGGGCTTTTCAGCTTCACCAGAAACAAAGATGCCATCATAGCCAGCGCATTTCAACTCTACGCCAAACTCTCCGCCAACAGTAGAGCCAATTACACCATTACTCTGGGGAGACTTGCCTGAAACACAGATACGCCCACCCGGGAAAAACCCGGTAAGCGGACCAGTTAAAAGCAACAGCAAGTTTTCAGACCCAAGCGGGTCCACAGTTTCCCAGCGACTGCCAAACCTGTCCCAAAGAATCTTTGCGGCTAACCCCCTGCCGCCCACATAGTCTTTTAAAACTTCGTCGCTGAACCTTACTTCCTTGATCTCCATAGTTGAAAGGTTGACTTCAAGGAACTTTCCAGCATACCCGCAAATCATAGCAGGTGTTCTCCCTCCTCCCCAAAGATTTTAACGGCCAAGCTTCGGGCGATTTCCTCTGGAGTGCGGGCATAAAGCTTGTAAGAATCCGCTCTCCTAGGCACCACTTGAAGAGCATTCCACAATCCTTCCCGGCAGACTTTAACACATTGGGGGTCACCGCCGCATAAGTCGCAAATTAGAATCCTATTTTCCGTCGGATGCATATGCGGAACATTTCCAGGACAAGCTTCGATACACTTTCCGCAACCAATGCATGTGTTAGCGTCCACAAGCACGGCGCCTGTTTCTTTGCTTATTGACAAGGCTTTGGTTGGGCAAGCCTCCACGCATGGATAGTCCTCGCACTGTGCGCAGAAATGGGGGAACTCTATGCCTGGCGCAAGCATAAACACCCTTATGCGAGAGGCTTCGGGCCATATGCGTTTTTCATGGAAAAGCGAACAGGCTATTTCACATCTTCGACAGCCGCTGCACTTTGAATAGTCTCTTGCAATCCATATAGCTTCACGTTTTTCAGCTTCAGACAACAGCAAAACCTCCAATGGCTTAGAATCTTGATGATGACAAACCTCCAATTTAAAATTTGGGTTTCGCCCCTTCCAGCCATGGCAAGCTCTTTAAGACTGAAAAGCCTACAAAAAAGGGAGGCTGAACCTTGGCGGCAGAAGACCTTCTAAAACAACTTGTCGAGTGGTTGCAAAACTTTTCCATGCAGTACAGCTATTTAGGCGTCTTTCTCATAAGTCTGCTAGGGTCTATGTCGATTTTCTTCCCAATCCCATACACAGTGGTGCTGTTCACGCTTGGCTCCATCGAAACATTTAACCCAATTTTAGTTGCTTTAGCCTCCAGCCTAGGTGCAGCCATCGGCGAGTTTTCAGGCTATTTACTTGGTTTAGGCGGCAGAAAAATAGTAAGCGAAAAAGGTAGGCGCAACGTAGAATTCCTCTTAAAAATCTTTGGACGATACGGAGCTCTGACCATATTCATTTTCGCATTGACCCCACTTCCAGACGACTTGCTTTTCATTCCACTCGGAGTGATGCGCTACGGCTTTTTGCGGGCTTTTATCCCAGCATTTCTCGGCAAGCTTTGCATGAGCCTCATAATAGTTTACAGCGGACGCTTCATGGTTGGAATAATCCGCGACATTTTCGGGATAGAAAGCGACTGGACCTCAGCCATAATTGGCACAGTTATCGCGTTAATCCTTCTCACAGTAGTTTTCATCCTCATGTTTAAGGTAGACTGGGAAAAAACCGTTGAAAAATACGCCCAAAAAACTAGAGGGGGAGGGGCTATCGAAAATAAAAACTCACGAAAACCATTTTCCATAAATGTAATAGGGAGAGAAACACAAATTTTGTAGACTGGCGGAAAACTTGAGGGTCATAGCCGACCTACACATTCATGGACGCTACAGCCGAGCGACGAGCCAAAGCATGTGCATAGAAGAGATTGCCCGCTTCGCTAAAATAAAAGGCTTAAACCTCGTCGGCACCGGAGACTTCACTCATCCAAAATGGTTAAAGGAACTGCAAGAAACGCTTACACAAGACGCTGATTCCGGACTTTACAGGGTTGCCAGCGACCCAGAATCATCAGTTTATTTCATGATAACAACGGAGGTAAACACCATATTCACCTTCGAAGGAGAGGTTAAAAAGATTCACCATGTAATTTTAACGCCAAGCATAGAAACTGCCATCCAAATTAACGAGCGCCTAGCTAAATACGGAGACTTGACCGCTGACGGTCGCCCAACACTGGACATGAGCGCCCCCCAACTTGTCGAAGAAGTCATGGAGGTTTCAAGCGAAAACATGGTTTTTCCAGCTCACGCTTGGACACCGTGGTTCAGCATTTTCGGAGCCTTCAGCGGCTTCGACAACGTAGAAGACTGCTACCAAGACATGACGAAACACATCCACGCCCTTGAAACGGGGCTTTCATCAGACCCGCCCATGAACTGGCGGCTAAGCAAACTTGACAAGTTTACATTGGTTTCAAACAGCGACAGCCACAGCTACTGGCCTTGGCGCATGGGAAGAGAAGCCAACGTCTTCGAACTGAAAAAGATAAGCTACAAAGAAGTCTTGGACGCCATCCGAACCAAGGACAAAACGCAGTTCAAGTTCACCATCGAAACAGACCCAGCCTACGGAAAATATCACTGGACCGGCCATAGGAACTGCCACGTTTCGCTTTCGCCGAAAGAGGCCATAAAGCTGGGCAACATATGTCCAGTCTGCCGGAAAAAACTGACAAAAGGTGTTGAACAACGTGTGGAGGAACTTGCAGACCGTCCAGAAGGCTTCGTCCCAGAAAATGCAATAGGTTACATGCACCTTCTTCCATTATCTGAGATAATTGCCACAGCTTTGGGCGTTGACTCCCCATCAACGCAACAAGTCTGGAACATTTATAATAGGCTTGTGGAAAAATTCGGAGACGAATACACCGTATTAATAGACGCGCCAAAACAAGCCCTAAACGAAGTGGCGGGTCAAAGAATAGCCGAAGCAATAATAAGGGTTAGGGAGGGAAAAATCAAAGTAAAACCTGGCTACGACGGCGTCTACGGTCAGCCCATAATCTTCGAAGAAGAAAACATAGACACAAAACTTTCCAAAGGAAAAGTTCAACAATTAAATCTTACAGACTTCATGTGAACCTTGAAATCTGCATTCTGAAACTGTATTTGTGTTGTGCGTGTACACGACAAAGTTTATTAAGTCGCAATATGCACGATAACGTGTGAACACCATGACAACCGTAACCCAGCAAGTCTGCAGAGAAAACGAGAAAATCGTTAGGATAATTGACCGAGTGTTAAGGCAAATTTTTGGAAATGAAGCCACACGTCTCATTTACCGTTACCTCGAAACCCACTATGCGGTCAAGCGCAATGAAATAGCTGAAAAAATTGATTTGTTTGCCAAGGGACTTGAAGAGTTCCTGAAAACCGGAGCTTACGTGATTGAGCGAAAAATCCTTGAGGACCTCTACTCAAGTTATGGACTGCTCCGCAGGCTAGAGCTTGAAAGAATGCGCGAAGAAGATTTTGCAAGCCAAATAAAAATGCTCACACGGCGAGCATAAAACCGCATACATTCTAGTTCAGCATCATAGGTAATCTTATTAGCCTCTTTTTGCGATTAAATCCTTCAATGCATACTAACTTTAGGAAGGGGTACATTGAAGGACACCCTAGATAAGATTATTGAGGTTGCTGTTCAAAAGTTTGGAGCAGAGTATGCAGAGGCACGCGCCCAGAAACTTTTCAAAACAATGCTCACAGTTAAGGAGGAAAAAGTTGAGGCTGTAAGGGAAGGCATCGAAAACGGCGTTGCAATAAGAGTGTTGGTCAACGGGGCGTGGGGTTTTGCATCCGTGTGTTCCTTTGATGCAAGTGTGCTGTCTGATGCAACCTCACATGCGTGCAAAATGGCGAAGACCGCCAGCCTAAAACTTAAAAATCCCATAAAGCTTGCTGAAAGCAAAGCGGTTGAAGATCGTGTACTTGTTAAGCCGAAAAAGAACCCAACTGAAATACCCATCGAAAATAAGATCAAGACAACGTTGACAATTGCAAAAAATGTTCTGGAATACGATAACCGCGTGAAAAGCTGCACAGTAGACTATTTGGACTTAGTTGGGACAAACTATTTTATGAACAGCGAGGGAGCGTACATAGAGCAAGACAAACTTTATGTTTGGTCTAGGATTTCGGCCACAGCAAAGGAGAAGGATGTTTACACTTTCAGTCGAGAAGAAGTAGGCTCAACAGCTGGCTACGAAGTGTTTGACATTGAAACACCAGAGGTTGTGGGAGAAAGAGCTGCGAAAAGAGCTGTTGACCAATTGAAGGCGAAACCTCCGAAGGGTGGAACATTTCCGGTTGTTCTTGGACCAAACGTGGTTGGCGTGTTTGTCCACGAAGCTTTTGGTCATTTAGCCGAGGCAGACTTAACATTGTCAGGCTCTGTTCTCATGGACAAGCTTGGCAAAAAAGTGGCTTCAGAAGTTGTCACAGTCTATGATGATGGAACCATTGAAGGAGCATTCGGCTCCTTTAAATATGATGATGAAGGTGTTCCAGCGCAGAAAACGCTTTTGATAAAGGATGGCATTGTTGTTGGACTTATGCATAACAAGGAAACTGCCAAAAAGTTTAATGCACAACCTACTGGCAACGCCAGAGCGGAAGACTTCCGCACCGAGCCAATAATAAGAATGCGCAATACTTTCATGGCTCCACGAGACTACTCCCTTGAGGAGTTGATTGAAGACATAAAGTTTGGATATTACTTCAAAAGCTTCCGAGGGGGGCAAGCAAACTTAGACGGCACTTTTCAAGTGGGTATTCAAGAGGGCTACGAAATAGTTAAGGGCGAAGTAGGCGAACCAGTACGCAACGCTTCAATAAGTGGAAACACCCTCGAAACGTTACGTAAGGTGGACGCTGTTGGCAAAGATTTTGAACTTTGGCCTGGAAGATGCGGGAAGGGGCAGACAGCCTTTGTTTGTGATGGTGGACCACACATAAGAGTTTTGGAGGTGCTTGTCGGTGGCGGTGCTTAAAGAGGAAGAAGCAATAAGCCTAGCCGAGTTCGCGGTTAAATCTGCGTTAAAGAAAGGTGCAGACGAAGCGGAAGCTTTTGCCTACGAAGGGTTAACAACAACAGTTGCGATTGAAAGGGGGCAAATTACAAAAAGTTCGAGAATTATTGATAGAGGTTTAGGCATTAGAACAATTGTTAACAAGGCTGTGGGATTTTCTTACAACAACATCCTAACAGATAAAGCATCCATTGAGGAAACTGTTTTAAAGGCATTAAAGTCTGCAAAAGCAAGTAAACCAGACAAGAACTGGCAAGGCTTTCCAGCAACGAAACCATTCCATCAAGTCAAAAACACTTTTGACGAAGCAATATGTGAACTATCTCCAGAAGACTTAGTAAAAGCAGCTTCAATAATGTTAGAGGCTTGCGAAAAAACAGACAAAAGAGTTTTCCCAGTAGAAGGTGGTGTAGGCGCCTCGTATCTAGCAAGGGCTATAGCAAACTCTAATGGCGTTATAGGCTTTGACAGAGGGACTGTTATCGAATGCAGCTTAGCCACCATAGCCCAGGAGAGTGGCGAAGTAACACCCATATGCTTTGAATTTAACGCTGAAAGGCTTTACAAAATAAACCCCGAGTGGGTGGGCGTTGAAGCAGCTCGCCAAGCAGCCTCAGCTTTAAGGGCTAGACGAGTGGAGACAAAGAACATGCAAGTCATTCTTGCCCATTTTGCCCTGCAACAGCTTCTTTACTACACATTGATGGAAGCTGTGAAGGCAGACTGCGTGCAAAGAAACCAATCAGCCCTTCAAGGCAAACTAGGCGAAAAAGTAGCCTCTGAAATCGTGACGATTCATGACAATGGTCTTCTGGACGGAGGGCTCCGCACATGGAAATTTGACGGAGAAGGCGTTCCCCAACAAAAGACCACGATAATAGAGAGGGGCATACTGCAAGGCTACATTTATGACAACTACACCGCTAAAAAAGAGGGAAAAGAGAGCACTGGAAACGCTTTCAGAGCTGGCTACTTATCAACTCCCCGCATAGAAGCCACAAACTTCCACTTTGTCTCTGGAAAGAAATCGCCAGAGGAGCTTATAGGTGAAGTTAGCGAGGGGCTTCTGGTTTATTCCGTACAAGGCGCCCACAGCAGCAACCCAGCGAGCGGCGAGTTCTCAGTTGTGGCTACTCCAGCGTGGAAAATTGAAAAGGGAAAAATTGCCCATGCGGTTAAAGGAGCCATGCTTGCCGGAAATATTTTTGAAGTCCTAAAGAATGTTTTAGCGTTAGCCAATAACGAGCGGAAAATCGGGCAGCTGGTTGCACCATGGATTCTTGTGGAGGACGTTAAAGTTATTGGTAGGTAGCCTAACTTCAAAGGTTAAGAGGGCTATGTATGGCGAAAACTGTTTTGAAAAAGCGCTTGTTAAAGATTAACACGCTCCGCGTTATTGTGCAGTTTTTGTCATTCATATTATTCAGCGCTGCAATCTTCAATTTGAGCTCGATCCCATTGCTTTTGCCGGTTATGTGGACTTGGGGGCTTCAACAGAACATTGTAGGCGACGCTTTCACAGCTATACAACTCATGTCAAGTGGTTGGCAGCAAACACTTCAAGCCTTTCCATGGTTGGCAATAGCCTCATTTCTGATATTTGGCGTTTTGATAGGCAAGTCTCTATGTGGTTGGGTTTGCCCTTTCGGCTTCATACAAGACTTAGTTAGCCTCATCAAAGCAAAGAAATTTGAGATTTCACCGAAAACCCACGAGGACATGAAGTACGTAAAATATCTCGTCCTAGGCACTACGCTTTTTATTACGACAACTTTTTCGTTAGCCAAACTTTTGAAGATTCATGGAAACTATGAGAGAGCAATGGGAATATTCGCTTATGCGCCATTCACGGCTGTAAGCCCCGCTGAAACACTGTTTGCAACGTTGCCAAAAATGGTTCAAAACTTTTCAGAAACCGTAATGGAAAAACCAGTTCTTGACGCTTTGGCGGGAGTTTTGGAGTTGCCTCCACTTTTTTGGATTCAACTTTTCATCCTGATAGGTGTGCTGGTTTTAGCCGCATACATCCCGAGAGGTTGGTGTAAATACCTGTGCCCTCATGGAGCGATAATGGCAGTTTTAAACAAGTTCAGCTTCATAGGTTTAAAGAGAGACCCTGTTAAGTGCATTAAAGGCGAATGTCGGGAATGCGTAAAGGCTTGCCCCATGCAAGTGCGCATTCTAGATCAACCATGGGAAAAGTTCAGCGATCCAGAATGCATATACTGTCTAAAATGCGTTGACGCGTGTCCAAACAAGGCGATTAGAGTTAAGTATCCATAGTTACGCCCAAAACGTCCGCGAATACTCGCTTAAAACACGTTCATAAACGCCTTTAGTCTGCTGACTTATTTTCTCCCAGTTAAACTTTTCCACAACCATGTGGTAAGCGTTCTCTCGAAGTCTATTAGCGTAACTTTCATCAAGCAACACCCGTGTGACACCCCATGCAAGCGAGTCAGGGTTGTCTGGATAAATCTTAACACCTGTCACGTCATGCTCAACAATTTCGGACAAGCCTCCCGTGTCTGAAACCACCACAGGGCTTTTGGCAGCCATAGCCTCAAGGGCAACTATGCCAAATGGTTCGAAAAGCGAAGGCACAACAGAGACATCTGCACACTTTTGCAGGTTCCGCAAAGTTTCATCGTCCACAAAACCCGTAAACAAGACTTTGTGAGTCAGACCCATACGTTTAACGTGTTCCCAAAGTGGCTCTTTCATGTAGCCGTTGCCAACAACAACAAACTTTGCGTTAACCTTTTCCAAAATCTTTGGAACCGCGTTTATCAAAACTTGGATGCCTTTTTCGTAGACAAGCCTTCCAACAAACAAAACTATTTTTTCCTCAGGAAGCGCAAATCGCCTCCTGAACTGATTTAAGTCCACAGTGCTTTTCTCGTATTCCTTGACATCAACGCCGTTTGGAATCATGACCAGCTTGTCCTCTGGAAGGCTAAAAGCCCACTTCACATGAGACACCATATAATTGCTGCAGCATATAACCCTCCAAGCCTCATATGTAAGCCAAGCCTCAGTTTCATGAATCATTCTTTCATAGTCCGAGTGAAGGCCGTTCCGCCTACCAATCTCCGTGGAATGAATCGTCGCCAGAAGAGGTCTTCTGAAGACATGTTTCAAGCCTATTCCAGCGTTTGCCACAAGCCAATCGTGGGCATGGAAAATATCCACTCCGCCAAGATTTTTGACAATTGACGCTGCCTCTTTCTGCATATTCATATTCATCAGGTAAACCCAACTTGCGAAATCTGGCGAAGGATTCTTGTAAGAGTCTATTCGAAAAACTTCAACGCCGTCCACAACTTCGTGGTCTGGGGCGCCTGGAAAATCGCATGTGACAACATACACGTTCACACCGTTTTTTGCAAGGTTTTTCGATAGGTAATAAACGTGGGGAGAAATTCCGCCAATAATTCTTGGTGGAAACTCCCAAGTAAGCATCATAACCCTCAATTGACCAACCATGGCTACCGGAACTCTCCCATAACTCCCTTGTAAACTTTTAAAATATCCTCAAACCAATGTTTAGTCTCGGGATTCACAACCTTCACTTTAGCTTCCGGAACTTTATATGCCCGAATGACTTCACTTGCCATCCAATCAGATTTTACGAGAACAACGCTCGCCTCGTATGTGCCAAGCCATTCAATGCTCTTTATAGCCATGTTGAATGGAGCATTAGCCCCATGAGAACGATGATCCTCTAAACTTTCAACAGAATAGACAAATGGTATTCCAAAAGCCTTTTTCAAAGTAACTGCCGCTGGTATGAAATGCCAGTCTTGCACGTCAATGAGATCTATAAGTTTTCCACTCTTGTAATATATGTTGGCAGCAGCCCTTTCAACCTCTTGGTTTAGAGTCAAAACCCATGTGAGAACGCTGATGTGTGTTTTAACAGGATTCGTAACTCTGCAGACTTTAACCCCTTCCTCTTCAAACTCGCCTGTCCAATAGTCATGATAAGTTATCAGAAACGTTTCTACTCCGCCATCTTTGGCAAGTCGCAACGATAGTTCCCTGACATAATTTGCAAGTTTTCCCACAACTCTTGGAGGATACTCCCATGAGAAAACTATAACGCGCATTTGCTCCGCCAGCTACGTGAAAAGCGCGCAGACCTTGATTATCCCTCTTCCAGTTAAATAATACCACTTCTTTCCTTGACTGTCTGAGAAGCTTTCAACATATCCCTCACAGCAGTATCCATCCAATATTCTTTCCACTTCTGTTATATCCAGCTGTAGAACTTGGGCGAGCTCCTCGCTTTTTCTGGCTAAATCTGGGGCGGTTGCACACAAGTTATGGAGAGTTTGAAGGAGTTTTTCGGATATGGGAAGTTCTTCTCGCATAGTTTCACCTTAAAGCAGACGCGTTTCCTAGTTAAAGGAATTTGTCCGCTTAAAAGTATTCTGTTCCCTCCTCTACAAAGCCGAGCACTTCTTTGAGCCGCGTCTGAAAAACTTCAATTAACGTCTTGCGCAAGTTTTGCCCTTTCAAGTTTGCGAGCCTAACTCGCCTTAGTGCCTTAGCCAAAACTTCGTCACACAGTGAATGCTTAGCCCAATTTTCGAAATCTCCACGGCTGCAGTGAAACTCTAACGATTTAAGTTCAACTTTTTTCAAAGCGTTCACTATACCTTTAAGGCTCCAAGCCATAACTCCAGTATAGTTTTCTTCTCCAACACCTCGGTAAAACAGGAAGGGTTCATTGGCGGCCACAGCAGCCAAACGAACACGGTTCTCGAAGTCAAGTATGGCTGCTTGAGCAGTTACGTAGGCGTCCACTGGGGTATTAAAAGGACTGAAATAGGAGTGAACCTCTCCTGGTGCTCCACCAGCAGTGAACATGTAATATAGGTGGTCGCTTGTCTGGAAGTACCGCCATATCTTCAGAAAATCTTCGTCGCCCATCTCTTTAACAAGGGGTTCAAGCCTCTTAACAGAGTTGTAATATGCCCATTGCATGGCATTTCCAAGCCAGCAGCTTGTGTCCCGCTCTAAGTCTGCCCAAGAAACCGTTCCGCCAACTTCTGGGACGTCAATCTCGCCTATCGGCGCATATCTTCTGACAACTTCGGAAGGTGTTGCCATTTGGAGGTTCTCCCACTTCAAGATTTCTTTTGGTAAATGTCTCAGAAACTCATGGATGCCAGTTTCTGGCCAGTGATGTTCGCCGAAAGTTTCATAGTCCGGGAAAATGATTATGCAATGTCCAGGCGTCGCGGCTAGCCAGCTTGCGTATTTGTCCGCTGTGAGGGGCCATTCGCTCCACCATCTAGCTGAAAATCTGAAGCCTATGTCGTCCGTCAGCTTATAGTTTCTGAGGAGGACTTTGATTTTCTTGCAGCCTCTAGGTTTGTATAAGTAGTTGGGAGATTTTCCGTGAAGTATCCGTTCCGTACCTTCTGTGAAGATTCCGATAAAGCCCAGCTCCTCCACTGTTTTGGCTATGACATTGTTGTAGATTAACTCCGTGTTTTCGAAGACTTGCGGCGTGTAACCTAACAAGTCCATCATCGCCTGCCGATGCATTTTCACTTGTTCAATGAACTCGCTTTTTTCGGGGTATATGCTCGCCAAGGAGTGATAATATGTTTGGTTTAGAAACTCCACGCAACCAGTTTCCGCAAGCTGCTTGAAGGATTCTAAGAGGTCTTTGTTGAACATTTCGCATTGTTCGAGGAATATGCCGGAAATGCTGAAGGAAAACTTGACTTGTTTTTTCTCCCTTTTATGTTCGTCTATGAGGTCTAGAAGTATTTTGTTTGATGGAAAATAACATTTCCTGCACGCTCTTTCGAAAATTTCCCTGTCAAGCGAGTGATCGAAATAGTAGCTGAAAAGCTCCTTCTTCTTTAACCGTTTAAAGATTTCGCCCTTCCAGAAGTAATCTTTTTTAAGGCGATGAGGCTGGTGAACCTCGAACACGAAAACTACATCGGTCAACTTTGTCCTCTCTTTGGGAATCACTATAGTCGTTGTTTTGTTGATGTTTTATTTGTGGTTTGCTAAGGTTTAGATTTGATTCGGATTTTGAATTCATAACCTATTTATCCAATATTAACGGTTCATTCTCTAAAACAAGGGTGAAGTATGGTGTCAATTGAAAAACTCAGTATAGAGAATCACCAAGAGTTAGAACAAATGATTGTCAACGAGATAAATCTCGTCGAGAAGGGGCTTACAGTGATTTGCAGCAACGTTCCAATTAACGACAAAACTACATTAGATGTTTTGTGCCACGATAACAATGGACAGCTCGTCATCATACAGCTAAGCGTCCAAGAAGACGACACCATGCTGCTTCAGGGACTGCAAAGCCTCGACTATGTTGACAAGTTTAAGTCTTTCCTAAAGGCTACGTATAACAAACATAAAATTGACGACAAAGAGAAACCGCGGCTAATATTAATTGCGCCAAGTTTTTCAGACGCTGTGAAACGTGCTGTTGAAAGCATGAAAGGGATACGAGTGGATCTCTACGAGTGGGAGTATCTGAAGCTTGGAGACCATAAGGGTCTCCACCTCCAACCTATTTTTGCATGGAAACATGCTGAGAAGCCAAAGGAAAAAGAGGAAAAAGCGCTGGAGAAAAAGCATGAACCGAAGGCTTCAAAGAAGAAGGAAGAAGCACCTCCGCCACCACCTCCTTCCCAGAGCAAAGAGCCAGAACCTAAGCCTGAACAGCAACCAAAACCGGAACCCATGAAAGTTGAAACTCCAAAGGAAGAGAAGACTCCACCTCCGCCACCGCCACAAACAGCACCGCCAAAGCCGTTAATGGAAAAGCCGAAAGAAGAGCCCAGAAGAAAGCTGAAGCTTTTCTAGCTAAGCGTAAACTCAACTGGCTGGCTCTTTAATTGCGTATTGGATTTTTTGTCTGGGAATACCCTCCATCCCTTGTTGGTGGTTTAGGCACATACGCCGAATACATTACTCGAGAGTTTGTAGCTTTAGGCCATGACGTAACGGTTTTCACGCTTAACCCTGGAAACCTTAAAACAAGAGAGATAATCAAAGGCGTTGAAGTCCACAGGCCGCTTATCGCAGACGCCAGCAACGTTTTTCCCATGTTTGTTATTGATGACTTGAAAAAATGGGGCACAAACATTCGTCTCTTCAGCGACATCTTCATCTACAACATTTTGAGTGCCACAAAATTTGTCAACAGTATGTTGAAGAAAGAAGGGTGCGTTTACGACGTAGTTTGCGTTCACGACTGGTTGAGTAGTATAGCCGGAATAATAATTAAGAACGAGACAAAGGTTCCCGTCGTTTTCCATGTACACAGCACCGAGTGGGGACGGAGCGGAGGACAGGGCTCCGAGGTCGTTTCCCACCTTGAGTCGGCTATGGCGCAGATGGCTGATAGAATAATAACCGTAAGCCACGCCATGCAGGAGGATTTAATCCGCCACGGCTGGCCGAAAACAAAAATCAGCGTGGTTTGGAACGGCGTGGATCCAGAACGTTATAACCCCAAGAAATGTAAACCCGAAGAGATTGAGGCAATCCGGGCCCGTTACGGCATAAAACCAGAAGAGAAAATGATTCTTTTCCTTGGAAGGCTAACGTGGGTTAAAGGTGTAATGAACCTTGTTCAAGCTATGCCCATGGTTTTGGAGGAGCACCCAAACGTTAAACTTGTTATTTTGGGCAAAGGTGAACAACAAAACGACATAATTGAAACTGCGGCAAGGCTCGGCATAAGCAGTCGAATATGTTGCCGCTTCGACTTTGTCCCAGAAAAGGAGCGCATCCTACATTATGCTGCGGCAGATGTCTGCGTTTTTCCATCCACCTACGAGCCCTTCGGCATAGTCAGCCTTGAAGCAATGGCCATGGAGAAACCGCTGGTTGTCGGCGCCCAAGGAGTGGTTGGCTTCAGAGAGCAAGTTGTACCTTTCGGCCCGGATCAGAACGGCATTCACGTTAATGGTGGAAACCCAGCGGACATTGCATGGGGCATAAAAGAAGTATTATGCGATCCGCAAAGAGCCAGAAAATGGGGCGAAAACGGAAGAAAAAGAGTTTTACAGTATTTCACGTGGCGGAAAGCTGCCGAACAAACCTTACAGATTTACGAGTCCTTGATGCACAAGATGGAACATGAAGACGCCAAAGTTATCGATCTATTAGAGAAGATAACACAAAAATAAGAGGGAAAGTTGCTAGAGTTTACGGGATGCAGCCTTTTCAAGGGCCACTACGCCTGGAAGCTTTTTACCCATCAAGAACTCTATTAGAGCGCCGCCAGCCGTGCTTACATAGGATATTTTGTTGGATAGACCTAACTCTTGGAGCGCCGCAATTGTGTGGCCGCCGCCAGCCAATGAGAAGGCTTTTGAGTTGGCGATCTCCTCAAAAATCCTTTTTGTACCGAATATGAATTCCTTGTTTTCAAAAACCCCCATCGGCCCACTCACAACTATAGATTTGGCACTGCGGATTATTTTCGCGTAGTCTTCAACGGTTTTTGTGCCGATATCAAATATCGGGTAGTCTACTGGCAACTTTTCAACAAGTACCTCTTTACGCTTCTTTTCCACCTCCACAGCCACATCTGCCGGAACCTTAATCTTTTCGGGGTGCTTCTGCATTAGCTCCTTTATGCCTGGAACAAGCCCCATTAGCTTTTTCTCTTCCAAAAACTTCATGTTTGGTGCGCCAAGATTGTATCCCTTCGCAACCAGAAAGACGTGACCAACGACGCCACCGGTCAACACGTAGTCTGCTATTTTATTGTCCAACACATACTTTGAAATTTCGAGGGAGTCGTCAGCTTTAGCGCCGCCAAGCACATAAACACACGGTTTCTCTGGGTTTTCCAGCACACGACTTAAGGATTTTAGTTCTCGTTCCATTATGCGGCCAGCCACGCTTGGTAGTACTGCAGTGAAACCAACAATGGAGGCGTGGGCTCTGTGGGCTGCGGCAAAAGCGTCATTTACAAAGATGCTGGCTAATGGCGCCAATGCTTGAACAAGCTCTGATTTTGCATGTTCTTCAGGAGATCCTTCTTTCGTTTCTCCAGCAAAGTTTCTAACGTTGTCTAAAACGAGGATTTCGCCGCTTTTGAGTTCTTTGATGGCTTTTTTGGCTTTTTCTCCATACACGTCGTCCACAAACTTAACTGGTTTGCCCAAGACTTTGCCGAGAATTTCCGCGTGCTGTTTCAGTGGGATAAAATCTGGATCCCCTTTCCTTCCTTGATGGGCTAATACAACAACTTTTGCGCCTTTTTCAGCCAACTCTTTAATGGTTGTTTCGCCATGCGCCTTAATCCTTGTATCATCTAAAACTTTCTTTGTCTCCGGATCCACTGGAGAGTTGAAGTCGACTCTGACAAGGACAATTTTGTCTTTTACGTCCACATCATCTAGCGTCAAGAACTTAACCATATGCTTCCCTCTTCTCCATCTGTGTGAACAGAAAAATAGAAGGGGTAATTTGTTTTTAAGATTTTATATCGGTTTGGCTAGAAGCCAGCTTTCTTTCCGATGAGTTCGATGAGTTCAACCATTCTGCAGGAGAAGCCCCACTCGTTGTCGTACCACGCCAACACTTTGACTAAGTTTCCACCAACAACCATCGTGGACAAACCGTCAACGATAGCAGAGTATGTAGTGTGATTTACGTCACTTGAAACAATGGGCTCTTCAGTGTAGGCTAGTATGCCCTTTAATGGCCCTTCAGCCGCTTTTCTGAAAGCCTCATTAACCTCTTCTTTGGTGACATTCTTCTCTAAAACCACGGTCAGATCTGTTATTGAAACATTTGGAACAGGCACCCTAAGAGCTAGACCGTCAAGTTTTCCTTTGAGCTCTGGCAAAACTAAACCAGCAGCGCGGGCTGCTCCAGTGGTTGTTGGAATTATGTTTAAGGCTGCAGCTCTCGCCCTTCGGAGATCTCTATGCACTAGGTCGTGGACTCGCTGGTCATTAGTGTAGGCGTGAGCTGTCGTCATGAGCCCGGCTTTTACGCCGAAGTTTTCATGAAGCACTTTCGCCACTGGGGCTACACAGTTTGTTGTGCATGATGCATTTGACAGTATATGGTGGTTGTTGTGGTCATACTTGTCATGGTTTACGCCGAGCACAATTGTTATGTCGGGGTTTTCGGCTGGGGCGGAAATCAAAACTTTTTTGGCTCCAGCTTGAAGATGCTTTGACGCGTTTGCCCTATCCGTGAATAAGCCAGTGGATTCCACAGCAAGATAAACATCTAAGTCCTTCCACGGCAGTAGGGCTGGATCCTTCTGCGTAAGCACCTTCAATTCCTTGCCATTAACTATCATGCTGTTGTCTTTGACTTGAACTTCGCCGGGGAATGGCCCATGGACCGAGTCATATTTTAGAAGGTGCGCCAAAGTTTTGGCGTCTGCAATATCGTTTACGGCTACAAAGTCTATTTGGGCTTTTCTTTCGACAGCTGCTCTGAAGAGAAGACGCCCAATTCTTCCAAAACCATTTATGGCCACTCTTATTGGCATTTAAATCACCATTCACCTAAATTTCGGATATTTAATGGAACATGTTTCTCTTAATTAATTTTCCGACGAAAATAAAAAGAAAGGTATGGAAGTTAACGGAGTTTCATTAACACCATTTCAGCAGCTAAAACGAGAGGCTCCCAAGTCTCGTTAAGCGGCGGTGCATAAGCAGTGTCTGCTTTGGCTAGTTCTCGAACGGTCATCTGCTTCTGTATAGCAAAGGAAACGGCATTTATTCGTTGGGTTACCTCTTCGCCGCCTATTATTTGGGCGCCAATTACGCGCTGCGACTCCCTTTCAACCACAAGCTTAACCTTTATTGGCAGGGCACCCGGATAATAGTCTGCCCTCGTCTTTGAGGACACGGTTCCGGTGATTGTTTCTATCCCAGCCCTTTTGGCGGCGGCTTCCGTCAAGCCTGTAGCGCCTATTTGCATATCATAAAGTTGGGTGACGGATGAGCCTACAACGCCCGGAAACACCGCATAGCCTCCAGCCGCGTTTATTCCAGCAACTTTTCCTTGTCTCACGGCGACTGTTCCAAGCTGTTGAACTACCGGCCTCTGGGTCACTATGTGGATGGATTCTGCACAGTCGCCAACAGCGTAGACGTCTTTAATGTTTGTTTCCATTCTGGCGTTTGTTTTGATGAGTTTTGTTTCGCCGAGGGCGATGCCAGCGTCTACGGCTAGTTGGGTGTTGCCTCTGACACCGAAGGCGCTGACGAAAAGGTCTGCGTTTATCTGTTCGCCTCCGGCCACTATGCCAGTGACCTTGTCCGTGCCGAGGAACTCTTCAACAGGCTTGTTTGTCAAGATTCTTATGCCCTTCTGTTCCAGCATCTCTTGAACAATTTTAGCCATGTCCGCGTCAAGCATGGCTGGCAAAACTTGAGGCAGCATTTCAACAACGGTTACATTTAAGCCTCTTTCCTGGAGGGCGACGGCTGTTTCTAGGCCTATGAGCCCAGCGCCCATGACGACTGCCGTTTTTGCGCCTTGTTGGATGGCTTGGTCTATGCGTTGTCCATCCTCAATCGTTCTTAGGGGCAGAATTCCCTGTTTTTCTCTTCCCTTTATGGGTGGTGTGAAGGCGCTTGCGCCAGCAGCTATTATTAGGCTGTCATAGGGGATTTCTTGAGTGTTTCCAGCTTTATCCACGGTTAAAACGGCTTTTTTGCTGGCGTCTATCTTTGTGACCTTTGTTTCTGTTTTTAGGTTTAATTTCATCATTTGGAAGTAGCTTGGCGAGAAGACTATGAGGTTGGTGAAACTTGGTATGTGCCCGCCCAAAACGAAGGGTAAACCACAACGAGAATATCCAGCGTATTTCTCATCCGTTATTAGAGTTATTTCGGCTGTGCGGTCTGTTTTTCTGGCAGCTGAGGCTGCGTCGACACCAGCTGCATGCGCCCCGATTATTACTATGCGTCTGGGCAAGGGCTATTTCCCTTCTTTAATTAGGCTTTTGTGCCATTCCACAGCCGCATTAAAGTCCATAAGGTTTTTGAGTTCAGCTTGGAGGTTTGAGGGTTTTACAACGAGAAGCCAGCCCTTACCGTATGGATCCTCATTTAAGAGTTCCGGCTTTGACTGGACTTCGGTGTTGACTTCCTCTATTGTTCCGCTTATGGGCGCCACTAAGTCAGATACGGCTTTTACAGATTCAACAGTGCCGTAGGGCTCGTTCTGTTTTATGGTTGTTCCAGGGCTTGGAAGCTCTGCATAAACAACCTCTCTAAGCTGTTTTTGGGCGTAGTCCGTTATGCCGACACGCACCTTGTCGCCTTCGATTTTCACCCACTCATAGTCCTTTGAATAGTACAGACCTTCTGGAACCTCGTATCCGTCGACTTTAACCACGACATTCCACCTCGCATGTAGTTGATAGTTTTTAAACTTTAAACGTTTAAAATTAACTGTCATGAAAACTGTTTTCCATCGTTATAAAGGCGACAAATTTGCGTTAAAAGTGGCGGATTTTGGAAAAGCATTTAAAGTGAAAACGCGCTTAACAGTGCTTCGGTGGTTTTATGAGTTGGGAGAAAAAGGTTTCGGCGATGCTTGCGATTTCGCTGCTTTTCGTGACTCTTGTTTCACTGTCTCCCTGCGCCTATATGAAACCGTTAGAAGTTAAAACCAGCCGCTTTATGGACGCTAACAGGAATAAGATTTTTGATAGCCTAGAGAGCATTATGGCGGGACGCGGAGACGATGCTTTAATAGATGTTATTTTGTTGTTTAAGAAGGAGCCTACGGAAGACTTACTGGAACACCTCCATGCAGAAGTAGGCATGTTTAAAGTAAAATCTAAGTGGACCGTTGTTCCGGGAATTGCGGCTTCACTTACATCGAGTCAAATTAGAGCCTTAACACTACTAGACGATGTTATTCAAGTAGAATATGACGCCCCGGTTTACGCTTGTTTGAACACTGCAACCTACTGGTATGGCGTTCAAAAGGCTAGGACCGATTTTGGATTAGATGGAGACCGCGACGGATCGCCGACAACATATTCGAAAGATGACATTGTAATAGCCATAATTGACACGGGCATAGATCCAAACCATGTGGACTTAGACGGGGGTAAAATCATAGGCTGGAAAGACTTTGTAAACGGGAAAACAACGCCGTATGACGATAATGGGCATGGAACCCATTGCGCCTCTATAGCTGCTGGAACCGGTGAAGGAAACTCCGCCTACAAAGGTGTCGCTCCCGGAGCGGCTTTAGTTGGTGTTAAGGTGCTCGATGCTTCTGGTTCAGGCACGTTAAGCAGAGTGGCTGACGGCATTAACTGGGCTGTGGCTAACAAGGATATTTATGGAATAGAGATTCTCTCCTTAAGTTTAGGCACATCCACAAGTTCTGATGGAACAGACACTGTTTCAATGGCATGCAATAACGCGGTTGACCAAGGGCTCGTTGTTGTGGTCGCGGCTGGAAACAATGGACCGAAAACCTACACTGTAGGCTCTCCGGGTGCAGCTGAAAAAGTCATAACAGTAGGCTCCATCGCTGACGTGGGGCATAAAGGCTTCTTCCTAAACTCTTGGTCCAGCAGAGGGCCAACTGCAGATGGACGAATCAAACCCGACGTCTGCGCTCCTGGATATTTGATTATGGCTGCGAAAGCTGGCACAACTAGCAGTTATGTCGAGTATAGCGGCACAAGCATGGCAACGCCTTTTGTAGCTGGAACCGTTGCGTTGATGTTGGATGCTAACCCCTCCTTGACCCCGACGCAGATTAAAAGCATAATTGCGACAACTTCCATAGATTTTGGGCCTTCTGGAAAAGACATAGATTATGGCTGGGGAAGACTTGACGCCTACGAAGCTATCAAAACTGCCGGAGGCTATAGTGGGACTGGTATAGCCGTCCCGAGTCACTTCGCGTTTACTGAAGATCTTTCAAGAACTGGAGCCTACGACCTTTGGAAGATAACAGTGACAACAACAAGCTATCCGATTGCTGTAACTTTGATAATGCCAACATGGAGTAGCGCAACAAGACCCAACTTTAACATTTACCTCTATAATCCCTCCGGGAGCTTAATCGCCTCTTCTACGGGGACCACGAGACAAGAAATTATTGCAGTAACTATTTCAGTGTCCGGCACATACACACTGAGAGTTTATTCATCATCGGGTTCAGGAACGTACTATCTTGACATCAGCGCCGGGGCTTCCAGCGTTTACCTATCTTACGATGGTTAAAGTGCGGGCCTGAACCCTCTTTGTTTTTCTTTGTTATCCCGTGGTGGCGGTAGACTGTAAAATTGATGAGCCCTTTCTAGTTAGCAAGACGGTTATACTTGTTGCTGGTTTAATTTAACAAAAATGCTACCCCTGTATAGGTTTTTAGGCTTGTTTGTCGTAGCTTATTTTGAGTTTGTCATGGGGAAATGCCAGGTTTGCGGTGAAATTTCGCCTTTAATTTCTGGCAAGCTTGGCGTCTGCATAGACTGTATTAGGCGGAAGCCTGAACAAGCTCTTGAAATCACAAGGATTGTGCACGCTAGGAGCCGAGCCGTTTATGGCTTACCGCCGGAACCGCCAAGAGATGATGGAGGCTTGCCTTGTGGTGTTTGCGCCAACAACTGTGTTATTGGGGCCGGTGGAAGCGGCTACTGTGGGCTTGTTTGGAATGTGGGTGGGCGTCTCGTGCGTTTCGGCGGCACCGCGGAGCAAGGCGTTTTAGAATGGTATTATGATGGGTTGCCAACAAACTGTGTTAGCTGGTGGTTTTGCCCGGGCTGCACTGGAAGTGGCTATCCGAAATATGCCTATAAGCCGGAACCAGAGTACGGCTACTACAATCTAGCAGTTTTTTACGGTGCATGTAGTTACGACTGCCTTTTCTGTCAGAACTGGCATTACCGCAACCTTTCCGCCAAACACAGGCCTGTTGTGAGCGCCGAAGCTTTGGCCCAAAAAGCCTTCGATGAGCGGGTTTCATGCATATGCTATTTTGGAGGGGATCCCTCACCGCAGATGCCCCACTCGCTTGAGACAAGCCGCATAGCCCTAGAAAAAGCTGAGGAGGAAAAGCGTATCCTTCGGGTTTGCTGGGAAACCAACGGCTACATGAACCTAAAACTGGCGGAAAAAGCTGTGGAGTACGCCTTAAAAAGTGGGGGGAACATAAAATTCGATTTAAAAGCATGGAGCGAACCACTAGCGATAGCCCTATGTGGAGTCACCAACAAACCAGCCCTCGAAAATTTTCGGTTGATAGGCGAAAAATACTATGCAAAGCGCCCAGAACTACCGGTCTTAACGGCGAGCACGCTGCTTGTGCCAGGATACGTGGACGCAGAAGAGGTTGAAAAAATCGCCCAATTCATAAGCCAGATAAGTCCAGAAACTCCCTACACGCTTCTAGCGTTTTACCCATGCTATGTTATGAACGATCTGCCAACAACAAGCCGAAAACAAGCACAAGAATGCCAAAAAGCCGCTGAAAAGCACTTGAAAAACGTGAGAATTGGAAACGTGCACCTCCTTTCATAGGAATTTTTAAATCATTGCTGTCAGAGGTTTTCCATTATGGAATATTTCCCAACCTTAAAATTGAAGGCTTTAGGAGGCCCAAACCGATATTATCAGGGACCAGGGATTTTATTTGAGATAATTCCAAAAATAATCAGAGCATACAACTATAAAAAGCCGTTTATCATTAGCGGACGTCAAGCCAGCCGCGCTCTAGAAGATGCAGCCTTCTTTAAAGGTCTAAAGGACAATAATGTTCAATATGTTTTTGCCGAATTCGGCGCCGGACAGACTTGGGGGGCTGAATGCTGCGACGAAGAGATAGGAAGATTAACCAAAATATGCGAGGAAGAAAAATGCGATGTAGTTATAGCCGCTGGAGGGGGAAAATGCATTGACACCGGAAAAGAGGTGGCAAACAAGATGGGCGTCGATGTCATTATCATTCCAACCGTTGCATCCCAAGACGCTCCCACAAGCTCCGTGGCTGTTGTGTACACCGTAGATCACGTATTCAAAAGGGTTGATAATTTTGAGAAAAGCCCGCTGGTTGTAGTCTTAGACACGAATATAATTGCAAAGGCTCCGCCTAGGCTTTTAAGTTGTGGAATTGGAGACGCTTTATCCAAAAAGTTTGAAGTGCGTAGCTGCTACAAGCGTGGAGCAAACAATCGTCTAGCTAAACCAGTTCAAGGAAGCGCAACTTTAACGGCATTAAACATGTCGGCGCTGTTGTATGACATACTGTTGACATGGGGTGTGGAAGCCTTAGACGCCGTCCAAGAAAGATGCGTAACACCAGCATTGGAAGCCATTGTAGAAGCCACAGTTTTGCTAAGTGGCTTATGCTTCGAAAGTGGCGGACTTTCTGCTGCCCACGCCATCTATTTTGGGTTCACATATGTCGAAAGCAAAATGTCCCCCGCACAAAACCACGGTGAACTTGTACACTTTGGCACATGCGCGCAGCTATTTTTAGAGGAATACTCCAAAAGAGATGTTTTCGAAATTTTCAAGTTTGGACACGAGGTCGGCCTTCCAGAAAGTTTTGAAGAATTGGGGTTAAAGGGCATTACAGATGAAGATTTGTGGGTTGTTGCTGAAAAATCGGCGGAACACCCTCTCATGCGAAATATGCCTATGGAGGTTTCGCCGGAAATGGTTTTTAATGCTTTGAAAGCTGCAGATGCTTACGGACAAAGAATATCAAGTCTAATCCCAAGAAGACGATTCACATAAAAACTTCCTAAAATAATGCGCATCATTCTGCTGTTATGGGTTGAAGGATTCATGGTCCTTTTATAGGTCACGGCTGTAAAGGTTGCAATTATTACGATTGCCACAGCTTCAACGATAACTCCGATAACCAAATGATTGAATGCTCTTTCGGTTTCAAACATTTTTTCCCTGCTATGAAGCCATTGGCTAGCACTCCAGCCGCTGAGCCTTAACGTTCCATCATCATTCACCAACCCCCAGCCTCCATCTCCATCGTACATTGCAAAGTAAGTTATTATTTCGAAGCGACTACTAGCAAACTCAAAATATTGTTTGATAAGCTCTGCTTTGGTGGCTTCGCATGAAACCATGCCGAAGTCCCAGTGATGTGCTGGTTTCCAAGTTCTAAAACCATATTCGCCTATGAAAACCTCTTTCCCACTTTTCTCGAAGTAAGCTGCATAATCGAGGATGTGTTGAGCGTCGATGTCATCCTTCCTAGTTGAGAAGGGTTGTATACCATAGCCATCAGCGTTCTCGATGAATTTGACTGGAAAATCACGTGGAATGCCTTCGCTTTCAACAGTACATTTTACGCCGAAGCTTTTCACATAAGCTACAATATCTTTTATGGCGTCGTTGAAATCCGCGCTGCTTATGCGCTGCAAACACTCCTCGTAAGTTATGCCTGCCACCGCCGGGAAGGGTATCGGATAAAAGACTGAAATATAAAGCACATGGGAATACTTTGAAGAGGCGTTAGCTATTATGCGCAGCTCAGCCTTATAGCTTTGTACGATGGTTTCGTTTGGAAAATCTCGTGTTGGAAATTTGTTGTTCCAGTAAGTGGCATGCGTCGCCCAAATAACCTTCAAACCTAGACGCTGTGTACACTCCAACAAACGCTCAACCAAACCAAGCTCAACAACATACTCATAATGAATACGAACACCGTCAAAACCCATTAACTTGATCAATTCAAGGTCTCTAGCAACCTGAGTCCAATTGTTGCCTTTGAAATACTGAAACCAATAGGGTGAATAAGCTAAAAACACAAGAGCTTTAGGCTGCCCGCCGGAAAAACAACAGAAGCCAAAACTGAGCTGGGAGAGTACAAGCAAGAACGTCAACCCTAAACATGCAAAACTTTTAGCTAAGTCCATGAACTCCCCAAGAAGGTTTAGCAACAGTTTCAAATTTTAAGATTTATTCAAACATACGAATACAAACAGCCACTAGGCAGCCCAGAAAGGCATTTTCTTCCGCATTAGGTTAACATATTCGTTTAGGGCTTCCTGTTCGTCTGGTGCAAGCCTATCCATGAAATCTTTCATTAACGCTTTAGCGTGTGCTTCTGGCACTTTAACGTATAGAACGTCGTTTTCGAAAATGTGCCTGCCAACCATAGGCTTGTCGAGGCTTATGGCTACCTGCATCCCCTGCTTGGCTTCTGGCAAAGCTTTGCCCTTTTCTTGAATTTGTTGGATTTCGCCAACATCCTCACCGTCCTCAGCTCGTATTAAACTATATTTCGGCTTGATTTTGCCGGCTAAAACTTCTACGCCAACTATTGCTGGTTTAGCTCTTCTAAACACGTAGCCCTCTAAAATGCGGATTTTCCCAGGTTTGACTAACTTTTCAAATTCGGCGGTGAGTTTGGCTTCTCGTTGAGCTTTAAGCCAAGAAACATAGTTGTCTATCAAATGGTAGATTATATTTTCTCTGAAAATTTGGACACCGGTGTTTTTAGCTTCTTCATCGGCATCGGGCAAAACTCTAACGTTAAAGGCTAAAATCGCTCCATAAAGAGGCTCATGCTCTTTCACTATGGCAGCCTCTGTAACGTCTCTCTTGGAAACATCGCCAATGTCCGCCAAACGGATCGGTACGCCTTGACGCTTCAGGTTTTCAGCTATAGCCTCTAAAGAGCCCAACGTGTCAGCCTTCAAGACAACGCCATCCACATCCGTTGCGATTCTAATCTTCTCAATTTCTTCAGAAACAAGTCTCACATACTTTTCGACGCTCTCGCCTTCCGGAACGACGTACAAAGGCGCACCAGCCAAGGCACCCTCCAGTTCCGGCGCTACAATCTTCACTCCAGCCGCCGCTGAGACAAAGTCCACGGAAGAAAACTTGTCGCGGGGATCTCTAATTTCGTCCAAAGGTTTTGGGACCAGGATGGCTCTAACCCGCGTTGTTATGGGTTTTTCCTTGCCGCCCACCACTATTAAGTCATCCTTCTTCAATGTTCCATCATAGATGATGGTGTTTAAGGTTAAACCAAGCCCAGGCTCTTCTTTAACTTCTAAAATGGTGCCTTTGGCTGGTCCCTCCGTGGTTTGCAGTCGCTTCCTCAAATACTGTTGGGTTAAGCCAACCAACACTGCCAGAAGCTCAACGATGCCTTCGCCTGTTTTAGCGCTTGTTGGCACAATAGCCACTGTTCGCGTAAAATCTTTTATGCGGTCAAAGCGGTCAGCACGAAAGCCCAAACGTGAAAAAGTGCCAATAATCTCGTATAGGCGGTTGTCCAAATCCTCCTGCACATACTTGTCCTGCAGTTGATAGCTTTTCAGGAAAGGTGTGTCCGGATAAGACTTCCAGCCTGGAATCCTATCAATCTTGTTGGCAGCCACCAAAAACGGCGTCTTCCGCGCCTTTAAAATCTCAATGCACTCGTAGGTTTGAGCCTCAAAACCGCGCAACACATCAATCACGAGAATGGCGATGTCAGCTACGCTGCCGCCCCGCCTCCGCAAGTTAGTAAAAGCCTCATGTCCAGGAGTGTCAATTACAAGCAACCCAGGAATCTCAATCTCACCCTTAAAAGCTGACAAAAGTGGACCAATCATCTGCTTTAGAGTTTCCACCGGGAAAAAGCTGGCGCCAATGTGCTGCGTCATGCCGCCAGCCTCACGGGCTTGAACGCTGGTCTTGCGAATCTTGTCCAAAAGCAAAGTCTTACCAGTGTCCACATGTCCAAGAACGCATACAATTGGCTGTCTAATCGGCATATTTGGCTCCTCTTTTTAGGGCTGCAACAGCAAATAGTTCAAACCTAATAAACTTATGCTTAAATAAATGCTGTTGTGTTAAAGGTGTTATTCAACCTTTGCAATTATGAGGAATAAACCAACAGCAAGAATTACAAAGCTTAGGAAGCCGAAGAGCCCAGAATAAATGCTTAAGGCTTGAGTGCTTGTTAACGTGAAGTAGAGAGCTAACGCACCAACAATAATAAGTATAAACCCGAAGAATTTTTCTGCAGCAGTTATGCCGAACCCACCTTCCTCACTCATACTGTTTTCCGCCTTTCGTGTATCAACGTGTGCTATAATACATGGCGCGGATATTTTAAAGTGTTTCCGTCTATTTTGTTTCCTCGAGTTTTGCTGGCAGGTACTCGTCTACTATATATGTTAGCCCGTAGCGGCTGAAAGCCTCTTGCTCAGCCTTGCGTTTAATCTTCATAAAAGTTCTTATTTCCCTCTGCCACAGCGGGTCCTCCTTGTATCGGGGGTCTTTCTGCAGTTCATACAGCCTTTTCATGTCAATTTCATCAAGCGGATCTGTGGGCAGCTTGTACTTGACGATATCCGTTGCCCAGACACCGCTCCATTTGGCGTCTGGTGTTGTCAAGTCCCTTAGGTGGGCAGCGTTTGCTGAACCTGAAATTATAACCATTGCTATGTGCATTCCCCATGGGTCGCCGTCGGTGAAGATGTAGACTGGTAAGCCTAGCTCTCGGTTTAACCGCCTAATAAAGTGGCGGGTCGCCCTTGGCGCTTGCCCCGCCGTCAAGACTAGTATGGCGTTAAACTTTTTGTGTACATTTTCCTCTATGAACCGGGTGAACAAGCCGCCTTTCTCGATGGCTATAACCTTGTCGGCTGTTGTTTCCACGAATTCAGCTGAGGTTAGAGCTGGTCCAATCATGACACCGTCGGGATGCGACGTTAGATTCAATGTTTTGCCTTCATATCCGGGCACAGTGTAGCGTATTGTTAAGTCGCCGAAGACGGCTGAGCGTTCTTCTGGGAAGATGTTGAAGTCTTCCCTTGAAAAGCCGAGAATGGTTTCCAAGTCTGTTATGATGTTGTTTGATTCCTGTTGGTCTTTGAATGTCATCTCGTAGGCTTGCGCTGAATAGTAGACGTCTCTAAGCGTGGATGTTTTACGTTGGGATGTAAGCTCATAAGAGAAGAGGGCTGCCCAAACAAGTTGGGCGAAAGGCTTTAGGTGGCGGATGTTGCGGGTGCTCCGCCTAACTTTTTTGTCGCCCAAAATGAACTGACGGAACTTTGGGTCGTAATAAATGTTTTCGGTGGAGCGGCTTGGCATCTCAATGAATGGGAAAATTCCCTTCTCCATCTGTTCATATATGCGGAGCCCAAAATTTTCGAGGGTGGCTAAAACCTCTTTACGTTTTTCGGTTATGCTTTTAAACTCCTTCGGCTCCAAACCTTTTCACACTCCTCAAAAGCTTCTCAATGTCTGGAGGTTTCTCTTTTCCAGCCAGACGTGTTGAAAACTCGGCTATTCTTGGCAGGTACTTGCTGAAGACGCCAAGGCGTTTGCGTTCTCTGTCAACATGTTCCCTCCGCGACAGGAACCGTTGAAGTTGTCTTGCCACTTCCCTTAGTCCGTTGGCTATTTCCCGCCTGACCTCTGGTCTGTCTGCTATGAATTCTTTTCCAACAGTTTTGTATGGCACTTTTGTGCTGCAAATGTGTACAACGATGGCTATTGGCATGTCGGGTGTAACCTTGTAGCGGCGCCAGTTCATGGCGTTTATAACTTTTACCGACACATCGCTTGCCTCGTCATAAAGTAGCGGTATTCGGTTTGCAAATCGGTAAATCACAAACCCGCCACGCTGGGGGATTTCACCGCCATAAGCTATTGCCACCTCAACAATGAAAGGGTGCCCCGCATAAGTGGCTGGTTTCCGCTGGTGAACCGCCACAAACTCGGGCTTCAACTCCTTCAAAACGCCCGTTTTGAGCAGTTCCTCCCCGAGAGGGGATAAACAGCTTGCATCTGGCGGCAAAAACTCCTTAAACTTTTTCAGCATCTGCGCCAGTCTGACAACCTCTTCATGCGTAAGCTTCTTCGGATTTTTGGACGGGCTTATCTCACTGAACTCAAGGAATTTTCTGGCAGTTATTTCGCCAACACGGTGGAAATGGTTTTTCAGAAACTCCAGCATGTTGTTGTAAGGCGTTATCTGTATCAAACGCTGAAGAAGTTCCACGTCAACACCGTATGGATGAGGTAACGTCTCTTTTGGCGGGTCGGGCATAACGGTGGTTGCCCTAACAAACTTGTAAAGTCTGCCCTTAGGGTCTACGAAGGTTATGTTAGCGTAAGGGTTCACCATGGCTGTTTGCTTAAAATACTCCAAAATTTTGGGCATAGCTCTCAGATAGTCGCCTTCAAGGCTGAACTCGACGATGGTGCCCCGCCAACCTTCCTTGTTTAAGAGCACCTTGCGGTCGAGGATTATTGGACGGTTCCGCTGAATGTCAATCATGAGCTTATACATGTAAATTTTAGATAACGGACTTGTACTCGAAATTATGGTGGCGGGCTCATGGGTTGTTATCTGACCATAGAGGATAGCCATCTTTCCGCCTAAGCCGAAAGTGCCTCTCTGCTGTTTCAGCTTGTACTTGGAACTATAAAGCACTTGTCCAAATGCTGAAGGGATATATCGCGGTGGAACACCACAACCATTGTCTTCAACCCTCAGCTTGTAGATTTGGGTTTCCTCGCTGGCTTCCCCTTCAAAGGAAAGCCTTACATAAATGTCGGGCGGCACCTTTATGCTTTCAGCAGCGTCCAGCGAGTTTTCCACAAGCTCCCTAATGGCGGCGAAAATCGCCCTCGTCGGATTCGTGAACCCAGCTATATCACGGTTCCTGTAGAAAAAGTCTGAAGCGCTTATCTCTTCGAATGTCGCTTGCGCCACTTAAGCCTCCACCAGCACCTCTCCGTGAAAGTCCACTCTAACGTATGCACGGCATGCACATTAATTTAACTATGCAATTCGACCACAACTCATTCATTTTTGAAAGGTTGTGGCAGCAGTTCTCTCAGCCTATTTACCTTAACCGTTTCAAAGAGAACCTTGCCATCCTCAACTTTTGCCGTAACAATTTTAATTTCGGGGTTTTCAGCGAAATCCGAAATATATTGGAGGCATGCGCCGCAAGGCTTTATCTCAGCTTTATTCCTTGCACCTACCACCACGGCCACCTCCCTAATTTTCTTGTTACCATGAGAAACCGCATGGTGTATGGCGCATCTTTCAGCGCATATGCCAAGCCCGGAAACCCAACTTTCCACATTACATCCACCGTAAATTTCTCCGTCCTCGGCGAGAACTGCAGCGCCTACACCGAAACCCCATAGCACATAAGCGTTTTTCAGGGCTTTTGCGGCCTCTTCCAAAAGAGCCTTTTCCAGCTTTCCAATTTCGTCTTTCTTTGGCATAATCTATTCTTCCTCTGTTATGCTTGCAGCCCGCACATAATAGTATTCGCCTATCTCCTTTTGATATTTGTCCAGTTTTGAGCCTTCCTTGTTCACGCGGGGTCTCTTGGTTACCGGGTCTCTTCTAAAGGTTACATTCATCTCTTTTAGAAATTTGTTCATGCCGTCTCTGAGGCTTGTAGGCGAATTGGCAAAGCCTTTCACGCCGGGTTCGCCTGTAAAAACCATGAGGCGGTCTGCAATGAAGTCTTGGGCAACCACGTCGTGTTCAACCACAAAGGCGGTGGCGTTGCGGGCTTCCACTACTCGTCTTATGGTGCGCGCCATGTTAAGCCTCTCTTCAACGTCTAGGTATGCGCTTGGCTCGTCCAAAAGGTAGAGGTCTGCCTTTTTTGACAGGCACGCGGCTATGGCTACTTTCTGCAGTTCGCCGCCGCTTAGTTCAGCCACATTTCTGTCAAGAAACTTTTCCAACCCCAGCGGATGGAGAATCTCAACTTTATACCAGCTTGAAGTGAACTCGTCTTTGGCTATGCTCACCAAAAGCTCCTGCACTGTACCTTGATATTCCGCCGAAATATACTGAGGCTTGTAGCTTACTTCCAGCTGCTTGAACTCTCGCCCATCGTCTGTTTTCTCTAATCCCGCCAAAATTTTAACGAAGGTTGTTTTACCAATACCATTTGGTCCAAGGATCCCAATGATTTCGCCCTTTCTGATTTCGCCAGGGTAAGCCACAAGCCTGAACCCTTCATAAGTTTTCTCTATTCTATCCCATTTCAGAAGTGTTTCGCCGCCGCCAAAGCCGACCGTTGGCGGTTTCTCATGGAAGATTATGGCTTCTTTTCTGAAACGCACATTTTCGTCGGGAATATAGCCCTGCAAGTAAATGTTTATGCCTGTCCTCACACCATGCACGTGGGAGACTATGCCGTAAACGCCAGCCTCGCCGTAGAATATGCATATTTGGTCTGAGAGGTAGTCTATTATGGCTAGGTCGTGTTCCGCTACAATGACTGTTTTCTCCTCTTTTTTCAGCGTTCTTATGGCTTTGGCGGCTTCAAGCCTCTGTTTAACGTCCAAATAGCTTGATGGCTCGTCGAAAAGGTATACGTCGGCTTCGCGGCAGATAGCCGCGGCTATGGCGACTCTTTGAAGTTCGCCTCCGCTGAGGGCGTCCAAAGAACGGTTCCAGATTTTCTTAAGCTCCAGTTGTTCAGCAACGGCGTTTAGCGTTTCGCCTCGTTCATTCACCTTTTCAAGGATTTCGCCAACTTTGCCAGAAACAACCCTGGGGATTTTATCCACATATTGGGGTTTATGCACAACTTTGAGCTTGCCTTCACTCATCTTCTGGAAGTAGTCTTGCAGTGTTGAACCTCTGAAAAAGCGGATTATCTCACTCCAGCTTGGCGGATTCTCATAGTTTCCAAGGTTTAGCCTAATCTCGCCTGAAAGAATTTTCAAAGTTGTTGTTTTTCCGATACCGTTTTTGCCAAGCAAACCTAGCACTGTGCCTGGCGATGGTGTTGGCAGTCTGTAAAGTTTGAAGGTGTTTGGTCCAAAGCGGTGGGTGCAGTCTTTTTCCAGTTCATCTGGCAAGTTTACAATGGATATGGCGTTGAAGGGACATTTTTTAACACAGATTCCACAGCCAGAGCATAAAGCCTCCACGATAAGTGGCTTTGTGTCCTCGAAGCGGATAGCTTCAACATGGCTTCTAACCATTGGACAGAAGCGATGACACTGCTTGCCGCAACGTTTGGGCTTGCATTTATCCGTGTCCAGCACTGCAACCCGAGTCATAGCTTATCAACAACTAACAGCTTTTAGCCATAAATTGTTTCGAGCTTTTAAATCAGAAAAATGTCTTGCTAAAAACTTTTCGGGAAACAAAGAAATTGGGAAGAGCCTTGTAAGGCTTGGTTTTCTACCATTCTTCCTCTTCCCACTCTTCCTCTTCCCAGTCTTCCTCTTCCCATTCTTCTTCCTCTTCAAATATCATCCTTCTTCACCTCTAAGTTATAGGGTTGGCATATGGAGAGCTTCACAAGAAGATCATAAACGTTTTTATTCGACAAGAGTCGAGAACGCTCGTTCATGATTGGACTGGGATTTTTAAGTTTTACCTCAAAATTTTTGCCGTAAGAGCTGCTTCTGGTTCTCGCATTTCCGGCGTCAAATACGCCCAGCACAGGTGTTTGGAATTATGGGCAGCGCCTATTTCGCCCCTTATGCTCACAGCTATCAAGCCCATGGAATTGTAAATTCCAGCCATCCGCTCATTAACAAGACTTATGGCGGCTTCCACAGCCTCTTGAGCCGTCTTGCCGCTTTCCATGTGATTGCAAACGGTTTTGGCTAAGCAAAGCCTTATGGCTATTTCGCCGACCCCTGTGGCTGAGCATGCCCCGCTGCGGTTGTCCGCGTATGTACCGCAGCCTATAAGAGGCGAGTCGCCTATTCTGCCCGGCAACTTAAGCGGAAAACCTCCCGTTGAGGTTGCAGCCGCCACATTTCCCTCTTTGTCAAGGGCGACTGCGCCTACGGTTTCTAAGTCGAAAAGCTCCGGATGATTTTTGACCAGTTCTGCGAGTTTTGGCAGTTCAAACTTTCCTTCAAGCAAGGCTTGCTTTTGCTGTTCATAATATTTTAGGCGAAGTTCTGTGAGGGGGTTTCTCCTTTCAAGGTTAAAGAGCCTTGCAAGTTTTTCTGCGCCCTCTCCCACGACAAAAACGTGGTCTGTGTGTTCCATGACTATTCTTGCAAGTCGGACCGGGTTTCGAATGTCTCTTAAAAGCCCAGCAGCTCCAGCCCTCAAGGTTTTTCCATCCATGACGGAGGCTTCCATTTCAACAGTTTTCTCGATAGTTAGGGCTGAACCATACCCAGCATTGAAAACGCCTTCATCCTCCAAGACGGAGACGGCTTCAACAACAGCATCAAGAGCGCTTCCACCGTTCAACATGACGTCAAAACCTGTTTTAGCAGCCTTTTTAACTCCCTCAATTCCAGGATTAACACGTTCAGGATGCCAGTTCCCGGCGCCGCCATGCACAACAATCACGGGTTTACGTGCTGCCATCCCTTTCACTCCAAACGAGTTGGAAACAATAGAATCTTACTTCCAAGATTTAAGCCTAATGTCAAAGAGGCTTCACGTGTCCTATAATAACCCTTAAATTTTGTGGAATGACTTATACGTCATGGGATGATGTGAGGCGACGGCTAGGAGCGTTATGCTGTGAAAGCCGACTAACCTGCACTGACCATTTACATGTTTAGGTGGAGGGGCATCAAGTGATCAGAGACTTTAACCTTTTAGCCACGACATCTCGAGGCAACGAAGATGAGGCATGCTCGGAGCTTTGGTATCTTTTAAGCGAGGTTGGCGACTCTGCACCTATCGTTGAAAAGACTGGAGTGGCGGGCTTGATAGCCGCTAAGACGGCTTTCAATCCCTTCGAGGTTATTGAAAAGTTTCGGCAAATCCTCCGGGAAAGACCATATGAGTTTCGCTACACCTTGCGGGTGATCCCCATCGAAAAGGTTGTGCGCACAGATTTGGGGGAAATCCAGCAAGCAGCCCTTGAACTAAGCGCCAAAATTGCACCAAACGAAAGCTACCGCGTAACCGTTGAAAAGCGTTTCACAGAGACCCCCACAAGGGACATCATTGAGGCTGCGGCTTCCAATATTGAGAGAAAAGTTAACCTAGAAAATCCAGACAAAATCTTGTTAATCGAGGTTATCGGTGGCTTAACCGGGCTTGCTGTAATCAAGCCAACCGACATTTTGTCTGTGATAAAAGAGAAGGTTCTGTAGCCTTCTAGCGTTCAGCCGCCAAAAGCGCCACTCGCTCAATCACAAGGTCTATTAGGGCTTCCTCTAAGGTTTTTCCGTCTGCAACAGCTTCGATTTCAGCTTCCGAAATTTCGAAAATCTTCCGTATATTCGCAACCTTGTTGGGTGTAACCTCCAAAACGTTATCGTCGCGTTCTCCTCCAACAACCTTTGAAACAGCTTTTAATGCTTCTTCAACTTGAAGGGTGCTTTCCCCCATCAACAGTACGGCTACAGTCTCAGTGTTCTCTTTTACCCCCAAAATTTCAGTGGCTTTCTTTATTTGTCTCTGCGCTGAAGCATAGAGCAGCACTTCCACGGCTAGGCTTTTCGAAATGTTTTCGCCGTTTTTGAAGGCTTTTAGGGCGTTTAAAGCCGCAAAGTACAAGTGTTGCCAAGAAGCCACAAGACCAGCGTCGAAAAACTGAACCTCAATGTTTTCGCCAGCGGCTTTTCTAGCTTTTTCCAGAAAGGCGCCAACATCCGCTATTTGCACTTTTCTAAAACCTGCGATGACTATGTGTTTGCCGAAATCTTGAACGTGTTTCAGCAAGTTTCATCCCCTCGGATTTCCTTCAAAAACCTCTCAACAAGCCTTCTGGACAAGCCGGCTTTCACAAGTTTTTCCGTTTCTACCTCCACCGATCTGCCTTTTTCCTTGCACTTTTGAACTATTTTCCTAATAGTTTCCTTTATTTCCCATGGAAAGACTATCCAGCGGCTTGTTTCCCTCGCGTAATAGTCCGGCTTCACAATGCTCCATGGTTTGAGGTAGACTGTTGCTATTCGTACTTCGCTTGCACCTTCAGTCATTAAATGTTCCCTTATGAGTTGAAGGCTTTTACCCGTGTCTGCAACCTCATCCACCACAAGCACCCTTTTACCTGCAACATTCACCGAAACTGGTTGAGTAAGCGTCGGCTCCCCTTTGGTTTCAGCCACTCCAACATAGAATTCCGCCCTAACATTTGCGAGATTTGGATTGTCCAAAAGATCTGAGAGAACCCTTGCGGGAGGCCACCCGCCTCGGGCAACCCCAACTATTACGTCTGGTTTGAAATTGTCCTTGCGAATTTTATCAGCTATTTGTAGGAGCATTCTATATATCTGGTTCCATGTGGGTGCTTCAAACTTGATTTCTTGGTCCAAACGGTTCATCTCTTGCGTGGCGATTTCAACTTTTCTAGGCTGTTGGCGGTTAATAACTTTAATTAAGTTCCGACATGTGATTAAAGAGGACGGTGAAAGATTTGAGGCAAGTTATCGAGTGTATACCAAATTTTAGCACATCCGACCCAAAGGTTGTGGAGCAAATTCTAAACGAGCTTAAAGACACAAAAAAAGCGTTTTTGCTTGACTACACCTTCGACAGCTACTACAATCGTTTAGTTGTCTCGTTTATAGGCGACAAACAGTCTGTTCTCGAGGCTATGTTGAAAATGGCTTCGAAAGCCATACAGCTTATCGACATGCGAACCCATAAGGGGCAACATCCCCGCATAGGCGCCGTAGATGTTGTCCCCTTCGTACCCATTAAAAACGCCTCCTTGGAGGATTGTGTTAAACTAGCCAAAAAGTTCGGCAGAACCCTAGCCGAAAAATATGGAGTGCCCGTCTATCTTTACGGAGAAGCAGCTACAAAACCCGAAAGGAGGGACTTGGACTGGATAAGGGAAGGCGAATATGAAAGGCTGGCTGAAATGATTGTTAAACCCGAGAGAAAGCCGGACTTTGGTCCTGCAAAGCCTCATCCAACAGCTGGCGCCACAATAACTGGTGCCCGCAAAGTTATGGCTGGCTTCAACGTCAACCTCGGAACATCCGATTTAAAAATTGCAAAGAAAATCGCCAAGGCTTTGCATTCAAAGAAGGGTGGGCTTTCAAACGTTAAGGCAATGGCCGCCTATATCCCAGAGAAAAACATAACTCAGATTGGGATGAGCATAACGGATTTTGAGGCTACACCCCTCTATAGAGTTTTTGAACTATTGAAGGTTGAGGCTTCCCGTTATAACGTGCCGATAATAGGCTCAGAGTTTTGTGGATTGGCTCCCCTGAAAGCTATTGTTGATGTGGCTGCTTTTTACCTTAAAATCGACAATTTGACCATCGACAAGGTCTTAGAGGTTGCAGTTCAAAACGCCTTAGAGCGAGGGAAGAGTTTTGAGTAAAGCTGCCAAAAAACCGGTTAAGGAGAAGGTGGACATTCTTATCGTTAATGCCAACGAGTTAATAACGTTAGCCGGCGGGAGTGAAAAACCCCGTGTTGGCAAACAAATGCGGGAGCTCAGCGTAATAAGGGGCGGGTGTGTAGCCGTAAAAGATGGGCGAATAATTGCTGTCGGTAAAACAGCCGACGTTAAAAAGATTGTTAGAGCTGAAACAATAATAAACGCTAGTGGGAAAACTGTTATGCCCGGTTTTGTCGACCCACACACGCATCTAGTTTTTGCTGGTTCAAGGGAAGAAGAGTTCCAAATGAGGGTTGAAGGCGCCTCTTATATGGAAATTCTCAAGGCTGGTGGGGGCATACTTAAAACCGTTAGAGAAACACGTAAAGCCAGCTCGGATGAGCTTTTGGGTTTTGGCTTAAATACTTTAGATGTTATGCTTAGCCATGGAACTACAACGGTTGAGGCGAAAAGCGGCTATGGATTAACAGCAAAGGATGAACTGAAAATCTTGGGAGTTATAAAGCGCTTGAATCAGTTGCACGTCGTTGATGTTGTTCCAACTTTTATGGGCGCCCACGCGATCCCAAACGAATATAGAAGCAACCCAGAGGATTATGTCAAACTTGTTGTTGAGGACATGATTCCCAAGGTTGCAGAAAGGAAGCTGGCAGAGTTTTGCGATGTCTTCTGCGAGAAAGATGTTTTCACTATAGAGCAGTCTAGACGAATTTTAGAGGCTGGCAAGGCTCAAGGACTAAAGCCTAAGATACATGCTGACGAGATGAGCTCGTTTGGCGGAGCTGAACTTGCAGCTCATGTGGGGGCGGTTTCCGCTGAACACTTGCTTTACGCTTCAGATGAGGGACTTAAGGCCATGGCGGAAAAAGGCGTAATTGCCGTATTGCTTCCAGCAGCCGCCTTCAGTCTAATGGCTGGGCGGTATGCTGACGCCCGCAAAATGATCGAGTACGGCGTTCCAGTGGCATTGGGCACAGATTTTAATCCAAGCTGTTGGATTGAAAATCAGCAACTGGTTATTGCCTTTGCTTGCCATTTCATGAGGATGACGCCGGCTGAAGCGATAACCGCCGCCACCATCAACGCAGCTCATGCCATTGGAAGAGCCCATGAAGTTGGCAGTATAGAAGTTGGCAAGAAAGCCGACATCATTGTTTTAAACATACCAAACCACATGTTTTTGGGATACCGTTTCGGCGTAAACCTTGTGGACAAGGTAATAAAGAATGGTCGGCTCGTTGTTGATGAAGAAACCAGACTAGCTGAATCCGTCAAGTTTTTCAGCAAAGAATTAGAATAGCCTCAACAAATATCCTTAAAGGGGAAATGTCTTGTTAACGCTGGAGAGACCCATAAAATGTATAACCGGACATGAGCTACACTGCAAAAACTGGCAGATTGAAGGCATCCTCCGCATGCTTTTCAACGTCTTGGACCCGGAGGTAGCTAAAGACCCTGAAAAGCTTATTGTTTATGGCGGGACCGGGAAAGCTGCACGTAACTGGGAATGCTTTGAAAAAATTGTTGAAACGCTTATTGAACTTGAGCCAGACGAAACTATGCTTATTCAGAGTGGCAAGCCCGTGGCGGTTTTTAAGACCCACGAGTGGGCGCCAAGAGCCCTAATAGTGAACGCCATGCTTGTGCCAAAATGGGCGACATGGGACTACTTCTACGAGCTTGAACAAAAGGGCCTAATAATGTTCGGGCAGATGACAGCTGGCTCGTGGGCATATATTGGCACTCAAGGAATACTGCAGGGCACCTACGAAACCTTAGCGGCTGTAGCCCGCGAACATTTCGGCGGGACTCTCCGTGGAAAACTTGTCCTCACGGCGGGGCTTGGCGAGATGGGAGGAGCCCAACCGTTAGCGGTCACCATGAACGAGGGCGTCGCGCTTGTTGTAGAAATAGACAAACGCGCCATTGAGAGGCGGATACGCCACGGCTACTTGGAAATGTGGACAGACGACTTGGACGAAGCCATTAAACTGGCCTTGGAAGCCAAAAGGGAAGGCATCCCTCGGAGCATAGGCTTATTGGGAAACGCGGCTGAAGTGCACCCAGAACTATTAAAGAGAGGCATCATTCCCGACGTATTGACAGACCAAACAAGCGCCCACGACCCGTTGAACGGCTACTACCCAGCCGGGCTTTCAAAGGAGGAAGCAGACGAACTCCGCAAGAATGATCCAGAAGAGTATTTGCGGCGGGCTAGCCAAAGCATGCGCATCCAAGTGGAAGCTATGGTGAAGATGATGGAGAAGGGCGCCGTAACATTCGAGTACGGCAACAATTTGCGTCAGCAAGCCTACAACGCCGGTTTTAAAGAAGCCTTCGCCTTCCCCGGCTTTGTGCAACGCTATATACGGCCCATGTTTTGTGAAGGCCGCGGGCCGTTCCGCTGGACATCGCTTGTAGGCAGCCCCGAGGATATTTACAAGTTGGACGACGTGATCTTGAAAGAATTCTCCTACGACAAAGAGCTTTGCCGCTGGATTGTAAAAGCAAAGGAACAAGTCAAGTTTCAAGGATTGCCAGCCCGCGTATGCTGGCTGGGCTTCGGCGAACGGGCGCGCTTCGGGAAAATAATGAACGACATGGTGGCAAGTGGAAGGCTCTCCGGCCCCATATGGATTGGAAGAGACCACTTAGACGGCGGAAGCGTGGCTTCGCCCAACCGCGAAACAGAAGGCATGCTGGATGGAAGCGACGCAATAGCCGACTGGCCTATATTAAACGCATTGTTAAACGCTGTGGCAGGCGCCACATGGGTAAGCGTTCACCACGGCGGAGGAGTCGGCATAGGCTACAGCATCCACGCTGGCATGTGTTTGGTGGCAGACGGTACAAAAGAAGCTGAAAAACGTGTGGTGACAGTGCTAACAACGGACCCTGGAACAGCCATTGTTAGGCATGCAGACGCTGGCTATGAAAAAGCCAAGCGGATTGCACGCGAAAAAGGCATAAAAATGCCAATGTTGAGATGAACAAACAGAAAAATTTGGGGTTTTAGTCAAATTCTGAAGACGATTCTTCTTTAGGCTTCTCCTTCTCTTTCTCCTTTTCCTTCTCGATGCCCTTCGCTGCGATGACGTCGTCAATTTTCAGTATCATGTTGGCTGCTTCAGTGGCGGACTTGATAACTTGAAGCTTGACACGCAACGGTTCCACAACGTTTAGCTCCAGCATGTCCCTGATTTTGCCTGTGAAAACGTCTACGCCCATGCGGTAGCCATCAGCTTTCTCGTGGGCAGCTCTCAACGCCACCATGATGTCCACAGGATCCAGCCCCGCATTTTCAGCCAGCGTTAATGGTATAGCTTCAACGGCGTCGGCGAAAGCCTCTATCGCCAGTTGCTCCCGTCCGCCGACTTTAACGGCATAGTCTCTAAGCTGTTTGGCTACCTCGGCTTCTGGGGCACCGCCGCCTGGCACAATTTTTCCATCTTCGATGGCGTTTCTGACCACGCAAAGCGCATCATGTAGTGAGCGTTCAGCCTCGTCGACCACGTGTTCTGTTCCGCCACGGACCACTATTGTGACGGCTTTTGGGTTCTTGCATTCGCGGACATAAACCAGTTTGTCGTCGCCTATTTTGACTTCTTCAACGATTTTGGCTTCGCCAAGCAGGTCTGGCGTTAAGTCTTTAACGCTTGCCACGATCTTGCCGCCGGTTGCCCTTGCCAATTTCTCCATGTCGCTGCTGCTCACGTTTTTGACCGCCAGTATACCTCTTTTAGCCAAGAAATGCAGTGCCACATCGTCTATGCCTTTCTCGCAGAACACCACGTTAGCGCCAGCCTCGGCAATCTTGTCAACCATCTCTTTAAGCATGCGTTCCTCTTCGTCCAGGAACAATTTCATTTGTTCTGGACTTTCAATATTGATTTTGGCGTCAAACTCCGTCTTTTCAATCTCTAGTTTTGCATTCAGCAGGGCGATTTTCGCGTTATGCACAATCTTCGGCATCTGCGGATGGGCAACTTCTTTGTCGAGGACCATGCCTTTGACAAGTTCTGTTTCTTCTAGGCTTTTGCCATGCTTCTTCAAAATCTTGATGAGATCAATGTCTGCCCTGATTTTTCCGTCCTTCTCCTCAGCCACTTGTTTAACGGCTTCAACAGCCAGTTTCGCGAAGTGCTCTCTGGCTGCGGCTATACCCTTGCTTCCCATGGCAGTCATGGCAACATCCAAAAGCTTTTTATCATCATTGATGTTCACTGGGATGGATATTTTCTCCAAAATTTCGCGGGCTTTTTCGCTGGCTTTCTTGAAACCCTCAATTATTATTGTAGGGTGAATATTCTGGTCTAATAGCTCTTCAGCCTTGGCAAGAAGCTCACCGGTTAAAACGGCGGCTGTTGTTGTCCCATCGCCCACTTCATTGTCTTGAGCTTTAGCCACTTCCACAAGCATTTTTGCCGCTGGATGCTGAACATCTATCTCTTTAAGGATAGTTGCACCGTCATTGGTTATTGTGACGTCGCCGAAGCTGCTAACGAGCATTTTATCCATACCCTTCGGACCAAGAGTTGTCTTCACTAGTTCAGCGACAATTTTTGCCGCCGCAATATTGTTCCTTTGAGCTTCTCTGCCAGTTGTTCTGCCCGTTCCTTCTTTCAATATCAAAACTGGCACCGTTCCAGGTACAGCCGCCATATAATTTCACCCCTTTCATCCGGCAGTTAATTTGAGAGCAAAATCACACGAAAAGATGCTTCTATATAAATTTTTCTAATCGCTTGCTTTCACAATTCTATAACCAGAAGCCTTTCTAAGCCTATTCATAACTGCCAAACCAAGTCCCTTTGAGGGCACACCCTCAGCAATTATGACATCAACTCCTTCCGCGTCAAACTCCCTTAGAAGCCTAAACAAGTTTTTGGCGGCATCTTCAAGGCGGCTGCGGCTTCCAAGGGACTTAACGACATCCGCCTCATACGAAGCGACAGTTTCATCGGTGGCTAAAACACCCACCTTTGCCTTCCTTCGCCTATAATAGTCTGTTAGTTCAGCAACCTTCTTCACAACAGCCTCTAAATCGCCTTCAACAACAATCATTCTCGCTTTGGGTGCGTAATGCCTATGTTTCATTCCCGGAGAACGCGCCCTGTCAACGTGCACTTTCATGTCAGCGACTGCCACGGGGTGAAGTTCAACTCTTTCAAGGATGCTTTTAAGCACTTCATAGGGAACGCCTCCCGGACGAAGAATTTGCGGTGGATCAACGGTTAAGTCTAGAACCGTGGATTCCACGCCGATGTTTGTGGGTCCAGCATCCAAAACGGCGTCTATCCGTCCATTAAGGTCTTCAAGCACATGTTGGGCTGTTGTTGGGCTTGGCCTTCCAGCAAGGTTTGCACTTGGAGCGGCAAGGGGGCAACCGCTTTCTTTTATGAGGGCTAAGGCTACATTATGTCGAGGCATTCTAATCGCGATAGTGTCCAAACCGGAAACAGTTATATCCGGAACTATTTCTGAACGCTTAAAAATTAGGGTTAACGGCCCGGGCCAAAACTTCTCTATAAGTATTTCAGCTTTAGGCGGGACTTCTTTCGCCAACCTGTAAACTTCTTGAATGTTTTCCACGTGCACTATTGGAGGGTTGTCAAGCGGTCTTTTTTTGGCCCTAAAGAGGGCTTTTACCGCCTTCGGATTAAGTGCATTTGCGCCTAGTCCATAAACGGTTTCTGTTGGAAAAGCCACTAGTCCACCATTCTTGATTATGTTCGCTGCTATTTGGATTATTTCCATTTCTGGTTTTTGAGGGTTAACTTTAAACGTTAACGTTTGCTTCATTGTCTTGCCGTTGCCTCTCGTGTTATTTGGTGGAAGCCCTATTTAGAGAATATTGTTCTATAATTGCTTGCCAAATTCAAGAAAAAATTGTGTGAAATTGGAGGTTCATGCGGTTTTTGGTTTTTTTAGTCCGTAAACTATAATCCCCACGCCTATTAGCGTCCAACCTATTCCGAAGAAAATCCACCCATAAGAATTGTTTAATGCAGCGCTTGCTTGAACAAGTTCAGCTTCTGCGCTTTTTCCGGTTGCGTTAGCCAACGAGTTATAATATTCCGCCAGCGAATTATAATATTGCAGCGTTGCATTTTCCAATTCTGTTCCTCTAGTGTTCCATGCTGCAAGGGCTTGAGTGATGTATGCATCTGCGTTTTGAAGGTGGGTTCGGGCCTCTTCAAAGGCACCGTTAACGTAGTATTGTCTTCCGAGGTTATATTCGATGAAGGCTTTAACAAGGAGAACTTGGGCTTCTGTTGAATTAACAGTCAACGATGGAAGTATTGGAATCCCACTCATGATGTTTTTAAGCTTATTGTAGAGGCGGAAGCTGTCGAAATGGGCTTCAGACATGACGGCGAGGTTGCTTCCGCTCCATGTCCAGTCCATTTTGGGAGACGGATCTATTTCCGTGACGTATTCTATGTAAACGGTGTATGAGTAAACCCATGTTTCAGGCACTTTTGATAATGGTGGCGTAATATTTCCAACGTTGAAAACCTTCACCTCCAATGGAGCCATACGCACCGGGGTTTTAAATGTGAAGTTATACCATTCACCCCAGTCAAAATACACTTTTATCGCTGTAATATTCACTGGACGGTTTATACGTGGTGGCGGGGGATTGGGGTTTGTTGTTGAGTAGTCATTATATACGCTTATTGATATGTTCCACGTTGTTCCCGTCTTGTATGCAACAACGTTCCGTCCATAATAGGGGTCTTCCCCCATTGTGGCGTTAATCCACGCGCCACGTTGGATACTAGCTGTCGCCATTCCATTGAAAATGAGGGGGATCGTTGATAGCATTATAACGAGAAGTAAACTTTTCTTTTTCACAACACCACCTAGACCTCAAATATTCAGATTCTGAATATTTTAAAATTGTGATGTAAACCGGACAATTTACAGGGCACACTTTTGGTTTACTGGATGTGGAAAGTTTTCAGACAATATAATAATCTATAACTTTCTTCATACTTTTTGGCGGGACTTGTCTTGCGGCAAGCTGTTTTAGTATTTTTATCATTTGGGGTTGGAAGCGGGCTATGTCTGTTAGGCTAACCAGCCCTACGAGACGCTTTCCATCGACAACTGGCAACTTCTTAATCTTCATTTGAAACATCAACTTCACAGCTTCTTCAAGGTCGAGGTTTGGCTCAACAACCACCAGTGGGCTTGACATAACGTCCTTAACCTTCGTCTTATTTACGTCTCTCGCCTCAGCCACAACTCGCTTTAACAAATCTCTTTCAGTTATTATCCCAACAGCCTTGCCTCTTCTGACAGCAATCAAGCATCCAATCTCAAATTTGTTCATGACTTCCGCGGCTTCCTTTACCGATGCATTTTCGTCAATGGTTATAACTTCTCGCACCATGACATCCTCAACTTTCAACGTAATTTGACTCCCGCTATCACTGCATTCTTCTCCGTTGTCTTCGGCGGGCAACAAGAACCCCATTTTGTATTTTACAACGCCGATATATAACTTGATGTGCAAAAATGTTTAGACGCTACGGTTGCGAAGCTTCTTCACAAGCTCTTCAACACGCTTGCTCGACGGGATTCTCGCTCTTTCAAACTTCTCTTTAGGCTTGGATAGTGGCCTAGTCGCATCTATGCCCATTTTACTCGTTAACCCTGTTTCTTGGTCGGCTGAAGAATCCAGAGTGGAGCCCCTCACGTTTTCAATTACTATCAAGTCTTCGCTGACTTGGAACCTTGTCGCTATGGCCCACTCCACCTCTGTCAAATCATAGACGTTAATATCCGAGTCCACCACCACGGCGTGTTTGAGGCTTGGGTGGGCTGCAAAAGCCGCCAGTATCGCGTTTTTTGCGTCTCCATCCAGTTGTTTTTCGATTGATATTATAGCATGGAGCCATCCGCTTCCGCCCATTGAAAGGTTTACCGCACAAACTTTTGGCACAACCTTCGAAACAGCTTCGTAGATTGCCGCCTCAAAGGGCAGCCCCATTAAAAGTCTATGTTCGGCTCCAGACGGCAGAAGTGCTTGGTAAATGTAATCTTCACGATGCATAACGTTAACAATTTCCACCACTGGCTGCTTCCTCTGGACGTCGTAGGTTTCAGTGATATCCACAAATGGGCCTTCTGGTACTTCTTTGCTTGCAGAGATTCTGCCCTCCAAGACGAGTTCAGCATCCGCGGGAGCGTATGCATCCACATACTTGCATCTGACTAGGCGTAGTTGGTCATTTAGCAAGGCATTCGCCACATCGAACTCGCAGACTCCGAAGGGAGGAGACGACGCAGCCGCCAGCATTACTGCAGGATGAACACCTATAGAAATGGCTATGTCTAAATCCGTTTCCGCTTCCTTCGCCATGTTCCAAAGCCTGTAAAGATGCCGTGGAACAAGTCTAATTGCTAAATGCTTCTCGTCAAGAACCTGCATTCTATGAACGGAAACATTTTCAATTGTTCCGTCCAAGCTTTTGGCATGAACAACTGCCGCCGTTATGTATGGACCAGCATCTTTTTCAAAATGGGTTAAAATCGGGATTTTAAGCAAGTCTGGTTCTTCCACAACCTCCTTGACTGGCCCATCATCTACGATTTTTGGCTTTTTAGGTGAACGCCAAGCCTCTAAAAGTCTCCTGTAAAGTTGTTCTTGGCTTATGTTAAGGGCTTCGCAGATGCGCCTTCTGGTTCCGCAAACGTTTGCTACTATCTGCGTTTCAAAATCTTCCACATTTTCAAAAATTAGTACCGGACCATTTTCGTCGAAGCTTTTCATGACGTAGGCAATTTCAAAGTTTGTGGAGACAGCATCCTTGACGCGAAGCACTTCTCCCTTCTCTTCCACCTGCTCCAAAAAACTTCTAAGGCTCATAGAAGACTTCCTCCCGTTTCAGTCTCTGCCGCAGACGGCACGACTCTTTCCAATAGTCTTTTGAAAATCGACTGAGCTTGTAATTCGTTGACGGTTTCAAGGTAGATGGAAACCAACGCTATTTTCCTTTTTTTCGAAGCTAAATACTCGGCGAACATGCGGGCTGAAATTACGTTTCTATCACCTAGAAGAACAGTTGAGGATGGCAGTCCCGGCGAGTCGGCGGGTTTAGGAATAGCCACAGCTAAAGTTCCAAGCCTATCCTCGTTTTCACTTAAAAGCACAAGACAGGCGTTTCTAGTTTCAAGGTAAACAGCCAAAAAGCGCATATTTTGCTCCATTATCTCGTCTTTAACTACTTTGGCTCGCTCCATGGTAGGTTCTCCGTTTCGTATTTATAGCTTAACACATTCACTATTTATCACTTTCAAGTGGAGTCGCCTTGATGGAGGCAGACAAGACCAGAGCCCGAAAAATTCTACAAATTCTCAGGGAAAGCTTTACCATGCCAAAATGGATATCGTCAAAACAAGACCCTTTTGAAACACTGATCATAACCATAATTTCGCAGAACACGTCGGACAGAAACACCGAAAAAGCCTTCCAAAAACTCTCCGAAAAGTTTCCTATAACCCCTGAAGCCTTGGCGAAAGCTGAAACCGTGGAAATTGAGGAATGCCTAAAAGTTGCAGGCTTATACCGAAATAAGGCAAGAGTAATAAAAGAAGTTTCGAAGATAATTCTGGAAAAATTCAATGGAGGTTTAAAGCCGATACTTGATATGCCCTTCGAAGAGGCTAGGAAAACACTGTTACAACTGCCAGGTATTGGACCGAAAACTGCTGACGTACTCCTCCTTTTCTCGGCAAACCGGCCTACGGTGCCCGTTGACACCCATGTTAAGCGTGTTTCTAAAAGGCTTGGACTTGCACCCACAGACGGTGACTATGAGGATGTCCGCAGAACTCTCCAGCTTTTGTATGAGCCGAGAGACTACTTGGCTGTTCACATACTGCTGATTTTGCTTGGAAGAAAATATTGTAAAGCTTTAAAGCCTTTGTGTGAACAGTGTCCAGTGCGTGTTTTCTGTCCATCAAGAAGGGGCTAGGTTTGGACAAGAGGAGTTTTTTCTTCTTGCGAAACAGGGATTTCCCGCAGATTTTTATCCAGCCTAACTTTTCCAATGGCTATAGTGGAGACGCTGCTGGAGACTGGTGTGAAAATTTTTAAGACTTTTCTGATGTAGTCTATTTCTCGCAACACGCCTATTCCCAAAAACCTTCCTTCCCCATTGTACAATGCTGTTAACAGTCCCTTTTCGTCTCCCTTCCACACAACTACAACCTTTTTGCCCACCGCTTTTTCCGTGTTTCTAACTTTTTCCGGATCTATCCATCTGCCCTTGCCGATAACCACGTAAATTTTGTCTTTCAACTCTGCAATGTGGAGCGGCTTCATTCCTAAGAGGTCGCAGATCTCCCTTTCCCTTTTAGCCATTCCAAAGGTTTTGTTTAGGCTTTTAAGCTCGCCATCGTCGCTTTCAATTTTAACCCAGCTTATTGGAATGGACTGTACTTTGGCGCCCTTCAAGTATTTTATGTAGCCCAACTCCCTTAGGCTTCTGCGTTTTTCGCGGTTTCGCTGCCTTATGGTCTGAGGGGACTCAACCATGAACGTTTTGAAATTTTTGATCGCTGTGAAAAGAGGAGTCAAAATTTCATCTTGCTTGATGCAGAAGATTATATCGGGGTCCATCCTATTGATGATTTGAAGCTTGTAGTTTATGGCGTCAGCGCCTTCCACCCATCCATCAGTGTTCACAACGACATAGTCTGGCTGGCGCTTCAGAATTTCTTCTTTAAGCAACGCAACTCCAAAAATCACTTTTTCAAATACTCGGCTAGGCGACGTGGCACCTACAAAATAGGCGTTTGCTGCCTCAAGATTAAATAAATCCGTAACGGGTTTTGAGGCTATGGCATAAGCAATAGTGCAAGGCGGACCAATATCAGACTGGCCTAAGTCCCCATCTAAAATGGCGACTTTCCACCCATCATTTACAAGTTTGTTAACGAGATACGTACAGAAGCTTGTCTTTCCGGAGTCCACGTTTCCAAGGACCAGCGCTATTGAAGGCCTCTTTTCAAGGGCAGCTAGTTCTTTGTAGGCTTCCTCCCAAGAGGGGGGTATTGTGTCTCCTTCAACCTCCTCGACGTTGGCGTTTTCTCCAAGCGAAACATCGAAGGTTGCCTTTTCTTTGACTGCGAAAGGCATGCGTTTCCCATCTCTAATTACCACTTTGCCCATCTGCCTCAAAGCATAGCCAAAGACTTCGGCTATTCCAGAAACAAGCGTAACAGAGGCTGGTCCATCAACAAGTAAAGTTTTTCCAGCATCAACTGTTATCCTCATTACGCCCTTCCTCTAACGAATTTTTGTCCATTTCTTCTTGCAATTTTTATCGCCGAAACTATGTCCCTTATTCCCCTCCTATGTTTCGCCTCGCTTATGTAGCGGTCCGTGCCCGCTTCACTCACACTTTCCAATTCCACGTTTGGAGGCAATCGTTTATCCAAAGCCTTTAAAAGCTTCTCTTTGTACTCAGGAACACCGTTTCCAACCCTGACTGTGATTGTTGACGCCTTGAAATCCTTCAAGCTTCCTATTATGTTCTCTATCTGGTTCACTGTCTCTTTTATGCTAAAGCAGTTCCCGGTTTTAATAACCTTTCCGTCAGCTAAAACAGCAACTCCCAAAACCTCACCGGGATCAACGCCTATCACAATTTTTTCGTAGGAGGTTTTTCCCTCCAACTGCTGAATGGCTTGGTTAACGAGGGCTTGGGGGTCTTGATCCTCTTTTAACGTCAAAACGTTTTCATGATTTATTAGTGGACGTTCTTTCTCAGTGGTTATGACCACTTTTACCTCCATCGGCACGGGGTCATGGGGTGTTATGCTTACAAAGGGCACGTTTCTCCTTTTTAGTTCATCCACTATTAGGTAGTAGGCTTTTCCCGAAACCGTTGCAACGGCTATCTCTGCCTTCATACGACCTCCAATCATCAAACGTCTAACAACAAATTATTATTTCCGCATTTTTATATCTGTTGATGTGCATGAAATTGCTGGAGGTTATCCCAACAGGTTGCGGTAGACTTGATGAAATTTTAGATGGAGGCTTGCCTTTAAGCAGCGTTAGCCTAATCTATGGAGAGGCGGAAACTGCGAAGACAACGTTGGCTATGCAGTGCGCCGTAAACTGTGCAAGGGGAGGGGCAAAAGTTCTGTTTGTCGACTGTGACGGAACTTTTTCTCCTAGAAGGCTATCTCAAATAGCCTCCGAAGATGTTGAAAAAATTGCGGAGCACATAGTTCTAGCTAGACCCAAAGATTTCAGAGAACAAGCAACCATCATAGATCAACTGGCAAACTATTTAACAAAAGACTTTAGCCTCGCTGTTTTTGATACAATCACGCACTTTTATCGTCTAGAAGTGGCAGAAAAACCCGAAAAAACGTTTGAGTTAAACCGTGAACTGAACAGGCAGTTGGCGTGGCTTGCACAAATCGCAAAAACCCATAAAATAGCAGTTTTAATAGTTAGCCAAGTGCGAAGCGTTTTTGAAAACACTCAAGTGGCTGTTGAACCCGTAGCAACACGAGTGTTAAAGTTTTGGGCAGACGTCATAATCGCGTTAAAGCCGACGGAAAAACCAAAAATCGTGGAGGCTGTTGTGGAAAAAAAGGGGGCAAAAAAGCAGCCCATCTCATGTTTAATGAAAATAAGTTTAACAGGATTAAGCGAGCACATAACCTAAGGTACCAAAAATGGACACGCTTGCAGATTTAGTCTTAAACGCGTTAAAATTCATTTTTCCCGCATACTGCGCAAACGCTGCACCAGTGCTTTTCGGAGGTGGATTCCCACTAGACTTTGGGAAAAACTTCTATGACGGAAAGCCCATTTTTGGGAAAAATAAAACCTTTAAGGGCTTCTTTTCCGGTCTTGCCATTGGGACAACTGTGGGTGCAGTGGAATCCATTTTCTTTGGATATCCCATTCATCTCGGTTTTTTACTCGCTTTAGGCGCCCTAGTTGGAGACTTGGCTGGAGCCTTTCTGAAAAGGCGAATAGGAATTCCTCCAGGAGAAACCTTACCTATCGTTGATCAAATTGACTTCGCTGTCGGCGCCCTAATTTTTTCCAGTCCATTAAACATGCTTTTTCCAGAACTTGTTATCACAGTTTTAGCGATCACTCCGCCGTTGCACATGTTAACGAATTTTGCAGCGTACAAGATGGGCTTAAAGAAGAAACCATGGTAAAGGCTTCAGCGTTTTATAAGCCCTTTGACTGACGCAGTATGGCCTCTATCGAAATATACGCTATTAAGAGAAGCACCACCCCAACCATGAGCATCATGTATGCTTGCCTAGGGTTAGAAGCATATTTTGTGCTCTGATACATCAAAAGAGAGCCAATCACCCCTAATGCGAAAAGAGTTGTGGCTATGAGGCTGTCCCATAGAAACTGGTCTGACAGATACGGGTTGACAAACAAGAAACCAATGCTTGGGCTATAGTATGACGGTAAAGGCCTAGACACCAGATTGTAAAGGCCTCCCCCGAAAAGGAATATGGCTATGGCTAAAGCTGCAACTGCCAAAACCATGTTTGAAGGTTTAACGGTAGTCAGTCTTTTGTAGATTTTATTGAGTAAGTACGGCGTTGACGAAAATAATCTTTTCACTTTATGTGCCACTTTGCTCCCCCGAAGTTTTTATTAAATGCTCCGCCACTTCTTTTGCCCATTCACCAGTGAACGGATTTTTAGCAACCTCTCTTAAATATTCTTTCCATGAAATATTCAAAGCTTTCTTCCAAAATTCATACTTTTTAACAATGTTTTCATAGGCTTTTGCATGCAACTCGCAAAAGCCATTGTGCAATGCTTCTCTTTGACATATCGAACACTTCAAGTTCTATCCTCCTTTGAGGGACAGCCCGGATTAAAACAAAGGTTCCAAGGACGTTTGCCCTTAATCCTAATATGAACGGTTGGCCAACCGCACTTTGGGCATTTTTTGCCCAGAGGTCTTACGAACCCCCTTTGTGGAAGGGGAAAGGCCGCATTGCATTTTTTCTTAAAATAGTTTGTGCATCCAATGAAGCGTTTTCCGGTTTTTCTGGAGTAGAGGACCATAAGTGTTCCAGTTCCACAAATCGGGCATTGCCCGATGATGCGTTCTTCAAGTCTAGCTTTTCTTACGGCTTTGCTTAACTGTTCGCCTATAATATTTTCTTTGCTTTTCAGCTCCTCCACGACGGGTTTCAATATTTCAATGACATCCGAAAGGACGTTTTCCCGCTTCTCTAGGTTGGCTTGAATCTTATCCATGCGTTCCTCAAGGTTTCTGGTCAGCTTTATTGAAACAATGGTTGGACAATGCCTCTTTAAAACTTCAAGAACTTCAAAGCCTAAATCCGTCACAACCATTCTCTCGTCGCGGACATATTTTCTATCATACAAAGTTTGAATTATGTCAGCTCTTGTGGCTTTTGTTCCTATGCCAACTTCCTCCATCTTTCTTAGGAGGCTTCCCGGATTGTACCTTGGCGGAGGCTTGGTGAACTTGTCTTCCGAAATAACCCTAACAATTCGGAGTTGCTGTCCCTTTTCTATTCGGGGTAGAAGAACCTCTTCAGCCCTCACGTATGGTTCATAGAAGCGGAGCCAACCCTCTTTAATTGTTTGTCGCCCCCTTAGGATAAATCTGTGTCCGTTAACGTTAACGCAAACTTTTACGCTTTGTCTTATGGCTGGTTCGCCGAAGACTGCCATAAACCTTCTGACAACCAAATCCCATATGCGTCTTTCAGGCTCCTCCAAAATCCTTTCTGGAAGATTCCCGGTAGGATAAATGGCGGGATGCGCCGGATCTTCTTTTTTGCCCTCGTTGGGTTTCAGCTCTTTTTTGGCTAAAAGTTCTGCCGCAAACCGGTTGTACTCCGGGACTGCGCTTAGGCTTTTCAGAATCCCTTCATAGTTGATTGCTGGTGGAAGTTTTTGGCTGCTTGTTCGCGGATAGGAAATTAAGGCGTCTAGGTATAGACGCTGAGCAATGTCTAGGGTTCGCCTCGGCGTGTATCCGAAAAGGCTGTAGGCTTCACTTTGCAGTGCACCAATATCAAATGGTGTTGGCGGCATCTGCTGGAAACGCTTCTCCTCTATACTTTCAACGATTCCATCGTTGCCTTTACAAGCGCTAAGAACTGCTTCAACTTCTCCCTTTGTTTCGATAACATCCCTTTCGTATTCAGCCTCGAAGATTTTCCCGTCTATTTCAATTTCAGCCTTGATTTCCCAGTAAGGCGTTGGAACAAAACTTCTTATGGCTTTCTCCCTTGCCACCAGAAATCTAAGAGTTGGTCCCTGCACCCTTCCAGTACTTAGGGTTGCATACTTTCCGCTCCAATCTTTGGCGGCTAAGGTTAGCGCCCTCGTGAGGTTTACGCCATACAACCAGTCAACTTCATGTCTTGTCCTGCCAGCCTCTATGAGGGCGAAATCAAGTTTTGGTAACGGTTTCTCGTATGCTTGTTCCAGCTCCTCCTTTGTCAACGTGGAATACTTCATCCTTCTTGCCACGTTTTCCTTGCCGCCGCAAGCATACTTCAGTATGCAGTATCCGATGATGCTACCTTCAATGTCGTAGTCGCACGCGTCAATGTACGTGTCTGCGCCCTGTGCAAGTTTGGAGATTGTTTCAAGCCAAACTCGAATCTGCTTCGCTCCCCTTTCGGCTATATATCGGGGAACCCAACGAAAATTGAAAACTGGATAGTAGTTTCTCCCAATATTTTCTTCAGCCACCGTATACAAGTGTCCGATAGCTGGAACCACCACTATTGGCTTGTCTCTTTCAGCCACATAATAAGGCACACCATTATCCTCAACCTTTTTAGCTTTCCCGTTCAGGTCGAGGGCTGAAGCTATCCTGTAAGCGGCGTCCGGTTTCTCTGTGATGATAAGCGTGTAGCGCTCCATGCAAGCACAGACCGTTGACCTATGAAATGGAGGCTCTCAAAGATAAGGATATAGTCAAAATTAAAAGTTTCTGCGCGTCAGCTTTACACCTAAACCAGCAACCAATAAATAGACGTTGCACTTTCCCCTTATACTGTTGAGAGGTCGTTGTTATGCCTCAGAGAGTTGTTTGCCACCAGTGTGGCCACGTTTTGTATGAGGGCGCTGAACTGAAACCACCAGATGAAATAATTCACAAATATGACGGAAAATGCCCGAAATGTGGCAGAAAATTGGCTTTCATCCCATTAAACGTTGATATTAAGCCGCTTAAGTAATTTTGCGCAGTCGTCCATAAAGGATGTGGATGAAATGAACAGAACCCAGCTCTATGAAGTTCACGTTAAAACTGCCAAAATGACAACTTTCGCAGGCTTTGAAATGCCTCTTTGGTATAGGGGGATTACTGAAGAACACTTGGCTGTTCGAAACAGCGTCGGCGTTTTCGACGTTTCCCACATGGGGCGGGTAATCATAATGGGCGATGATGCTGAACGCTTCCTAAACTATGTGGTTACAAATGATGTGTCGGCTTTAACGCCCAACAGCGCTCTCTACACGGTTATGTGCAACGAAAACGGTGGCATCGTCGACGACTGTGTAGTAAGCCGACTAGTCAAGGACAAGTTCCTGCTCGTTCCAAACGCCACAAACCGTGAAAAGGACTATAACTGGCTTGTGCAACACGCAAAAGGCTACAATGTCAAAATTGAGGACATCTCCAATAGATCGGCGATGCTGGCGGTTCAAGGGCCTAACGCTGAAAAAACTCTACAAAAAATCTGTTCAGAAGACCTAAGCAAAGTCGAACGCTTCAAGTGTGTTTCAGCGAAGCTGGCAGGTGTAGACGTTTTCCTTTCAAGAACAGGCTACACAGGCGAAGATGGCTTTGAGGTCTACGTGTGGGATGCTTCTCTGGAAAAGCCGGATAACGCCATAAAAGTTTGGAACGCAATCCTTGACGCCGGCAAAACCTTTGGAATAGAACCGTGCGGTTTAGGCGCAAGAGACACCCTCCGCCTTGAGGCAGGGTTATGCCTCTACGGAAACGACATAGACGAAAACACAACACCTCTCGAAGCCAGACTAGGATTTGTTGTGAAATTTCAAAAAGATAACTTCATAGGGAAAAATGCACTGCTGAAACAGAAGGAAGAGGGAATCAAGCGCAGACGAGTAGGCTTACAAATGATGGAGCAAGGGATACCCCGTCAAGGCTTTAAAGTATACAATGATAAAGGCGAAAACATAGGGCAAATCACAAGCGGAACATTCTCACCACTACTTAAATGCGGCATAGCCATGGCATACGTTCAAACCCAGCAAGCCCAAGAAGGAAATATTGTAAATGTGGACATCCGCGGCAAAAAAGTCAAAGCAAAAATCGTCCCGTTCCCATTCTACGACCAAGAAAAATACGGATACAAGCGAAAAACACTTACCTAAATTCCGAAGTCACCGTAAGGGAAATAAACACCCCAAAATAATTCTATTCAAAAGAGCTGAACATCAATGGAAATCAAAAAGATCTTCACGAAAGAAAACTTTCTCAACACCCTTAAAAACATTGGAAAAATTCGACCTAAAACGGGTCACACATCAATTCTAACATCAACCGCGTTAATGTTAATCCTACTGATAGCTTTTGGGATAAGGCTCTTTCCAATGCGCTGGGAAATAGACCCAACAACCGGAAAATCAAACCTTTTACTCTCTGAGTTTGACCCGTACTTTCAATATCGCTTTACAAAGTACATAGTGGACAATGGTTTCCTAGCTTGGTTATGGTGGAATGACACACAACGTTGGTATCCACAAGGCTTTGAAGTGGCGAAAAAAGCTTATCCAGGACTACCCCTTACGGCAGCCTTCATTTATAAGATAATTTCCGCTTTAGGGGTAGGCATAGACCTCATGAGCTTCTGCTCGCTTTTCCCAGCGATAATGGGGATGTTGGCATGTCTTGCCATATACTTCTTAGGCAAAGACATAGGCGGCAGACCAGTGGGACTTTTAGCCGCCCTCTTCTTAGCCCTACACCCGTCCTACATCCAGCGTACATCGCTAGGCTTTTTTGACGACGAAACCGTTGGTATACTATCCCTAATAGCTTTCGCTTTCTTATTCTTGAGGGCAATTGAAGAAGATCGCCCTATAAGGTCAACAATAAAATATGCCCTTGCATCTGGAGCCATTTTAGGATACTTCTGCGCAAGTTGGGGTGCAGCCTTCTATCCCATAGGGCTCACCGCCCTTTTCGTCTTCATATTGCTGGTCATGAGAAGGTACACGCAGAGGCTTCTGTTAGTTTACAGCGTAACTTTTGGCTTGGGATTATTTATCGCCATAAACGTTCCATACCTCACACCTAATTACCTTACTTCCACGGCTGTTGTTGCAGTTGCTGGAGTTTTTAGCTTACTGGTTCTTGCTGAAATTTTAAATGCAATGCCAACACAGCGATGGAAAATCATAACTGTATTAATTTTTCTAGCATTAATTGTTGGAGGTTTCGCCTTTTTATGGCAAAGGGGACTAGTGCAAAGCTTAACTGGAAAGTTTCTTTCAGTTGTGAACCCATTTACACGAGCTGAATCCCCTCTTTACGAATCGGTGGCAGAGCATCGAATTTCTGCGTGGGGCACCCTTTATTATGATCTTGGCATTGGGATAATATTCTTCATAATCGGCTTGTTCTTTGCTTGTGGAAACTTCAACAATAGAAATGTGTTTCTATTGGTTTTTGGTTTAACTTCACTTTATTTTGCATGTTCCATGGTGCGGTTACTTGTGCTTATGGCGCCAGCCTACAGCCTTTTAGTTGGTGTGGGCGTTAATGGATTGCTGAAACCTTTTGCTACTCTGATAAAAGAACCGCCCAAAATCAGCGTGAAGAAAAAGTTTGGACCAGTGTATGTTGGAAAAGAGTTCAGCGGCGCCGCCATATTCATGATATTTCTAATTTTGATGACAAGTGTGGCTTTTCCAATGCCTAGAGTTTACAGGCAAGTTTATACACCAACCACTATATCGTCTGGAAGCCTCTCCCTAATACCAGACAGGCCGGTGCAAGAGTGGATAGATATGCTTTACTGGACTAGAACAAGACTGAATGCGACGACGGTTGTTTGCAGCTGGTGGGACTATGGGTACTGGCTAACCATAATGGGAAACGTTACAACCCTTGCAGACAACGCTACGGTGAACGGAACTCAAATACAGAACATTGGCTTTACATTCATGGCTAACGAGACACAGGCAATTAAAATGCTAAAGCGATACAACGCCGAGTACATACTCGTTTACACAACGATACGCACCGACGGAAGTTGGGCTGGCGCTGGCGGCGACGAGGGAAAATGGATTTGGATGGCTGCTATATCTGGAAAAGCTCGCGACCGTTTCATAAGCCAAGGGTTAATTTCTGAAGGTGAAATGTGGACCAGCGACCTTGAAGAGGTTAGGCAGAGGTTTGGAAACTACACTCTGGGCTGGCATTTCCTAGGAGACAAAAACAATAACAATAGGGTCGACAGCGATGAGCTCCAACCAACTCAGGGGCAAAACTCGACAATCTACAAGCTAATGCGCTACGCGGCAGAGCGATGGTTGCAGGAACGGGGACAGCTCACAACATTGTCAATTAGGCTTCAGTACTTCAGCGAAGCCTACATCGCGGGCTTGAATAACGCTCAAGGTTACGGTGGAATAGTTCCACTTGTCTGTCTTTACAAGATTAATTACCCGCCAGAACAGTGAAAAAGGGCGAGAAGTCTTGTTTCCAAAAGTTCCGGATTATCATAAGCCGAATAAGCCGCTTGTTCCAACGGGTTTAGGCGTTTTTTACGTGGTGGCAAGCGCCCTTTACCTTTTTATTTTACACTTATTTCTTGAAGGTGGTACTACAACCCCTAACAAAGCTTTAACTTTGGCGGTCTGCATCTTGTTCGGCGGTTTCATGGGTTTGCTTGACGACTGGATGGACTTGCGGTGGCGTTATAAGGCTTTTTTCCCGTTGATTGCAGCGATCCCTCTCGTGGCTTTGGCGTATAGATTACATGTTCGCACAGCGATAACTATCCCGTTAATTGGCACTATAGATCTTGGAATTTACAACATCTATTACATCGCAGTAATACCTTTGATTGTAACGGTCACCACAAATACTGTCAACCAGCTTGGAGGTTTAAATGGCTTGGAAACGGTTTGCCCAGCCATTGTTTTGATGGGGCTTATGATTTTGTCTGGGCAAAACGCCATTCTGTTAACTTTACCTTTGGCTGTCTGGTTGACGCTTGCATTCTTCAATTTTCAAGGCAAAATTTTTGTCGGTAATACGGGGTCTTTCGCAATTGGGATAACGTTAGCGGCTTTTGCGATAATTTCGGACTTAAAATGGTGTTTGCTAGTTTCGATTTTGCCCTACATTTTCAATTCCTCGCTCATTTTGCTAAACTATTTCTTGTTCCGAGCAAAGGCAAACGTTATTTTTGACGGTGTAAGGCTTGTCTCTAATCATAGGCGAAGTTTGATAACTCTTATCACGTATAACCGACCCTTGACTGAGCGCCAGGTGGTCGTAATTGTTTCGCTTCTGGTGGCGGCGTCAACACTGGCGGCGGTGCTTGTTCAATTGTTTTTGTTCTAACATGGGCGGTTGTGTGTAACAAAACATTACACACAAAAATCCAAGAAATGTAGGATGCGAGGCTTATTTCGCGGAGCTGTTAGGCAACGGTTTAGCAGATGTTAACGTGAGGAATCAGCTATTTGCCCCACCCTTTACGTTCCAAACGTCTCGGTTAAAGTGGAAGTCACCAGCATCATAGGGGTTAAACTGGACTCAAAAGGCGGAGCTGGCGCAGTAAATTTTGAGGTTAAGGCGAAGCTTGAAGAGAAAGAGCGGAAAAGCCAAATGGTCGTCGTTGGTTTCTCTCTCCAACTGAACACGAAGCCGGGCATCGTAAAGTTTGAAATTGAAGGAAACGCCACTTTAACTGGCAAGGAGACTGAAATAAACAAGATGTTGGAGGTTGACCCTGAAACAAAATTGCCCTACGTTTTCCAAAAGGTTTACCAACACACATTCACAGCAATGTATCTTTTATCAACAATATTGAATACGCCTCCGCCGCCAGTAGACCTCTTGCTTTTCGGCAGAGAGAGTACGCCCACAGAAAACATGGAACTGACTTCAGAAGAAGCTAAAACCGTTGAAGAATCCAAGTCTGAAGCATAGCCTTAAAGCGTTTTAGGAAGAGTTTTATAGCTCTTTGCTGGTTTTTGTTGTTTGTCGGCGGGTGAGTGGGGCCTCCCACCCGTTCCGCCATACAAACCCCGGTGTAGGGAGGTGAAAAATTGAAGTTTAAAAGTGAAGATGTGGCTTTGACAGCCGTTTTTGCCGCGTTCTACGCTGCTGGAGTTGTTTTCTTAACGCCCATAAGCTTCGAAGTTTTTCAATTGAGGGTGGCTGATGCGTTGTTGCCATTGGCTGTTGTCTTCGGATTGCCAGTGGCTCTTGGAACAAGTTTTGGTTGTTTCATTGCAAACTTTTATGGCGGTTTAGGCCTTGTCGACGTTGTTGGTGGCGCCTTTGCAAACTTTGTCGCGTGCGTCTTGGCATGGCGCATTGGTGAGAAAACAGTCCTGCGCAGGTTTACATCTTGCCTTGCAGAAACAGCTGTTGTAACACTAGTCGTGGGAAGTTACTTGTCTGTGCTCCTTAATGTGCCAATAGAGATTAGTTTACTTGGCATTTTCTTGGGCTCTATAGTTGCAATAAACATTCTAGGCTTCGGTCTTCTAGAAGCATTGTATCGAAGCGGTGTAGCAAAAAGGTTCGTAGAAAGAGGCTAACGTTTCCTCACATGAAGCGTTCCAGTTTTGTCAACCCAATTATTTCTTCGAAGTCTAAGCCTAACGCGTCTAGGACTTGGTCGAAGGTGGAATGCAGATAGGCTATGTATTTGTCCACGTCTATCTCGTTTTTTGTTGCCAGCTCAACAGGCTTTACGTGAGGTTCGTTAACGACCTTCACAAAACTTATGAGGTCACCTGCTTTGAGTTCTATTCCACTATCTTTGAGGATTTTTGCTGCCTTCACATGTTGTGGCGTTGTTTTTGTGTAGCGTTCAAGTTCCTCGCCCAAGACTACGTTGAAGGCAAGCTCGTCCAAGCTTTCCCATTCTCGTCTTTTCAGGCGGAAGTAGCAGTCTCGAATTATTTGTATTATTTCTTTTTTCGCCTTTTCAAAGTCTGCAGGGTTTTTCACGGTGGCTAATTGTTCCTTCATTTTGTCGAAAGCCTTTTTGATGAATATGGGTATGTGACGTTTCTTGCCAGTCAAGCCTTTCACGTCAACGCTTCCGTCCTCCAAAACGCCTAGATAGTTCTTTTTGCGGGAGCTGAAAACCGCGTAGCGGTAAACCTTGTCCACGTCCAAGCCCATTTTAAGCGTTTTTTCAGCCCAATCTTCAAGAGCTTGTATCTGTTCCCTTGTAGGGTTTTTTAGGAAGACACTGTCGGTGTCGCCGTAAAGCACTTGAATGCCTAGCTCCTCCGCCTTCTTGATTATTTGGGTTATAGAGTGTCTGCCCACAGCAGCGGTGGCTTCAGCCACTGGTGGACAGTAGAGGTCGAAGGTTTCTGCACCGAAAACTCCGTAACTGGCGTTCAAAATCACTTTCAAAGCACCTTGGATTATGTTGTACCAGCTTCTAAGCTCCGGCGGTAAAGTCTTATCCTTTGATTTGGGCTTGTACCAGTAAACCCGCAGGTCTCGCAACGCGCCTATTAACAGGCTTTCTAAAGCGCGTTTTTTACGGCAAACCCAGTGGGGGGTGTCTGGCACAAGGTTTGACCGGCATTCTGGATGACTGCACAAAATTGACTGATAGCCTAGGTTCCAAACTTTTATTATGGATGGGTATAGGCTTGGGAAGTCCATTACGGCTACGTTGAAGTGAACGCCTGGCACGGGTTCGACAACTATGGCGCCTTTGTACTTTTTGCCCTTGATTATGGCTTTTGTGGCTGTTTTGCCTTTTAAGGCTAGGATGTCTTCCGCGTTTGGAATCAGCATGCCTTTTCGACGGTGTTCGCGGTGCATAAAGTTTCTTATCCAGCGTGAGACACCTTGTCGGCTCACGTCTTCCATGGGCATGCTGCTTATCCTAGCCAAAACAAGGATCAACTTCAAAACAAGCTCGTCGTCGAAGCTTGTAAGCTTGTAGGCGATCTCCGCGTCTCTGAAACAGTATTTGGCAAGTTCTGTGTAGGTTAATTCTCCTATACTCTTTTCCAGCGGTATTTTGTCCAAGCCTACTAGGGCTTTTCCAACATCGCCTAAAGTGACGTCGCGGTAGCGGTTGTTGAAGGCGTAGATTTGAATGGAACGGTTAAAGAAGAACTTGTAAAGGTCTATGTGCACGCCGTATTTCAGCAGGCAAACGCGTTTGCCGAGTTCTATTGGGATTTCATCCCTTTTGAAGCCGAATTTTTCTGCTCTATGCGCTAAATACCGCAGGTCAAAGTCGTCGCCGTTGAAGGTGATGATGAATGGGTAATCCCACAAGACGTCAAAAACAGCTTTCATTAACGCTTCTTCAGAATCGTAAAACTCCATTTTAACATCTGCAGGCAAACGTTCCGTGCCTTCACGCACACCCACACGTTTTAAAAGGAGCACCCGTTTCTGCCCGTCTGAACCATAAACTGAAACGCAGACTATGGGGTATTCTGCGACGCGGGGGTCTGGCATACGCGTAGGGATCGGTGACTGCACTTCAATGTCTATGGCGGCGTAGCGAAACCTTGGCGCCGGATACTCCAACAGCCTAGCCCACTGTTCAATGTATTCAAGCTCTTCGGCGTTCGCGTCCTTAAACGTGCCGACAATTTGCTTGACCATCTTTTCAGCTTCATCCAAAAATGTTTGAACAAGACTGCCGTTCTTAACTTCGTAAACCATGCCCGGCAAAAGCCCACGGTCATAAATGTAGGATTGGTAATACTTTATTTTGGCTTCCCAAACCTTAATGGACTCAGCTGGCACTGGCACAACCTTCGGAAAATCTTCCGGAATGATGTCCCTAATACAGCCTTTTGGGCGTCCGCCAATAGCCAACGGATCTTTAGCCACAACTTTTGTAACAGTGACTGTTTTGTCCATAAGGGGGTTATATTTTTCCTCAATTTCAAAGTGGTCGAAGCCGGGATGCTTAACCAACCGGTCAATTTTTTCCAACTCAAGAGGTGAAAGGTTCGTGTAGCAGTATGGCTTATGTCCAGTGTTATCGTACCAAAAATAGATCCGCCCAGAAACAGGCTCGTACAGTTTTATCACGGCCTTGCCGACTTTCCCGTCGTAGGTGGCTGAGACAAAATAGGATTGTGGGAGATTTTCCGGAGCCTCAAAGCGGCGTCGCTCTTCCTCTAAGGCTTTCGTGAATGGAAGAGTTTCCCCTTCTTTTTCTTTCGGTTTTATTGTTTCTTGCATTGAGAACTCGTCGAGCCGCTTCTGGGTCAACTTCATTCTTTAACCTAACTTTTAATATGTGCTGGGTGGACTAAAATCTTACTAAGCCCGGCTAGGATGGTGAAGCTTGCTAAAGGAAGCTTGGACTTTAGCCGTTGAGGCTCTAAGTTGGATGGAGAAGGAGCGTATAAGCGAACGCTTAGCCTTGGCTCGAACAGCCAGACAGTTAGAGATAAGCGACGTGGACGCTTTACGGCTAGCTCACGGGCTTGTCTGCGAAACAGTGCGATGCCGCAACATGATAGACCGCTTCATAAACGAGGTCTTGAAACCAAAAGCCTTAAGCGATTTCTCTTTCGGTGTCCAGTCTTTTTTGAGACTTTACGTTTACCAAACCCGCGTGGCGAAAAACTGGGATAAAGCGGACTTGGAAGAAGCCAAAAACGTGGCTAGGCTGGCTCGTTCAATCTTGGGGTGGAGAACCCTACAGCCCGTCGAGCCTTATCTTGGATTGTTGTTAACTGAAAGCCCAAAAACCCTATTTAGAAGCGTAGGCGACGAAGAACGAGTCGGTCTTTCAACCTATCACCCAACATGGTTTGTGCGGTACTGTTTCCGACTTTTTGGAAGAAGCGAAGCCCTAGCCTTTTTGGAGGCAAGCGCCAAAACCCCACCTACATACATAAGGCTGAACACCATCAAGGCATGTGAAGACGAGATTCTAAAAAGACTTGAAGAGGAAAAAGTTAAAGTGGAAAAAGTTGAGGGGCTACGCCACGCCTACAAGGTTTTGAGCACAAAGCATCCCTTGACCAGAACAAAAAGCTTCCACGAAGGCTTGTTCTACATACAGGACAAGGCAAGCTGTTATGCTGCTGAAGTGGCGGATCCTAAGCCTGGCATGATGCTTTTAGACGTTTGCGCAGCTCCCGGCGCAAAAACCACTTATTTGGCTCAGCTTATGCAAAACTGTGGCACAATCTACTCCATAGACTATTCGAGGCGTAGGATGAACACGTGGAAAAGCGAGGTTGCACGGATGGGCGTAAAAATCGCCGAGCCAGTGATTGCAGATGCATGCAATTCCCTGCCGATAGCTGTGGAAGCTGACATGGTGGTTTTAGACCCGCCGTGCACAAGCACCGGAGCTTTCGCCAAGATCCCATCTGCCAAGTGGAGGCTTACCGCCCGTTCAGCCGAAAAGATGGCTGAAATCCAGTGGCAGATGCTGGAGAACTGCGCTGAAAAACTGAAGCCCGGCGGCACATTGGTCTATTCCACATGTAGCATAACAGTTGAAGAGAATGAGATGTTAATTGAACGTTTTCTGAAATGGCATCCAGAATTCCAACTGGCCGAAATAACTCCAAAAATAGGACTGCCCGGACTTAGAGGCTTAACAAAATGCCAAAGGCTTTATCCTCACATGCACGAATGCAACGGCTTCTTCATAGCAAAACTAGTAAAAAGTTATGCGCACTAAACCTAGTTGCCTCTGGCATTAGCTCATCAAGGGATTTTCTTGCAGAACTTTTCTAACCCTTCTTTGCTTTTTCTATACAGCATAGCATTTCAAAAATCACTTTTGCCGCTTGTATGGCCGTAACCCCTTGATCAAAGTTCGGTGCAACCTCCACAACGTCAAAACCCACCACACGCTTGTCGCAGACACTACCTAAAATGTCCAGAAACGTGGGTGCATCCAAACCCTCTGGTTCCGGGTTCTGCACAGCCGGAGCATACGCCGGGTCGAGAACATCCACGTCTATGGACAAGTAAAGATTCTTACACTTTTCCAGTTCCTTCAAAAGCCGGTTTGCGGTTTTTTCGCTGCCCATTTTCCTTATTTGATGCGCCGTGAAAAACTCTATTCCAACTTTTTTGGCGTATTCAAGCTCTTCTTTGCAGACGGCTCTTGTCCCCACTTCTAGGATTTTCGCTGGCTTTAACTGCTCATTCGCTCTCCGCATGAACGTGGTGTGCGAAAGCTTTAATCCCATGAACTCGTCGCGAAGGTCGAGGTGAGCGTCAAAACTGACGATGGCGGTTTGCGAAAAATCAACATCCAAACCTTTCAAAACGCCCAATGTTATGGTGTGTTCGCCCCCAATTACAACAGGCATTTTTCCAGCTTCTCTAATCTCTCTAACAACTTTTGCAAGCCTTTCAAGCGTTTGTTCCGTGTCTGTGGAGACATGCAAGTCCCCCAAGTCATGGATTCGCAAATCTTCCACATCTACGCCACTGCGGAAGCTGTAGGTTTCAATGTTCAGAGAAGCCATCCTGATAGCATTTGGACCGAAGCGTGCACCAGTTCTAAAAGTGCTTGTCACATCGAAGGACACGCCTAAAACCACGTAGTCAGCCTCTTCAAAAGCCTTTTGAAAGCCGCTAAAAACGTTAGGCTGAGAAACAAAAAGTTCCCTGAAACCCATCCACATTACTTCCTTCAATTTTGCTTTAAACATTCACCTTTTAAGCTCTAAAATTCTTTCGCTTTAGTTAAGCGTGCTACAGACTTGAAGCCAAAAATGTAGTGGCTGTGGGGGTGCGTTTTCGTCTATTCAGATGCAAATAGTAGGCTGTGGAGGCTAGGACTGCAAATATGGCGAGCACCGCCAACGCAAGCCAATACAAGGGGATGCCGGCGAAGCCCTCGGCTGTAACAGCCTTAACCACATAATAGTTTTCCGCTGACCTTGCAGTGTTCCCAGCCTTGTCAACACATTCCACGTAGAAAATCACCGTGCTACCTTCTTCAAATCCTCGAATTGTAGCCGTCCAGTTGCCATCCTGCAAAGCCATAGAAATTTTCTGCCACTCTTCGCCTAGACGCTTAAACCATAAGGAAACGCTTCTTATTCCGCTGCCTATCTCGGTTATTTGAGCAGTAACAGTCACTGTTCTGTTCGTTGTTGGTGTTTCAGGCGTCCACTTCACGCTGTTTATTGTTGGCGCCGTGTTATCCACAACGACTATCACTTGTTTCTCAGCTTTGTTCCCTGCCTTATCCACAGCCACCAGCGTGATTCTATATTCGCCGTCGCCATATTCCGCCGTTTTCCACACGTAAATTTGAGTTTTCGCTTCCCACGTGTGGACTGCCTCGTTTATTGTTAGCTCTATATGGTCAAAGTTTGCATCGTCAGAGAGAACTTCAACCAGCACCAGTCCACTAACAAAACTTCCGTCAAGAGGTTGAAGGATTGCAACTTCAGGCGGGGTGTTGTCAACCACTATGGAAAGAGTGCTCTCCACAACGTTTCCAGCCTTGTCAAGCGCCCTCAATTTAAGCTCATGAACCCCATCGTTAAGCGCGACAGCGTCAATCACATACGTGTACGTCCCCGTCTGGTTCCACAAGTTCAAGAGCACGTCGTCAAGCATCAACTTGGCTTCGCAAAGATTATCATCGTACACATAAAACGTGACATTCACAGTTTTTGATAGGAAGCTTCCGTTTTTAGGCATAAGGAAAACGGCGACTGGCAAATATTGATCCTCAACGCTGTAGGAGCATAAATCTAAAGAGGCTATGTTTCCTGCATGATCGACCGCGGACACTTTATACTGGACCGTCGTACCGTAAGGAAAACTTGGAATAGTCGCTGTGTACATTGTTCCGTTTTGCGTCATAACCATGGTTGTCCAATCGACGCCAGTCGAGTAGGATAGGCAAAGTTCTTTAACGCCGCTGGCGTTGGTTGGCTCTGTTGCGTTTACGATCACCATGACGGTTTCGTTATAGTTTGGTTTGGCTGGAAATTGCTTGATGAAGGTTATGGTTGGAGGGTGAAAGTCGCCTACCACATAGATGTATTCCCCAGAACACGCCTTGTTTCCAGCCTTGTCGAAAGCGCAAACCTTGTAGGCTAATGTTGAATTGTAGGGTAAGGCTGGAATCTCAGCGAAGAATAGGCTGCCGTTTCGATCCATGCCTATTTCAAATTTTTGTTCTCCGTTAAGTATACAGCACAAGGTTGCGTTAGCAACACCACTTTTAGAGTCCGTGATGTAAGCCAAAACAAGAACGCTATCCTCATATTCAGGAACTTTTGGGTGTTGCATTACCCAATGAATCTTCGGAGGCTTGCGATCCCAGCGTCCACATCCAACCGCAAGCGGCGCATAAACTGAAACAACAATTAGCACTGCTAAAATGGCTGCAAACATGGTGAAACATTTGGTTTTAGACATGCCTTCTCTTTCTCCAATAGCAATGCAAACACATGCCTATAAAAGAGGTATTTCAGAATGGAAATATCAGACGCTGCTCAGAGGGAGGCATATAATTTATTAATCTAATGGCATTTCAATTAATGCGTTAACTCGGAAGGCGGATAACATGAGTTTAAAGTTAAAGCTGAAGGTGGAGGACGCTGGAATTTTAGCGGCGTCTATTTTCCACGTGGCAATAGGTATCGCGTGTTTTGTTGTTCTCGCCCTTGTAGACCCTGGACTGGCCCACATTGGGCTTCTTGGCATAATCAGTTTAGCCACAGCTTATGGGCTGTTCAAACGAAGGTTTTGGGCGCTCTGGAGCATATTCGTTGTCGCATTTATGGCTACTGTTTTATCGTTTTCCATGATTTACTTCACCATGGGAAGCGACATCCTAATTGACATAACAATGATAGTCTACTTGATCTTAACATGGATATTCACAGTTTATGTAGCCTCGAAAAGGGGTAAACTTGGGTTTTAGGACTTAATACACGCTTTTTCACTTTTGAAAAGGTGAACCATAACTTCCTCGCCTTCATCTACAAATTGTTGGTTTTCTGGAATTTCAATGAAACCGTCAGCTCTCAGAAGGGTTGTTATGGCGCCTGAAAGCCCCATTGGAACGGGCTCCGCCACCAGTTTGCCAGATTCCTCTTTAAGTTTCACGGTAACGAAGGTTTTTCTCCCCCTCGCTGGAAACATTCGCGTTGAAGCCAAAGCCTTAACGGTGGCATATTTTGTTGGCATCCTCCCAGCCATACATTCTATCACCGGACGCACCAACAAATGGAAAATGAGCAATGCAGAGGTCGGATGCCCAGGCAACGCGAAAATGGGTTTTCCGTCAACCACAGCCACCGTTGTTGGTTTTCCAGGCTTTATGGCGATTCCACAGACAACGACGCCGGGTTTTCCAAGTTGACTTAGGGTTGTTGGCATAACATCTTTGGGACCGACGGAGACGCCACCCGAGGTTACAACCATGTCGGCTGAAGCTAAAGCCGTTTTTAGTGCTTTTTCAAGTTCGGCTGCTTCGTCTGGAAAAACTCCAAGGTAAACTGGTTTTCCGCCGCTTTCTTGAACCGCAGCGCTTAAGCTGTAAGCGTTTATATCGTAAATTTTTGCCGGCGCAAGAGGTTTGCCTGGTTCAGTTACTTCCGCGCCGGTTGAGAGAACCGCCACTTTTGGAACCTTGTAAACTTTTACTTTGGCGCGCCCCACAGCGGCTATGGCGCCTATTTCTCGCGCTGTTAAAAGCTGCCCTTTCCGTGCTACAACTTCGCCCTTTTTTATGTCGGCTCCAGCCTTCATGATGTTCCCGTCTCTTGCCGCAGCTACGTAAACATAGACTTCGCCGTTTTTCCGCTCAGCGTCCTCAAGCATTACAACGGCGTCTGCGCCTTCAGGTATAGGGGCGCCGGTCATTATTTCAGCGGCAGTTCCATGTTCGACTCTGATTTTTGGCTTCTCTCCAACACATACCATTCCACAGAGCTTCAGTTTCACTGGCTTGTTTTCATCAGCCCCAAAAGTGTCTTCAGCTTTAACGGCATAGCCGTCCACCGTTGAACGATTAAAGGGCGGAATGTCAATTTCCGCCACAACGTCCTCGGCTAGAACGCGGTTAAAAGCCTCTAGCAGTGGAATTTCCTCCACGCCCAACGGTTTAGCTTCAAAATGTTTTTGGATTACCAGTTTTGCCTCTTCGAGGGTAAGAAGTCTCCTAAACATGTTCACCAGTTGCCTCCACAGCGTCGAAAAGGTGTACCAGCACCGTTTCGCCTTCCTCCAAGCCTTCGCGGTTTTCGGGAACAACCACGTAGCCATTGGCCTTCGTCATGGTGGAAAGTACGCCGGAGCCCCTAGCGCTTATGGGTTCAGCGTAAAACTCACCGTTGCATTGGAAGACGCGCACACGCACAAACGTTTTCCGACCAAGAGCTGTTGATATTCTCCGCGTCAGCTTCGCCTTTAAGACTGGTCTAGACTCGTGTTCCGCTCCCAGCATCTTGAGAATTAACGGTCCAGCGAAAACTTCAAAGCCGAACATGGCGGCGACAGGGTTTCCCGAAAGCACTATTACTGGCTTGTTGTTTATCACGGCGAGAGCTGTAGGCATGGCTGGTCGCATGGCTACTCCATGAACGACTACGCCTGGCTTGCCAATGCTGTTTATGACTGCTGGAACAAGGTCTGAGGCGCCGACGCTTGTGCCGCCTGTGGTCACAACCACATCAGCCTTTTCTAGTCCAAGCCTAATTTTTCCAAAAATCTCCTCTATATCGTCCCTTGCTATACCCAAGTCCACTGGTTCGGCGCCGAGCTCACGGCATAAGGAGGCTATAACCAGCCTATTAACTTCGTAAACCTGATTTTCCCCTAGTGTTTTTCCAATCTCTACAAGCTCGTTTCCAGTGGCTAAAACCGCCACCTTCGGCTTTTCATAAACGCGTACTTGGTTTTTGCCTAAAGCAGCAATAAGCCCTAAATGATGAGGTTTTAAACGGGTTCCAGCTTTAACAGCCACCTCGCCCTTTGCAACGTCTTCTCCCCTTTTTGAAACATTTTCGCCAGGTGCAACAGCAACCAAAACTTCTATTTCGTTGTCGCTGACCCGTTTAGTATGCTCCAACATTAAAACGGCGTTTGCCCCTTTGGGAAGAGGAGTTCCGGTCCAAACTTGTTTGGCTTCTCCAACTTTAACCTCGTCTGCATGGGTTAACCTAAATCTTTTCGGCTTAAACTGCGAGGCTCCAAAAGTGTCTTCAGCTCTGACAGCATAACCGTCCACCGCCGACCTGTCAAATCTTGGCAAGTCTTCATCTGCCACTATGTCTTCGGCTAAAACTCGGTTAAGCGCCTCAGCCAATGGAACAACTACCGTTCTTCTTTCAATTTTTAAATTGTTGAAGAGCTTCTGCCTCGCCTCTTCAATGGTTACGAGTTTTTGAAAGCCTTTCAATCTAACCAGAAGAGACACCTACAAACAGCACACATGCTTTGCTGAAAAAGATATCGCCCAATTCCTCTAGAAATTGTTCATGAAGCCAGCTCTTTTTTGAGTATATCACGCATTTTTATGGCGTCCACATCCAGCACTGGGCTTTCACTTATTACAACAGGGTTAAGCTTGAACTCAGCGATAACTTTTGCAAGTAAGGCAAAGTCAGGACCATACCCAGCTTCGTCCAGCGTATGGTGGCATTTTTCACCCTTCTCTGTAAACTCCACCTTGGTGAAGTGGCAGTGCATGTTTTTGACTGCATCAGTCCCTAAACGTTTTTCAACAGTCTCAACAATCCGACGGAAGTCTTCAACAGTCTTAAATAAGCCCTTTTCCCTCGCGTGGAGGTGCGCCCAGTCTATGACAGGCTGGGTTTGCTCAACATTTTCGCATAAAGCTATAACTTCCTCGAGGCTTCCAAGCTGGGAGGGTTTTCCCATGGTTTCTGGACCAAGTTTGACACGAGTTACTCCAAGCGACTTCAACCTTTCAACAACATCTTTTAAGGCTTCTAGACAGTTGGCAAAGGCTTCCTTCGACGCTTTCTTACCATAAAACCCGGGGTGAAAAACAACTGTTTGAGCTTGCATCCACTGAGCCGCAGTGGCGCATGCCACTAAACGCGTTTTGCTGGCTTCAATGGTTTCTTTGTCACCACAAAAGTTTATGAAATAAGAGGCGTGGAGACTAAGTAGCACATCGTTCTCCTTAGCTTTTAAACCAAATTTCTCCGCATCTTCACGTCTTATCTGTGGTTTCACACCCCATCGAACAGCTTGATACTCAAAAGCGTCTAGCCCTTCTTCCCGCAACAGCCTAGGAACATCCATCAAAGTGGCTTTCAGAGCTCTAAAACCAGGCGGAACCCCCGCTGGACCAAATCTTGGGCGATCAGCCATTTCTAAGCCTCTAAAGGCTTTTATCTTCTCTTGTAGCGATAACTTTTACGCACAAAAACCCCGTAAAGCAAAACTGCCAAGGCGGAAAACCAAGCCGCAAGATTCTGAAAAACCAGATACTTGCCATGGGCTGGCAGGTCAGCCAAAGGCTTAATTAAGGATCCAAGGGCTGCGGCGGAAGCCCTAATGCCGGGGGCAGCAGCCTTTATGGCGTTGTCAAAAGCCGAGCACACCCATCCAAGGGGCGCAACTGTTTGGATGAAACTTTGCAAAGCATTGTTAGTTGCCGTTACAAATCCGAGAAGCTGGGGATTACTCTGATAAACGTGGGCGAAAGCTCTATAAACAAGCCAAGGGTTGGCTAAAACTGAAATTAGTGTGGCTAAAGCCAGAAAAACAAGCAGCACCGTCACGGCGCCTTTCACACCTTTAACCTCAAGTAGCCCAGCTTTCATTTTACCTAAGAAAGCACTTATTCTGGCACTTAGCCCAGCACCGGTTTTCTCTGAACCCTTCGCTTTTTTGGACTGCCTAACTTTTTCTAGCGGTCTCATGGCGAGGTACTCCACCATGCAGGCCCAGCTCGCAGCGAGCACAATAACTATTGATGCAGGGACCATGTGGAAAAGGGGGCTGATCGAAAAGCCTAACAATGGAGCTTGAAAAGTAGCTTCATCCCGTACCCCAATGCTTATGGCGTAAAAAACAATTAAACATTCAACCAAGGATGCTGAGGCAATAAAAAGTGCCAGCGCCGTAAGCCCTTTTAGGGTTGACCAGCGAAACGGCACACTTCCAGAGGGCTTCTGCGCGGTCAATCGATCACCACAAGCTAAACGTTTCGACCTTGTGTTTATGATGCTGTTCAAGTTAAAAAACGTGACTGTTATATGGGGAATTCATGTCCACACTTTGGGCACTTGGCGTATCCACACTGAACCGTGGACGGACATCCAGAACAGGCGAAAGCTCTCCCATAAGATATGTCAAACGTGAAACCACATTTTGTACAATGCACTATCCGCTTCGCTTTCGTTTTAACATCCATTCCTGTCACCCTTTTCTCGAAAAGCATGAGCAACAACGAAACTTTAAACTTTTCTAGATGCTTGAATTTTTAAAGGAAAGTCTTAACAACAAATAAATCTTATTAAAAAGATACAACCTTTAAAAAATAGGCTTCGACCGTTGGCACAGGGCTCAGATGTTGAAAGCTGGAAAAAATGAGAGGCTGGAACTGTACAAGGACAGAAATGTTCAAGTTTTTTTAGGTAAGTTTCTAAGCGGCGAGATTAGTGAGCTTAAACCAACCTTTGACGCGAAAGTTGGTTACAGGTATCCTGAAGTTGAAGCAGTTTTAGGAGGAACATCAGACGTCGAAGAGTTTCTCGAAAAACTTTACTTAGCCGGAATTCTTGAAAGAAGGCTTTATGACAAGATTATTTATTGTCCGAACTGCGGCTCACAAAACGTTTCAACTCATTACTGTTGTCCCTACTGCAAATCCTTCAACATTCGTAAGGGCTCTCTAATAGAGCACGTGAAATGTGGATATATGGATGTGGAGGAAAACTTCCGGAAAGGCGAGAAACTTGTTTGTCCAAAATGTCGGGAGGAACTGAAAAAGCCGGACGCCGACTACAGAAGGGCTGGAATATGGTGTACCTGCCAGGAATGCGGCAAAAGCTTTGACATACCGGTTCCAAGACATTTTTGCAGGGACTGTCAATCAGAATTCACATTTGAGGATGTAGAGATTAAAGACGTTTATGCCTACACGTTGAACGAGAATGTAAAGGGCGAAATAACCGCTGGATGGATTTTCGTTGCGCCTATAAGAGAGTTTCTAATGGAAAACGGGTTTGAGGTTGAGGCCCCAGCCTTTATCAAAGGCAAGTCGGGCGCAAATCACATGTTTGACATAGCTGCCTACAAGGAAGGCAAAACGGGAAAAGTAACTGTCTTGGATGTAGCGATAGCCACAGAGAACGCTGTTATGGAGCAACCGGTTATAGCGCTTTTCGCTAAGATGTATGATGTTTCGCCGGAACACGCTTTTCTGGTGGCTATTCCAAAGCTAAGCGAAAATGCGAAAAAGATGGCGGAGCTTTACAACATAAAGGTTATAGAGGCAAAAGACGCAAAGGAAGTGATGAAATCCCTAAAAGAGAAAATAGCCAAAAAATAGGTTTGCAACATTTAACCACATGAAAAAACCGCAACGTTTCCCAGTTCAGTTACAACCTTAATTATGAAGCCATCCGACGGTAAGAGCAGGTCTTCCCTACTGTAGTCTACTGTTTCGCCTGAATTAATGAAAAAGTCCACGCTATGGCGCATGTGAGATTTCTCGGTTATTATCCATAAGGCGACTATGTGGGCTGTTGTAGCCCCTTCATTTTTGAGCATGAAGATGGCGCCATATTTCAAGCCTACTTTAACTGTGAAAGAGTTTATACTTACTGTTGTGGGAGCCCCGTCCGGGTTTTCGTCGTGGAAGACAAGCTTTATTGTACCGTTGTTTGGGTTGATGTAGCATTGCCAAGAGTTTTCTAGGCTTATCGTGTGGTCTTTGAAGTACAATGTTGGTGAGATGGTTTCTATTTTGTCGTATTGATTGTTTATCCAGTTGTATGCTTCTAGAATCCATTGTTCTTTTGTATCATTTGTCTTGAAACGAATGTTGATCTTAACAAAGGAAATGTTTTCAATGGGGTATCTCGTCAAATTTAGCGTGAAATCTCCTCCGATAGATAGGCTATATGTTTTGCTTTCTAACTGGGCTTTCAGTTCTATAAGGTCTAACCAAAGCTCAAAGGGTGTTGAGGTGGGTTTCACCGCGGTGATTTTCAATTTCCATACGCTGGTTACTGGGTCCTTGAAGCTTGTGGCGTTGACTGTTATTGTTTGACTTATGGTTGTATCATATGTCCCCATCATTGTGAAGTTATAGCCATCACCGCTGTTGGGATATTCATTTATCTGATAGAGCTGAAATGTTGCGTTAACTCCATCGGTTGTGCATTTGCCGTTTACAGTCCAGTTTAAGCTTGCCCATTCTTCGAAATTGCTGTTCCCGGTGAACTCAACCTCGGCAACATGCCTTGGAGGCGGTAGGCGTATAGCCAAGACATCAGAGTTCTTCACGTAAACGGTCATAGCTGAGCTTAGAGAGCGGTATTTCGTAGCGATAACATGAGGGTTATCGTCCAGCGTTATGTTCTGTATGAAAACCTTGGGCACATAATCATTCACGTCTTGAGGTCTGATTTGCTGCTGTCCATAAATTACGTTGTCTATTGTGAGGGTGGTTTCATAGCTATAACTTGTCGAGGACCCCCGCGTCGTTATTCCGCCTAAAACGAGATAGTTGCCAGCCCGTTCAGGCGGTATGGTTAGTGACGTGTATGTTTGGAGTGTTGTTTGAGTGGTTTGCGCTTGCGTCACTGTCGAGCTGGCTTGGAACTCGAAGACATCTGTAAGTCTTATCGCTAATAGGCTTATATACTGCCAGTCTGCGCTTGGAGTTGTGTCAGTATCTGCTATTTGGAACTTGATGCTGTGCGCACCTGCAGTAAAATAGCGGACAGCAATTATTGCAAAGCAATGTTCCTCGTTAGTGCTCGTATCTTCGATTCGGGCATAGCTCCATGTGGATTCGCCGCCCACCAAGTATGGGATGTATTCAACTCCATCGTCGATGTTTAGCCTAACTGAAACAGAGCTTAACGTAGAGTCTGATTCAACTTTTGCACTTGCCCAAATTAAATAGTAGCCAGCAGTGGAAGGGTTCACAGTTATTTCATAAGTGTCTCCTTGAAGGTTTCCCCAAACATTATCAACGTTTACCTGCTCACCACTCTCATAGACGCCTACGTATTCGGCGTTTGGTAAGTTATCAAGTCTAATTGCGTAAATCCCGCCTCTTAATGCTGTTACACTGGCACCAGAACTCGAGACAGCGATTTGCCACTTGAAAGTTACACTGCTTCCTGTCCCCTCATATAAGTAGGCAAACATCTGTGGCATTACTTCACTGTTAGCGACTCTTGGGCGGTCCATGTATCTGGCTAAGACAGTTGAGTCTTGAACAAACTGGGCATGCGCTTGACGTGACGTGGAGGAGCATGTTAGCTCTATGTAGCCCAACACAAGGTATTCTGCCTGATTTTCCGCCTGGAACGTTAACGATAGATAATCCGAGTATTGGGTTGAACTGACGGTGAAAGCCGTCTCACTTGCTATGAAATAATAAGTGACGCCGACAAGGGAACTTCGGATTTTCATGTAACTACCATCATCATTCCGCAAATCATCCACCGTGCCTGAAACAATCACCCCATTTATAGGATCGGATACGTCTGGGTGGAAACTCCATTCAACACCAGCTGCTTTCTCCTCTGTAAATGACCCGATGAGACTATTATTTTCAAGTCGCAGTGAGAGAGGTTCAACGTTTGATATTTTCACATTTTCCTGAGTCTTTTGCCAGTCGAATTGGCTCATTTGGTAGCTCCATAAAACTACGTTTGCAACTATCACTGTTATGAGTATTAGGCTTAACATTACAACTAGAACGTTGCTTACGCCCCGCCTGTCAGACTTTATCCTTCTAAGGTGCCTTATAATAGCCTTCAACACTGTTCCCTCTTAACGTTACAATCTTTATGCGGTACACGCTGCCGCTTTCCCATGGATACGTGATGTTCAACCATCCATGGCTGCCTATTTCCAAATCAAGCCTTGCAAAGGCTTGAGTAGGAGTGCTGTTTATGTAGACTGCTGAAACTGTGATTGCAACTTTTCCAGTGTTGCGTATGTATACGCCTATGCGGTTAACCCTTGTTTCATTGTTGAACCAGACATCCTCTATGATGAAGCGTTCACCCATAACCTCCCTAAGATTCGCTGTAACCACGTATGTGGTAGCTGCGGCTATTGACATGGCGGCTACAGCCACAACCATAAGCAGAAGATTGCTTAACACTGGGCTTACAGCCCGTCTGTCCATGAGAAATCTCAAAAACATGCACATGCCTCACCAGCCTCCTACAAGAAAAGTTTTAGGGCAATATAACCACAGATCATTAGAGCCAAGCTATGCTTTAGTCCAGCGTTTATGGTGCCTTCGCCCATTTTGCCAGCCACCAGACCGCCGAAAAATGCTTGAATAACCGTCAAATGAAAGAATAGCCGTTTAACCTCTTCTGGCGCCATTATAGCTGCGCCGAGTATTGGCAAACCTTGCATGTCCACGAAGAACGACTTGAACAGCAGTATAATGGTGAATATGAAGACGAAGAAGGCCACGTAAATTATGGCGATGTATGGGCGTGTCTGGTTTCGCCTTTCCTTATGCAACAGCAGTGTTGACTGGACAAACTTGCCCATGGGGTCAAAAATCTTCTCCACATGTCCGCCTGAACGGTTTGCCTCAATTATTAAGGGGACTGTCCGCTGCACAAGAAGGGTGTTGACACGTTTAGCAAAAGCAACCAAAGCCTCCTCTAGAGTCATGCCCCATGAAATCTGCGCCGTCATTTTACGCAGTTCAGCCGTTAAGGGTCCAAAATCCCTTTTCGCCGCTTCTTCAAGGGCACGTGGCAAAGTCATGCCAGTTTCTTGAGCTTGCACTATGCTTCTGAAAAGGTCTGGCAAGTGTTCGTCTATGGCTTTCCTCCACCTGTATTCAACGTAATTCAGCACCGTGGGAGGAGTGAATGTTACTATGATAGCGAAAAAGACAAAATCGTCGAAAACAGGGGTTCCGCCAGTCCTAAAAAAGCCGAAAACAGTTATGGCTAAAGCTACCGTGACGGACGCAAACCACACGACTCGTTTCACTTTCCTCTCTATTTTCGGCATGCTCTACCACTTTGGCGAAACAGAATCCAAAATTATGAGGAACATTATGGAACACACAGGAACCCCTATGTAGGTTAATAAGTTAAGCAGCAAGTCTGGACTCAGAGGACCGAGGCTGCCGCCGCCCATCATAGCCATAACCGCAAGCATAATGATCAACAGCAATGGCCCAGTCACAAGAAGAGCTACGTAAAACTCTGAAAGAATGGACAGCGTGTCTGAGAACTTTTGAAGGCTTATCCTCTTCAGTTTCATGTGTTCCTTGGACTTTGCCCTAAGGAAAGAGGAAAGACTGCTACCAGAGTGAATTGTCGAAATGAAGCCCTCGAGCATTTCCCGAAATAGCGTGGAAGGTGATCTTTTAGACGCGTTTTCCAAAGCCGAAATTATGTCCAGTCCGAAGATGTTAATGTCGCGGATTATGTTTTTCGCCTCTGCCGAAACCGCCAAAGGCACTGGAAGATTTGATAATGAATGGAAGATTTTCTCGGGTGGAACGCCTGCACTTGCAAGAATAGACATGTAACCCGTGGCAAAGGCTAACTCATCCTCTAAATCCCGCTTAATCTTATCAGCACGATAAACCGGGTAAACATAAAACCCGACAACTGAAAAAGCCACCGTGAAAAGGCTGCCTCCCAAACCAAATAGTATGGCAGGAAAAACCGGTGTTTGGAAAACGAAGAGGAGCACGCATGGTACACATATGAAGACGGCTAGCGCGGTTATGGCTGTTGAAAAAACCGTTAAGCTGACATAGGCTCTAAAACTGGTTTTAATTCCAGCCCTTTGCAGATGTATGCTTAAATCTTGAAAAAGAGGCAGAATTGGTCCAATTCTTCCGCCAACAAGCCTGTAAGCAATGGAAGAAAGACTTTCAGCCTTAAACTCCACGTTGCGGCTGCCACTTTCATTTATAATCTTTTCATCTTTGGTTTTGAGCCTTTTAAATTGCAACAGCAGATGATTGTAGAAGTTCTTAAAAGTTTCAGATATTTTCGCCCTTTTCATTTGAGCCCCATCCTTGCTCTTTGGAAAACTCTCGCCGGGTTGGTGTAGTATTCACGGATTACATTGGCTACTTCCGTGTATCTGCGGATACCTCTCTTAACCATCCATTCGAGAACCGTTTTTCTGCGATAAAGCTCCCGTCTAACGTCGTCTTCGCTTAAATCCATCTTTCTCATATGCTCCTCCAAGAGGGAGCTGTGACCCAGAAACTCGAATGCGTCGTTCTTTGGCTTCCACCGGAAAACTTCCTCCGTCAATATGTTACTTGTTTTCACATCAAACCCGAGGACTTCCGTTGCCGTAATTGTTCTTCTAGCCGGCTTTCCCTCGATTTCGGTTCTCGCCATAACCATTACGAGGTCAATCATAGCTATGAGGGGCTTTGGAATATTCATGGGTTCAGACTCGAGGCGGTTTATCACGGCTTCCACGGATTCTGCGTGAATGGTGCACATTCCAAGATGCCCCGTCGCCATAGCCTGAAAAAGCGTGTAAGCTTCTTCGCCGCGGATTTCGCCTACAATTATGTAGTCTGGTCTCTGTCGTACAGCTGCTTTCAAAAGGTCGAATAGGGTTATGGCGCTTTTGTTGTCGTATCCAAAGCCTTCCCTAACAACGGATGGAATCCAGTTTTCATGGGGCAAATTAAGCTCTTGAGTGTCTTCTACACTTACGATCTTCATTTCAGGCTTTATGAACATGGATAAGCAGTTAAGCATGGTTGTTTTTCCAGCAGCTATACCGCCTGCTACAAGCACTGAGGCGCGGTTTTCTATAATGTACCAGAGGTAAGCAGCCATCTCCGACGAGAGCGTGTTAAAGGCAATGAGGTCTGAAATTGTTAGAGGGTCCACTCTGAAACGGCGCACCGTGAAAGTTGAGCCTCTCTTCGTTATTTCATTTCCATATGTTAATTGTATGCGGCTTCCATCCGGCAGCGAAGCGTCCAAGATTGGAGAAGCTATGGAAATGTTTTTGCCTGCCAGATAGGCTAAGCGAACTATGAAGGAGTTGAGTTCCGCTTCGTCGCTGAAAATTATGTTTGTGGGCAGTGACTCGTAAGACCTGTGCCAAACATATATTGGTATGTTTACGCCGTCGCATGAAATGTCCTCAATCATATGGTCCTTCATTAACGGGTCAATTTTGCCATAGCCTATGAAGTCCCTTGTAAGGTAGTATAGGAGTTTGTCAATGGATTCTGTTGGAATTTTTATATGGTATTTTTTAATCACATGCCTTGCTTTTTCGCGAAGATACTCCTCGGCTTTTTCTTTGGTTTCTATTTCCTTCAGGTTTACGTCAATTTCTTCCATCAGAATGCTTTTGACCTCTTTTAGACGCCCTTCCTCCTCCTTTGTCAGGGTGGGCTCAATGACCTCATAACGGGTTTTCTGGGTTTCTGGATCCTTGACTATAGCGGCATAGACGTAGGGCTCCTGTATTGGGTAAACTTCCCTAAAGACGGCTGGTTTTCTCTCTTTTGCCTCTACTACTATGCTGAATTCTGTTTCTTCGGTTGTTTTTGCCTTTTTAGTGGTTTTTGGCATTTTATTTTCCCTTTTGTGGTTTAGGGTTTGGGCTGCTTTTCTGGATAATATACTATCGCAAGTCTTAATAAGCTATATGCATGTTCAATCTTTAACGCGCTTAAAAACACAACATCAACAATAAAACATCATACTACTTGTATCTAGCTCTTCTCTTCTGCCTTTTCTTCTTTTGTCTGCGCATTCTCTTCTTTTTCCACTTCGCCCGGATATCACTCACACTCCTAGAAGTGACTACTCTATAGTGGCGTGTCTCCGCCTTAACTCTTCTTCGGTTGTTCCCATGCGGTGCATCAACTCTACTATTAGGCTGTCCAAGAAAACCATACAGTTATTTTCGAAGATGCTTCCAAGAGGCGTTAGAGGCTCCCTCTCACCCATAAGTTGCCTAGCCAAATAATCTTCCTCGCGAGGCCATCCGGCTTTTGTTCTACCCTTAACTGTGACGACGAGGTCGGCTATTTGTCCCAACGGCGACTCTGGGAAGGAGGTTATTGCCACCACTGTGGCGCCTATCTCCTTTGCGGCTGCGCTTGCCGTTAAAACCATTTTTGTGGCTCCGGTCCCAGATATGGCGATCAAAACATCTCCCTTTCCAGCAGCTGGAGTTATGGTTTCGCCTAGGAAGTATACGTTGAAACCTAGGTTCATTAGGCGTAGGGCGAAGGCTCTGCCCACGAAGCCGCTTCTCCCCATGCCTACAACGAATATTTTCTTGTCTTTCGCCGCTAATAGAAGTTGTATGAAACGTTCCACCTCGTTTGGGTTAAGCTCTTCAATGGCGTTTTTAATCCCTGAGATGATTTCTTCAGCCGCAGCCCTCAACCATCTCAAGTTTTCCAGCTCCGTGAAACCTCTTTACACTAGAGTCTATGTTAAAAGTCTTGCGGTTAAACTATTCCCGCCAAAATTTCTTCTAAACGAGGTATATAGAAACATAGGCGGACAAAAATGGCTATAGCAAGTATGGCAACAGTTATAGCCGCGAAAAGGTAGTCCTCGCGGCGCAGCTTCAAAACGTACAGGTTTGTGCGTTTTTTGGTGGCTCCCCAAGCGCGGGATTCCATGGCTTCTGCAAGTTCAAGACTTCTGCGGATGGCGCTTACAATCAATGGTATCAGTATTGGGATGTAGTTTCTCACCCTCCTCAGAAAGTTTCCTTTTTCAAGCTCTAATCCTCTTGCCTTTTGAGCGTCCATTATTGTCTGGGCTTCTTCGGCTAAGACTGGAACGAAGCGCACCGCCGTTGTGAAGGCAAAGCAAAACTCGTAAGGCACCCGCGACTGTTCTAGGGCTAGTCCTAAATGATCCGGCGAAGTGGTTAAGAAGAATATGGAGAAGGAGCCCACCAACACCAAAAAACGTATGGTCATAGCTAACGCGTACTCCAAAGAAGAAAAAGTAATCACGTAACCAGCGCTTATGAAGGGAAAAAGCAGGTTTGTGAAGAAAATTATTGATGCCAAGAAGGCTGCTCCCTTCATGGAACGGAACCATTCTCTTTTTACACCAGCAATAAGCACGAATGGAATTTGCATGACAAAAAGCACTACGAGGGGGAGTAGCTGCCAGAAAATTATTGCCACTGCAAAAATGACACATGCGTAAATGAATTTTATTCTTGGGTCAAGGTTGTGGATTGGCGAGCTAACCCTTCTAAAACGCAATCCATCAAAAAAACTCATTATCTCAGCCCCTTGAAGGCTTTCGTGAGGAACTCCTTCGCCTCGTAAATGTCTATCACATCCCTCGGGAAACCTAGGTCTGAAAGGTTTAGGAAAATTTGAGCTATCTGCGGCGGCACTAAGGAGGCTTGCTCCACTATCTCTGGATTTGTAAGCACTTTCCTAGCTTCTCCATCCGCGACGATTTTGCCGCCCCTCATAAGTACGACCCGCGGATTGCATTCAGCCACAAACTCAACGTCGTGAGTCACAACGACCACGGTTTTTTCTTGGGCGTTCATTTGTAAAATGAACTGGCGGAGCTTTTCCTTCTGCTGATAATCCTGCCCGATGGTGGGTTCGTCCAAAATCAGTATTTTTGGGTCCCAAGCCAACACGGAAGCTAAGGCGACACGTTTTCTTTCGCCGCCACTAAGCATGAAAGGAGAAGTCTTCCTATATTGGGATAGCCCCAAAAGATTAAGCGCCCACTCAACGCGTTTTTCTATCACGTCCGGGCTGAAACCGAAATTTTTGAGGGCGAAGGCAATCTCCTCCTCTACTGTTTCGCAGAAAAGCTGGTGGTCTGGATTCTGAAAAACAAAGCCTACTTTACGCGCCAACGTTGCAACACTAACCTTTGTGGTTTCCACCCCGTCCACAAGCACCCTTCCCCTTGTAGGCTTTAACAGTCCATTGAAATGTTTCACAAGAGTTGTTTTTCCAGCACCATTCTCTCCCATTATAGCTACAAATTCGCCGTCCCGAATGGTTAGGGAAACTCCTTTCAAAGCTTCCACACCGCTTGGATAGGTGAAGTAGACGTCTTCAACCTCAATCATGACGTTTGAACGCCTCCCTAATTTTTTCAGCCATCTCCTCCGATGAAAGAGGCACCTTCCCGCCAAGCTTTACCCCTTCAGCCTTTAACATTTGGTAGAGGCGTGTAGCCTTTGGAATACCAACTCCAATGAGTCGAGCTTCCTCAGAGCTTAAAATCGCGTGGGGCTCTCCATCCAAAACAACGCGCCCCCCATCCATTATGATTATGTGGTCTGCATATTTCGCCGTTAAATCCAACCTGTGTTCGACAAGCACTATGGTTATTCCAAGCTTCTTGTTCAGCTCATAAATAACCTCGAAAATTTTCTTGGCGCCAAGAGGGTCAAGAAACGAAGTTGGCTCATCTAGAACTATAACTTCTGGCTGCATGGCTAAAACTGAGGCTATGGCAACGCGTTGCTGCTGTCCGCCTGAGAGTTCTGTAGGCGCCCTTTCCCGCAACTCGTATATGCCTGTCAGTTGAAGAGCCCAGTCCACCCTTTTGCGGATTTCCTCCCTTGGCAATCCAAGGTTTTCAAGCCCAAAAGCCACGTCCTTCTCCACTGATAATGCGAAAAGCTGGTTTTCAGGGTTCTGGAAAACCATGCCCACATGGGTTGCCAACTCGTAAACCGGATGCTCTTGCACTCTCAGTCCAGCAACGGTTATTTCGCCCTTCAACTCGCCCTGATAAAAGTGGGGGATAAGCCCATTAAAACATCTACATAAGGTTGTTTTCCCACAGCCGCTTGGCCCTGTGATCAACGCAAATTCGCCCTTCTCAATTTTTATTGAGACATCTTTTATTGCGGGCCAAGCAGCGCCTGGATATGTGTATGTCAAGTTTTTTGTTTCGATTATTGCCATGCGGGTTTCCACGGCACTTAAAGGCTTTCTTCTCATTTAAGAGTAACTACTCAAATTTTGGTTTGAGATAAACGCTCCTTCAAAAGTTTCCAACATTTTTTGAGGCCAACTTCAAGCTCGCCATAACCGTTAACTCCGGCAGCTGTTGCGTGGCCTCCACCCATGCCTTTGAGATATTCGCCCAAAGGTTTAGCTATGTCTCTGCCCAAGTGGATGCCGGTTTTTTCATGAAACTCGTTCGTGCAACGGAGGCTTATTTCAAGGCTGTCGTTTTTCTGCCCGCCAACCACAGCTACGTGTGCACCCAAATCGATTATGGCGCGGGCGGCTGACGCTTGAAAAGCGCTCACATGGGATATGGCGATTATCCACTCGCCAACCTTGAAGAGCTTAGCTCTTCTACAAGCCTTTAGCCTTGCCACCCTTTCAGAGAAATCCATTGGTAGTGAAAGCATAGCTAACGCTTCTTGGGCGTTAACCCCAGAGTCTATAAGTTCTGCGATAATTTTCAATGTCGATGAGCTGGCTAAAACAAAGTGGCGTGTGTCAAAAGCAATTCCCAGAAAAAGGGCTTTAGCCTCGCTTTCTCCAATCTTCACACCCATATGCCTATAGAAATTGTAGACTATTTCACATGTTGAGGAAACGTTCTCATCTGTTATGCATAGCCTAGCTATTTTCTCGGTTTCTGGATGAGCCGCGTGATGGTCAACAACTATTATTGGGGCTCTTGAAGCCTTAACTTTCTCGGCTAGGTTGTTAAGCTGCTGTACTGTGTTCGTGTCCATAAGTATTATGGTGTCTGCCTTTTCAATGCTAGGGTCCGTTTCAACGTCTATGGGCAGACTTTTCAGAATGTGCTTTGAAAGGCGGCTGATGCTTTGGGCAGCCCCGATCTGCACGGTTGCTTGGGGTCTAAATTGTTTTATAAGGCTTGATAAGGCGTAGGCCGAACATACGGCGTCAGGGTCCGCGTTGTGATGACATAATAAAACAACATGTTTGGCATTTTGTTCATCCAATATTTTGGCTATTTCTGTAAACGACACTTCAACTCCCTCAAGTATCTTTCGGCTGTGGCAAAGGATTCTTTCACGGCTTCATCTGCAAGCCTTTGAGCGTCAAAAGTTCCCATGATAGGCGAGAGAACCAATTCAACCTCCACAGTTAACGTTAAGGGTTTTCCGTTTTCCGCTTCCACGTCAGCACTTATATTTAAAGTTTCAACTCGTTTAGGCGGAACCTTTGATAGGATGTACTCTCGCGCTGTCTCCTCAACCATTGAACACAACTCTTCAATCTGTTCTGGCGTAAGCTCTGGCAAACCAAGCTCTTCCAAACTTTCACCCAAGATTTTACGCGTTTATGGCTGGGTTCCCGAAATTGGAGCCAAGTCCTGCTGAAGTTTTGCTTGAAGTTCTTTCATTTGACTGCGCAGGCGCTCCTCTTGCTTGCCCAAAACTGTTGCCCGCATGTTCAGCAACTCTTTTCTTTCGTTCAAGTCTGCAGTAACCTTTGCCTTGTCGGTTCTAACAAGCAAGGAGCCTATGGACTTGTATATAACTGCGTCGTCGGAAACCTTCTGCAGCTCACTCAAAGCCTGCTCAATCTCCGTCAACTCCAGCTCCACCTGCTGTTTCTGAGCCAAAACAGACTGCAAAGTCTGCTGCAGCTGTTGAAGCCTTAAGAGGCGCTCCTGAACCTGTGGGGGAAGTTTCGCCAAATCTTCGCTCAAATCTTATCCTTCCATCTGCACAGCTCTTACATCAAACCAATTAATTAAACGTTTCCAAACGAAACAACGGCAAACCCGAAATCAAAAGCTATTGACGCTCGTCAGCTAGTTTCACCCAAAAGGCTAAGACTCTAGAGGGAAGGGGCTAGAGAAAATAAACTTTCACATCAAACCATTTTCCAGCAAAACATAATTGGCTAAAAGCTTGTTTATCCTCCGCCCACGGGCGGTATAATGGCTAAAACATCACCGTCTGCAAGTTCGGTTTCTAGCCCTTTAAGGGTTGATGCGCTTCGTCCATTTATAAGGAACTGTAGAAAACCTTTGACATCGCCGGTCTTGCTGTCGTAAACGTATTCCACAAAGCCTTTTCCGTAACGCTCAGACAGTCGCTTTAAAACACTCGCTAAAGTGACATGCTCCCCCTCTGGAAACTCTAGGGTTTCTTCTCTTTTGCCAGTTATTTCCCGCAGCGTAGTGAAAAAGCGCACCGAAACTCGCAAGCCCTTCACCAGACAATAGTGAAATTACAGCAAGATTTAAACAGTTCCCAAGAAAAAGCCATTTGCAAATCTTAGAAGGGGTGTACATGCGTGGACGCGGCAACAACTCTCGCCGTGGCTTTTAGCCTCGCCATGGATGCCTTCAGCGTATCTGTAGCCTACGGAGTATGCTCTAAAGGAGACAGCGGAATAAACGCCCTAAAAATGGCTTCGTCCTTCGGAACCTTCCAAATGCTCATGCCTGTGCTTGGATGGATGACAGGCGAGAAAATGCTGGACTTTATAGCTGGATTTGACCATTGGATTGCGTTTGGGCTTCTACTTTTAATTGGATGCAAAATGATCTACGAAGCGACTAAACAACAAACTCTTGAAAAAACAAAACCATTAACTGCATATGTACTCCTAGCCCTTTCAATAGCCACAAGCATAGACGCCCTAGCTGTGGGCTTAAGCTTCGCTTTCCTAAAAGTGCAGACAGCCACCCCAATAATAGTTATTGGAATAGTGACTTTTACGCTTTCGCTAGCTGGTGCGCTCCTTGGTGATAAACTGCGACGGTTACATGTAAACAAGATTGAAGTGTTAGGTGGATTAATCTTAGTCGTTATAGGTGTGAAGATTCTCTTAGAACACTTAACCCTAGGTTAAATCCCGTTTAAGGGCAAGTAAAAGTTTATATGTTACCACATTTTTGCTTAAACCACGCATAAGCCTTTTAACATCTAACGGAGGAAAGGTGATATGGCTTACTTAACAACAACCGCTTCAGGACAGCCCGTACTAATCCTAAAAGAGGGGACAGCCCGAAGCCGTGGAAGGGAAGCCCAGAGAAACAACATTATGGCTGCCCGTATTATAGGCGAAGTCTTGAAAACAACGCTTGGACCCCGTGGAATGGACAAAATGCTCATTGACAGCCTAGGCGACATAACGATAACCAACGACGGCGCCGCTATTTTAAACGAGATAGAGGTGGAGCACCCAGCGGCGAAAATGATGGTTGAGGTGGCTAAAACCCAAGACGACATGGTCGGCGACGGAACAACAACCGCCGTGGTTCTGGCAAGCGAACTATTAAGGAAAGCTGAGGAACTCTTAGACCAGAACATCCATCCAACAATAGTTGTAAGCGGCTATAGAAAAGCCGCCCAAAAAGCCATCGAAGTCATAAATCGGATAGCCAAACCCGTGGACATTGAAGACAGACAGACCCTCCGCAAAGTGGCGCTCACCTCTATGGCAAGCAAAGCAGTAGGCCCGGCCAAGGAGCATTTAGCGGAAATAGCCATAGACGCCGTAAAACAAATAGTCGAACAAAGAGGCGACAAAAGAATCGCCGACATAGACAACATCCAAATCATAAAGAAAACTGGAAAAGGCCTCTTCGAATCCCAGCTTGTGAAAGGCGTAATCATCGACAAAGAAGTTGTTCACCCTGGAATGCCTAAGAAGATTGAAAATGCAAAGATTGCGCTGCTGGACTGCCCATTGGAGATTGAGAAAACCGAGTTCAGCGCTGAAATACGTATCCGCGACCCATCTCAAATGAAGGCATTCCTGGATCAGGAAACCAAAATGTTGAAGGAAATGGTTGACAAGATTAAGGCCGCAGGCGCCAATGTGGTGTTCTGTCAGAAAGGCATAGATGACATGGCCCAACACTTCCTGGCGAAGGAAGGCATATTGGCCGCCAGAAGGGTCAAACAGTCGGACATGGAAAAACTTGCAAGAGCCACAGGTGGAAGGATAGTTACGGACCTCGACGACTTGACGACTCAAGATCTTGGCACCGCCGGCCTTGTTGAAGAGCGAAAAATCGGCGAAGACAAAATGATATTTGTTGAAGACTGCAAGAACCCCCGCTCAGTCGGCATACTCATAAGGGCTGGCCTCGAAAGGATGGTGGACGAAGCAGAACGGGCCATGACTGATGCCCTTTCAGTGGTTTCAGACGTTATAGAAAACAGCAAAATCGTGGCGGGCGGAGGAGCAGTTGAAACTGAAATAGCCAAAGAACTACGAGACTACGCCGCCAAAGTTGGCGGAAGAGAACAGCTAGCCATCGAAGCCTTCGCAGACGCAATAGAGGTGATCCCAAGAACCCTCGCAGAAAACGCCGGCTTAGAGCCAATAGACATACTTGTCGAACTAAGAGCAGCACACGAAAAAACAGACGGCCACTTCATGGGCGTAAACGTGTTCACAGGAAAAATAGAAAACATGTTTGACAACGGCGTCGTCGAACCAGCCATAGTCAAAGAACAAGCCATCAAATCAGCAACAGAAGCCGCATCGATGATCCTACGCATAGACGACGTCATAGCAGCCTCAAAACCAAAAGAGGAAAAGGAGAAAGAGAAGAAACCAAGTGAAACAGAAAGCGAAGAATTCTAAACCCCAATTTTTTCTAAGCCTACGCATTCTAAAAAGCTGTTTTAGAAAAACGCTATTCTTAAAAACGGGCGGGGTGGGATTTGAACCCACGACCACAGGCTTAGGAGGCCTGCGCCCTATCCTTGCTAGGCTACCCGCCCAATAGAATAGCGACCCTTTAAATCTTAAATGTGTTTTGACACGGAAAACTTAAACATTGGAAAATCTTTTGGAGTATTGCGGGTGCGGGGGTACCCGAGCCAGGTCTAAATAGGCTGTTGGGGCTTAGACCAGCCTAAGATAAGGGGGAGGACTTAAGATCCTCTGGCGTAGGCCTTCGTGGGTTCAAATCCCACCCCCCGCACCATAATGGGCGACAATAAAATGTCGGATTAGTGAACATGGACACCTCTATCAAGCGTATAGCAAAACAGCGCATTCATACGCTTTTTCGCTTGGCCATCGAAACATGTAGGGAAGACCCGCAGTTGGCTCAGCGTTACGTGGATGTAGCGCGCCGCGTGGCCATGGCGGCTAGGGTGCGCTTGCCAACCGAGTATAGGCGCTTGGTTTGCCGCCGCTGCAAAAGCTTTATCTTACCCGGCGTTAGCTGTCGTGTGCGTATTAAACAGCGACGGGAGCCCCACGTAGTTATCACGTGTCTTAAATGCGGTGGGTACATGCGAATACCTCTGCGGAGGAAAAGCCAAGGTGAGTAAGCTTACCGCCGGTATGAGAAAGCGCATAAAAAGAGAATTTGGTGCTGAGAAGCCTACAGTGTGGGTTGGTAAAGGGCAAGTTTCGGAAGAAATCGTAAAGGAGATTGAGAAGCAGTTGAAGGCTAGGGAAGTGGTCAAGGTTAAGGTTTTAAGAACTGCTTTAAAAGAGGCAAAAACTGCAGACATAGCCATGGAAATTTCCCGACGCACAGAAGCAGAACTTGTGGAGGTTAGAGGACACACGTTTATCCTTTACAAGCGACGAAGAAAAACCGCTGGAAAGTGAAAGCCTTTATATTGGGCTTGTTGAATTACTGAAGGAGCAAAACGAGGAAAAAGAGTTGCCAACACCATATGACGTTCCAGCTCAAGAATTCATTCAAAGACTAGCAGATTACATAAAGGAGAACATCGACGAAGTTAAACCACCACCGTGGGCAAACAATGTTAAAACAGGTGCACATGTGCAGAGACCACCTGATGATCCGGACTGGTGGTATGTGCGTTGTGCTTCGTTGCTTCGCAAAATTTACGTCCATGGACCAATAGGTATAGAGAAGCTACGCGCCGAATACGGTGGAAGAAAAGATTTTGGCGTCAGACCTGAACATGCCGTCAAAGCTAGTGGCGCAATTATAAGAAAGGTGCTTCAACAGCTTGAAAAGGCAGGCCTGGTCGAGAAATACCAGAACAAGGGAAGACGAATAACAAAGGAAGGACGAAAGCTCCTTGAGGAAATAGCTGACGAAGTGATGAAGGATTTGTTGAAAAAAATGCCGGAGTTGGAGAAATATCAGAAGAGCGGGTAAATACAATGTCGGAGGATGAACTTGAAGAGATACGTCAAAGAAAACTCTTGGCTTTACAGCGAAAACTTGCTGAAGAGCAGCGGAAAGCCCAAATGGAACAGCAACTTGAACTTCAAAAACAAGCTATATTGAAAAGCATTTTGACCCCTGAAGCTCGACAGAGACTGGCAAACCTCAAGCTTGTAAAACCTGAATTCACAGCTCAACTTGAACTGCAGCTAATTCAATTAGCCCAAATGGGGAGGCTTCCAATTCCACTAACGGATGAACAGCTCAAACAAATCCTCGTCCAACTACAGTCCCAAAAACGTGAGATAAAAATAAGGAGGATTTGAGAATGGCTAGGTTCAAGCCCCCCGCAAAGAAGAGAAGGCTGGCAAAAGCTGGAAAAGTAAAAAGAGCTGTTCCAACATGGGTTATCGCCAAAACTGCTGGAAAATTTAGAACTCACCCTAAAAGGAGACATTGGAGAGTTAGAAAAATAAAGGCTTAAGGTGAGGAACATGAAAACGGAGGAAGGAAAGCCTAACGAAGAGCACGTTGAAAAAGTGAAGGACGCAACTGAGAAAAACAGCGAAGAAGCCCTAGAGAAAGTTGAAACTGCCGAAGAAGAAAAAGCTGAAGAAGCTAAACCTCCAGCAAAAGAAGAAATGATTGAAGAGGAAATTATAGAAGAAAGATTTTACACAATCCCCCTTGGAAAGGCATGGATTGTGCCTCCCAACAAAAGGGCGCCTAAAGCCATTAGGATAATTCGGGATTTTATAAAACGACATATGAAACTGGAAGCTAAAAGAGGAAACGAGGAAGAAGAGGAAACGCCTCGAAGGGTTATTATAAGTAGCGAAGTAAACGAGAAGATTTGGAGCAGAGGCATAGAAAATCCCCCGCGAAAAATCCGCGTAAGAGCCGCGAAGGATAAAGAAGGGAATGTTACGGTTTATTTAGCCGAAGGAGACTGAGTTTGGCAATTTACCTAACAAGTCTCTTTGGAAGCGCAAGCATAGGTGTATACCTACTAGCCAATGAAAGAATGCTTATTGTTCCAAAATTTGTCCCAGTTAAAAAGGCTGAAAAAATGGCAGAATGGCTTAAAGTTAAACTTGTACACACAAACATAGGTGGCTCGGTTCTGGTTGGTGCATTGGCATGTGCAAACTCTAATGGAATTCTGCTTCCACATTTTGTGAAAGACGAGGAAATAAAGGCAATAAAATCAGTCTTCGATGGAAACATAGCAATCATGGAGACAAAAAAGACGGCTTACGGTAACATGGTTTTGGCAAATGACCACGGAGCCATAGTAGACCCAAGACTGAAGCCGTCTGAAATAAGAAGAATATCTGATACTTTGGGCGTGGAGGCTGTTCCAGGTGAAATTGCCCAGCTTCCCTACGTCGGCTCTCTAGCCGTCGCAACAAACAAGGGGGTTTTGGCGCACCCGCTTTTGAAGGACTCCGAGAGAAAGCTTTTGGAAGAGGTGTTGAAAGTTCCTGTGGATGTGGGTACAGTTAATTGTGGCATACCCTACGTGAGGACGGGATTAATCTGCAACAGTCATGCTGCGGTTGCTGGTTCCTTGACGACTGGTCCAGAAATGTTTATAATTGGACATGCTCTGGGTGTAGTGAAGGAAGATGAGTGAAGTGAAAGTCTTTAGGATTGTAGGTGAGATTCGAAAACCAAACTGGAAAACCCCTTTTGAGAAAGAAGTGATGGCTATTAAGCCGGAGCACGCCATAGAAAAGGTTTACACAGAGTTGGGCAGCAAACACCGGGTTAAACGTTTCCACATAAAAATAGAAAGGGTCGAGGAAATCGCACCCAGCGAGGTTGAAGACCCGTTAATAAGAAAACTTTTGGCTGGAGAAGGTAAAATTGGCGGGCAAAGTTGAAGAGGAACTGCGAAGACTTAGCGTCGAAATGCGTATCCTAGAGCAGACAGCTGAAGCCCTACAAGCCAGAATAAACATGGTGAACGCCGTCATAACAGACTTAACCTATGCTAACATGACGCTTGAAGGCTTAGAAAAACAGAAAGAAAACACTGAACTGCTGATTCCCATAGGTGGGAACTCTTTCATAAGGGCGCGACTTGAAAACCCGGACAGGATTACAGTTGGCATAGGCGCCGGCGTCTCAGTTGAAAAAAACATTCAAGAGGCAAAGGAAATCATTAGAAAAAGGCTTGAGGATTTAGAAAAAAGCAGAACCTCCCTTCAGCAGCAGCTCTCACAAGTTATAGATAAGATTAACGAGGATAGGGAGCGCTTCGAAGAACTGGCAGTCATGTTAAGGAAGGAGACGCCCGCCAAGGATGTTTGAAAGGCTTAAGTCCGGTTTAAGCAGCCTAGTAAACAAGATAACAACCACAGAGCTTAAAGCCGAAAACCTCCGCCCAATTCTTTCAGAGTTTAAGTTAACCCTAATAGAGAACGATGTAGCGGTGCCAGTGGCGGAGCGCATCTGCGAGGAAATGGAAAAACGTCTCAACGGACTACAAATTAAGAGAATTGAGGATAAAAGAAAAATTGTAGAGCAAAACCTTCGAGAAGTACTCCTTGAAATCATGACGACCAACGAGAGAATAGATTTTTTAAAGACTGTTGAAGAAAAAAGAAAGAAAAATGAACCATTTGTAGCTCTTTTTGTTGGAATTAACGGCACGGGTAAAACCACAACTATAGCTAAAGTTGCCCATTTGTTAAACAAAAAGGGTTGCACTGTTGTTTTGGCGTGCAGCGACACCTACAGAGCTGGCTCCATCGAACAGCTAGAAACCCATGCCAAACGGCTAGGTATAAAAATGATAAAACACAAGTATGGTGCGGACCCTGCGGCAGTGGCATATGACGCGATATGCCATGCAAAAGCCCATGGGATACATGCAGTTTTAATCGACACCGCTGGACGAATGCAGACAAACAAAAACCTCATGAACGAACTCGCAAAAATTAAACGTGTAGTAAACCCAGACTTGACAGTTCTAACTGTGGATGCGTTGACAGGCAACGATGCGGTTGTTCAGGCAGAGGAATTTCACAAAAACGTAGGCATAGATGCAACTATATTAACAAAAGTTGATGCAGATGTCAAAGGAGGAGCAGCCCTAAGCGTAACATACGTAACACGAAAACCAATAATTTTTGTTGGAACCGGACAGAGCTATGACGCCCTTGAAGAGTTCAAGCCGGAAAAGTTCGTGGAAATGATTATTAGGTGACCAAAATTATTATCTTTTGAACGTTAGACGGAGCCTTTTTGAAACTTCCTTGAAGCCTAAGCCCTTAAATAAAGCTAAGGATGGAATGTTCTTGGAGTAAATGTCTGCTTCCACACATTCCACACCTTTATCCTTGAACCATTCAAGCATAGCTTTCACCAAAGCCTTGCCGATACCCTGACGTCTATGGGATTTCTCAACAAAGCAGTCGCAAATGTACCCTCTTTTAGCTTTGTATGACCAAGGCTGACTAATCCATCCTAAAGAATAACCTACGATTTTCCCGTTGGTCTCAGCGACGAAGACAACGGTGTTTTCACCTTTAATGTTTTTGAGAATCCATTTCGGATTTTGAAACTCGCTCGGCAATGGTGAAACCATAGAGTCCATGGTGCTTTCATCTTTCCCAAGCTTCTCGGATAACTTGACAATCTGCTGCAAGTCTGACTCATTTGCACGTCGGATTTTTAAGCTCTCAAGAAGAACGCTGGAAGACTTCATTTTGCGAGAAGGCATAAACACCACTTGCCAAAAGCAACTAAACTTTCAGCACTCCTTGTTTCAAGAACCATCCTTAAACTTATGATACAATGCGGGATGAGTTAAATCTTCCTCCTTGTCAACAAACTGAATCCTCAACTTTTTATTGGCACTCATTGGAAGCTTCGCTTTGCCAAGCACCTCAAACCTAAACAAGGCAGACTTGTACCAGTTAACCCCGAGATTCCTGCCAACTTTAAAGCCCAAATTGTAGGCAAACTCTTCATAATTCGCGGTACCATAATCCATCGGATAAACCGAGAACCCTTGAATAATATCGGTGACAACACAGTTCATCCTCGACAAGAGCCTTTGAACAGCTAACCACTTTTTAAGAGAAGCTTCGTAGAGAGTCAAGCCAAAATAGCCGACACCATTCTCCTTTAAGCAAGCCAAGCCGCGCGTTAGGAAAGCTCTTAAACCGGACAAAGTTTCAAGGGGTTCAGAAGAGAATACATCAAACTTTCCCAGTAGTTCCGTAGGCAGTGGATCAGCAACATTGTATTCTACGTATTCAATGTTGAAGCTATACTCTCTGTTGATCGATCCTATGAATTCGCCCAACCGTTTATCAATGTCTAAGACTGTTATTCGAGAAGGAAGCCTTGTCAATGCTAAAGCAACACTTAACAAATCATCGTCGCCAATCAAGACTACATTTTTCCCAGCTAAATCGCCATAATAATGCATGAGGGCTGCTCTTGCAACAACATCGCTTTCAAGCATGTATCCCTGGAAAAAGTTGACGGTTGGACTTGGCCTCTTTTGGGCTATCCTTTTGAACTCGTCTAGAACTTCCTTGAATTTTGCCTCTGGGATTATTCGTTTACCACGGCACAACGGACAGGGCTTGGCCTCAAAACTCAAGCTCTCTAATTTTATTTGGCCTCTACCCATATCAGTAAGAGAAAAGCCAGCCTCGTCGGCAGCTATCAAAGCATTTTCATTAAGCCTTTTTAAGGCTGCCACAAAATCCTTAAGGGGAGCATTAACTCTATCAAGAAGTTCCCAGAAAGTTTTCTTGGACGAAGCAAGTTCATACAGTATTTTTGTTTCAACCTTCTCCATAAACATCCCTCCTTATAACGCGCTTTTCAACACTTTTAGGCTTAAACTCTTCTACTAACAGTTCAAAAGCCTTTAAGGCTGGGCCATCATCCCCACAGGTGAAAATGTCCAAAGCCATATAACCGTACTCCGGCCATGTGTGGACACTCAAGTGCGACTCACTTAGAAGGTATATGGCAGAAACACCATGAGGCTCAAATTGATGAAAACTTGAAGAAACAACATGCAAGCCAGATTTAGCGACTACCCTATCCAAAATCGGTCGCAGATCTTCCACTCTCGAAAGCTTTCGGGGATCCACGCCCCGAAATTCGGCGATAATGTGGATGCCCATATCGAACACCCAACATTATCGTCCGAACTCAGGACGGGACCGAACATGGTGTTTGGCCTATTTGGCCAACTACGCATACTTCTTTCTATCCTCTAAAATGAGCCGCAAAAATCTCTTCCTTATAAACTTTTCTATACAACATGAGCGAAACCTTCTTACTTTAGAACTAAGAAACCGCTAGAAAGTTCCCAAAAGCTTCAACAGTATGGCTTTAGCCGCATAAAGCCTGTTTTCACTTTGCTCATAAATTATTGAGTTGGGACTTTCAATTACGTCGGCGCTTATCTCATATCCCCTGTGGATTGGCATATCATGCATTATGAGGGCGTTGCTTCCCTTGAGCAGTTCTTTGTTTACCTGGTAGGGCATCATAAGTTTGATGCGCTTTTCCTTCTCAGCCGCATATTTTGGATCGTTAAAGAATTCCATATCAACCCAAGTGTCAGTATAGACGAAATCCGCATCTTTTAAGGCTTCTTTCACGTCGAGCGTCGTTTCATACAACCCCGTCTTCTTAGCCTCTTCAAGAAGCTCGTCATCCCTCGAAGGTTCATTAAAGATCGGTGTAACCGTAACAATTTTGACACCCGTCTTAGTGCATCCTTCTATTAACGAGTTACAAACATTGTTGTGCACGCCAATGTAAACCAATTTCAGTCCTTTCAGTTTACCCTTTTTCTCCTTCATGGTCATGAGGTCAGCTATTGCTTGACTTGGGTGATACTTTTCGTCGCATCCATTTATGACGGGAACTCTGGAGGCTTTAGCCATAACTTGCAGGTCAGCGTTGCGGAGAAGTCTCGCCATTATACAATCAACGTTCCGTGACAAATACTGAGTTTCGTCATATATATCTGCTATCGTAAAGTTTGTTGTCCGCCAATCAATATAGAGAGCGTGCCCCCCAAGCTGAGTCATAGCAACTTCAAAAGAAACTCTGGTCCTGGTTGAGGTTTTTTGGAAAATCATGGCTAAAGATTTGCCGTCCAAGGCTTTTCGATACTTTTCTGGGTTATGCTTCACCTCAATAGCCTTGTCAATTATTTCCATAAGCTGCTGACCAGACAACTCTTTAAAACTGATTAGATGCATTCTCGCACCGTCACGCGTGAAACTCAAACTTCACCAACTATTATAAGTTTTGTGGAAAAGGTTTTCTGGTCGAAATGCAACATGCAACGGGGGAAAACTATTGATTTTGCTAGTTGCGTCCACCAAAGACCCAGCAAGCATGAATATTGCAAACCGGATTTTGGAAAATTATCCCTTCGAACTATGCAAAGAGCATTTCAAAGCGCAGGTTTATGTACTCAAAGAGTATAGAAAGGAAGTAAGGCTGGTCGTGCTAGACGAGGAGTTAGTTTATGCCCAAAACATAACTGATTTTTCACCCACCCTTGAACTTATCATATTTCTTTCAAGGCACAGCAGCGAAAAAGGAATACCCACTCTTTCAGTGCACACACCGGGCAACTTCGGAAAAGCAGAGCTGGGCGGAATTTCTAGAAAACTTTCGGTTGCCCCGGCAAACGCCATGAGAACAGCTCTAAAAACCATGGCGCACTTGACCGAAGAAGAAGGCCTCGCTTACAAGGTGTCCTATGAATGTACCCATCACGGTCCCTCTCTAGATAGACCAACCATGTTCGTCGAACTGGGAAGCACACCAAAACAATGGACAGATATAGAAGCCGCAAAAGTCATAGCTCATGCGGCAATGGAAACCATCTCAAATTTTGAAAAAAGGGACGCCCCAGCAGCACTGGGTATTGGTGGCCCCCATTATAACGAAAAATTCACAAAGATCGCTTTAGAAAGCAACATAGCCTTCGGCCACATAATTCCAAAGTATGCAATTCAAGAAGTTGACAAAGAAGTCCTCCGCCAGTGCCTTCAAAAAACGCTGGAAAAAGTTGAACTGGCATTGTTAGACTGGAAAGGAATAAGGGGTGAAGACAAACAGCGTCTCGTCAAAACTCTTGAAGAAATGCATCTAAAAATCCAAAAGGTTTAACACGAGGATCAAATTCCTTAATAGAAAAGTTAATAGAAACGCAAGCAAACTATCAAACTGCTGGTAAACAAAATGGGCCTAAGATCCTTCCTAGAACAATGTGCTAAAACGCTAAAGTTAGCGGTGAAACCGGGGAAAAGCGAGTTATGGCTGTCAATAAAAATATGCTTTTTAGGTATAAGCATTGTTGGACTTATAGGTTTTATTATAAAATTGTTAACAGCTCCGTTCTCCCAAATGTAGAGCGTCAAGGATGACTGAGTTATGGAAAAAAATCCAACAAAAATTTTTGCAGTGAGAATAACAACAGGACAGGAAAAAAACGTGGCCAAGCTTGTGGCCGCTAGAATAGAGTTAAACAAGATACCAATAAAGGCCATTCTCGTTCCAGACACCCTCAGAGGATACATATTCATGGAGGCAGAAGGCCCTCACTTTGTGGAGCAAGCTATAATGGGCATTAAACATGTAAAGTCAAAGGTTCCAGACTTTGTAAACTTTTCAGAAATTGAAAAATACATTGTTAGAAAGCCCGTAATCGAAGAACTGAACGAAAACGATATTGTGGAGGTTACTGGTGGCCCATTTAAGGGAATGCGCGCCAAAATAACACGTATTGATAAAGCTAAAGAGGAAGTTACCCTAGAACTCTTAGAGGCAACCTTCACGCTTCCGATAACCGTTCACGCAGACTACGTGAAGCTTGTTGAGAAAGCGAAAACCTAAAGGTGAGCGAAAATGAGTGAGAAAAAAGTTGTGGAGCTTCTTGTAAGCGGCGGGCAAGCAACAGCAGGTCCACCATTGGGGCCAGCGCTTGGCCCTTTGGGCGTGAATGTTCTAGCGGTTGTGAACAAGATAAACGAGCTCACAAAAGACTATGCTGGAATGAAAGTTCCAGTTAAGGTTATTGTGGACCCCGAGACGAAACAGTTTGAGGTTAACGTTGGAGTTCCAACAACCTCCGCTTTAATTGTAAGCGAACTCAAAATTGAAAAGGGTTCAGGAAACCCGAAAGCACAGAAAGTTGGAAACCTTTCAATGCAACAGCTTATACGCATAGCGAAAATAAAGCGTCCAGAGCTCCTATCGAAAACTTTGAAGGCAGCCGTCAAGGAAGTCTTGGGAACATGCGTGAGCATGGGAGTTACCGTCGAAGGAAAAGACCCGAAGGAAGTCATAAGGGAAATCGACGCTGGGAAATATGACGAAATGTTTGCCGAAAACGAAGCCTAAGAGAACCTTTTTATAATGGCTTAATAATCCATCAATGGCACGAGGCGCCCAACGAAATGTCAATAGAACCTAAAACCATCATAAACGCATTGAAAGAGGTTAAAGAAAAAACTGGAAAAAGAAACTTTACCCAGTCAGTGGAGCTTATAGTGACCTTACAGGATATAGACATGAAATCCCCCGAGGGCAGGCTCCAAGAAAACGTTGAGCTGCCCCATCCACCGCCGGAAAAACCAAACAAAATGTGTGTTATCGCCACAGGGGAGCTGGCGCTTAAAGCGAAAAGGGCTAACGCAGACTTAGTGATCGATAAAGAAGAGCTGGAGGCTCTTGCTGGCAAGAAAAAGGAAACGCGAAAAATTGCCAACGAATATGACTTTTTCCTCGCCGAAGCTCCGTTAATGCCCCTTGTGGGCAAAGTTTTAGGCGCTGTGCTGGGTCCTAGGGGAAAAATGCCAATACCAGTTCCACCAACAGCCGATATAGAAAGCTTGCTTAACAAGTACCGCAAAACAGTTGTCATCAGAATGCGCAACCAACCCGTGATACAGTGTCGTGTAGGAACGGAGAACATGAATGAGGAGGAACTGGCGGAAAACATACAGACAATACTAAAGGTTATCGAGGGAAAAATGAAAAGGGGAATAAAAAACATAAAATCAATTCACATTAAAACAACAATGGGTGCTCCTGTAAAGATTAAATTGTAAGAGGGAAAACGGTTGCCATCTCAATTAGTTTTGCAAGAGAAGGCCGCTGAAGTTGAAGAGATTTCAAAACTTCTTAAACGGTACAAGGTGGTAGGGGTAGCAAGCCTTCAAAAAGTTAGGGCGTCTCAGCTTCAAGAGTTAAAGAAAAAGCTGGCGAAAGAAGCCCATATGCGCGTTGCAAAAAACACGTTGATAAAAAGGGCTATTGAGAATGTAAAGGAAAAACCTGAACTGAAAAAGTTAGAGAAGTACTTGACCGGACCAAACATTTTCCTCTTTACAGATATGAACCCATTCAAGTTAGCGTCGCTCCTCGAAAAGGGCAAGGTGCGAATGATCGCAAAGGCAGGCGACATTGCATCCTTTGACATCATTGTACCCGCTGGAAACACTGGTCAGCCCCCGGGACCAATAATAAGCCAGTTAAATGCTGTTGGTTTACCGACGAGAATTGAGTCTGGAAGCGTTTGGATAACGAAGGACACTCTTGTAGCTCGAAAAGGAGATGTCATTTCAGAAAGGCTTGCAAGCGTGTTGTCAAAACTTGGGATAAAGGCTGTTGAGGCTGGATTAACCTTAAAGGTCGTATATGATGATGGCTTAATAATAGAGGGAGAACAGCTCAAAATAAATGTGGAGGAAACCAAAAAGCAGCTCGAAAACGCCCACGCAGAAGCCTTTAAACTTTCGCTTGGCATCGCTTACCCAACAAAAGAAAACATACAAGTTCTGTTACAAATCGCGTATCAGGAGGCCTACGCCCTTTCGCTTGGAGCGGCCATTCCAACGAAGGAAACCATAGAAGACCTTATAAGGAAGGCTTACATGGAGATGTTAAGTTTAAGTATGAGAATTCCTAATTTGGAAGAAGAACCAAAAAAGGCTTAAGAGAGGTGTGAGGTGAAAAAGGGTGGAGTACATATATGCGGCAATGCTCCTACACAAAGCTGGAAAACCAATAAACGAGGAAAACTTAACACAAGTTTTGACAGCCGCAGGAGTGAATGTTGACGCTGTGAGAGTTAAAGCTTTAGTGGCATCCCTAGCAGAAGTTAACATAGACGAAGTCATCAAGTCAGCCCCAGCAATGATGGCTGCACCGGTAGCGGCACCAGTGTCCGCAGCGGCGGCCCCAGCAGCGGAATCTAAGCCAAAAGAAGAGGAGAAGAAAAAGAAAGAGGAAGAGGAGAAAGCTAAAGAAGAAGCCGCGCTTGAAGGTCTAAGTGCGCTTTTCGGTTAAAAATCATCAACATCCACGATTCTTTAGACTTTAGAGTTTGAATTATAAACGGGACTATTCTAGTTAGTTACCGATGGATATGAAGCTTTGCAGCGCATGTTTATTGGGCATAAAATGCCGCTATGACGGAAAAGACTGCCGAAACGAAAAAGTCGTTGAACTATTAAAAATAGAACTTCTGATTCCTGTTTGCCCTGAACAGCTTGGCGGTTTACCAACTCCGAGGGAGCCAGCAGAAATTGTTGGAGGGAAAGTGTTAACGAAGTCCGGAAGGGATGTTACGGAAAATTTCATTCGAGGAGCGAGGGAAACCTTGAAAATAGTCAAACTGCTCGGTGTTAAAGAGGCTGTATTAAAACAGGGAAGCCCTTCATGTGGTTGTGGAAGAATATACAATGGAACTTTTTCTGGAAAAACAGTTGAGGGTGATGGGATAACAGCAGCCCTTCTTAAAAAACATGGAATCAAAGTGATTACCGAAGAGGATCTATAACTTTTCGACTCCCATCTTTGCAACTTTTCTATCCTTTAGATATTTAAGAAGCGCAACGGGCGTCCAGCCGGTTATAATCATCAACGTTCCTGGAAAAACCCTCACACCAAAGTTTAGTATGAACATTTCATAAATGAAAAACGAAGACGCCATTGCCGCCGAAGAGAGAAACGCAAAATTTTTTCCAAATTTTTTGTAAGCTTGCAAAGCTAGGAGCCCGGCAAAGAAGAAGTCTCCTAAGCCGAGAGACATAAAAAGCGCACCTTCCTCGGTCACAACTTGTGGAAGAGTTGGCAAAATAACCAAGATTGGAAGCCTTAAACCAGATACATGCGTTGCCGCGGAAACCATGGATCCAGTTACCAGCACAAGAACTATGTCTGCAACCGTCAAAAGACCAGCGAAAACCAGTGAAGTTTTCCACGTGAAAAGACTCCCCAAATAAAGGACTATCAAAACTGCAAAAATAAGCCCGTAGACGTTTTGCAAATATGGAAACCATAATGGTGTTCTATTAAAGAAAACGTATAGTAAAACAAACAATGTTGAAGGCATGGCTGCGAGATACCAACGTTCACCTTTGTGTAGTCTATCCTCCTCGTAGATTGCGGCAATAAAAGAAAAACCGCACAGGCAATAGAGGGCTGCAGCTCCGTAGGCAACTAACGTGTTGACAGGGAACAATGTGAAAAGACTTGTTGTTGCGATTAAAAAACTTACAGCAAAAAATGCTTCGGAGACTAGCTTGGCTAAGGCTTTTTTAAAGTCTGAGAAAATGTAGGTGAAGATGAAAAACAAAAGAGAATATGCAAGGAGAAATAGTATTATAATAGCCATTTGCGGAATGAAGGCCATAACAGAAACAGTTGCCGTTATCATTGCCACAAGAAGTATAGCATCTTTAACTTGGAACTCTTTTTCCTCAAACGCCTTTTTGAGCTTTTTCTCAACTTTTTCAAATGCAAGGACAGCAATTGTTGTAGTTGCAAAAAGAGTTAAAGGCATAGCTATGTCGAAATACATAGGCACACAATATGGAGAACAAGCATTTAAGCCTTAAAGCCTAAGAAACAGTTAAAGACGGCAAGCGAAGCAATAAGCGCCTCTTCAGTTCTCACGGTTTCAGTCCACTGTCCCGGGATCGTGTTAACAACAAAGTCCACAAGATCCGTTAGGTTAAGCCCTTCACGTTTAACTATCTCAAAAAGCCCTTGTGCGGGCGCTCCAAAACCCACCAGCACTTTTTCCGCTTTTTTCCATCTTTCAGCAATTTCGTCTTTAACTTCCATAAAAGCCGAGCCATACCTTGATGTGGCAATTTTCAAGTCGAACAGTCCACTTTTGATCAAACTTCCAAAGGAGCCATCCCAAACTGAAACAGTGTATCCCCAATAAAACGGGATCTTTTGGCGTTCTATAACATCTACAGCAATTTGTTCGCCAACACTTACAATTTTTACAGTCACCCTCTCGCCGATAGGTATACGCTTAAGCACAAGAGCGGGCTTTTCAACGCCAATGTCCACAAGTGTTCCCTTCTTTATTTTTGCAATCGTTACGCCCTCACGATATTCTCCGACCTTTAGATCAGCCGCCCTTTTACCAAGAGGATGATGCGGCGTCCTTAACGGCGGCAAAATTCCAGCATACCGCAGCTCAGGCCTCAACTTAAACAGCCTTTTGCGAAGATATTGAGGAGTTTCCATGTAGCGAAGCAATGTAACAATAAGGTCTATCTCGCTTCTTTGATCCGTTTCTGGTTCATCCTTATAGATTATGATTTCCTCAACGCCAAAGATTGCGGCAGCTCTGCCAACCATGCCAATCTTAGATGTTTTCTCCCTCAAATGAGGAACATCTGAGACTATGGAGGCTGGAATAGCTATTGAAACTTTTTTCCGCCTTAAAGATGACATTAATGACGCCCCATATTTATCCATTAAAGTAGAACTTTGCATTTTTCTCCGGATCTTCAAGAACATCCTTTAGCTTTTCAGGATCCCTTTCGATCAGCTTGAAAGCGTCAATCTCCTTAACCTTTTTCACGGCTTTGTATGATGCATCAAATTTTGGGTTTCTTTTAATCTCAACTCTTTTTTTCTCAGCGTTATAGAACAGGCTGACGGGGAAGCCTCTCCCCTTGACACAAAGGTAATCGTGACCAGCCTTTTCCGGAGCTAACGTCAAAAATAAACAGTCCTTTCGGTGAACCGTCATCCTATGCATGAAACGGGGATGAATGAAAAACGAGTCTCCCTCATTTAGCCACACCACAAAACTTTGAAAAGTGCTTCTATCTGATAGTACAAGGAAACACTTGTTCTTCAAAACTATGTAGAGTTCTCCGAAAAATTTTTCGTGAGCGTGACCGTATGTGCAGAAAAGCTCGCCTTCATTTTGGGTTGAGAAGAAACCATGATTTAGAAGGGTTAAATCGCCAACAAGTCCAGTTTTCACATACAATTCTTTAAAGAAATCCACAGATTTCCATAGATTGTAAACCGAATAGACAACGCAGTCGCCGAGTTCCTTCACCTTCCTCTTTGCATTTTCCAAGTCCAAGATAACCTCGTCCTCGATTAGTCTTGAAGCATGCCTCCGGTAGTATGGTGTGTTCTCCTTTACGACAAGGGAAATTTTCCCCTTTTCCTGCCGATAGCTGAAGCCTAACTGAGTTCTAATGTCCCCCTCGTCGAAGCTTAACTTCATAGCGTCTTCCTCAAAGTGTTGGAGAAACTTGTGCCACAAATTCTTCGAACATTTTTTCAGCAAATTCTAACGGGACAAGTTTTGGTGGACGTTTGAAGGCGTAAACGCATATTGGAAGAATTGCCCCGCTCATTTTGCGATCCAACGCCACTTTCACAGCTCTTATCACATCGAACAGAACCGAACCAGCGTTTGGCGCGTCAATGGTTGAAAGGCGTATGTCCATCTGCATGGGTGCACCGCAGAAGTACACCCCCCTAATCCAAAAGAAGCTGTCACGTCTATTCCCTAGAAAATCCACATAGTCTGTGGATCCCGCAACAACCTCCGCCTCATAGGGCAACGCCGCCTTCACCGTTTCAGTCTTTATTGTTCGCTTAAGCTCGCGGGTCCGCTCAAGCGTATCAAGAGACTCTGTTCCACCACCAACATCCAGCTGATAGGTTTCAGTCACATGCACGCCATGCCTAGAAAGAAGCTGCAGCAGAGTCTTGTGAATGGTGGTTGCACCAACCTGATCAATTAAATCGTCGCCCACAAGAGGCAAACCAGCCTCCTCAAAAAGTTTCGCCCAGTTGGGGTTGCTTGCAATGAAAGCCGGTGTTGCGTTCACAAAGGCACATCCAGCCTTCAAAGATTGACTAGCATACCACTCAGAAGCCTTAACAGCACCACTTGGAAGCAAATTAACCACGATTTGGGCGCCGCTTTCTCGAAGCACTTGCGCAACATCCGCCTCGGGCAGATTGCTAACTTGAATAACGCGCCCCGTATATTCGCCAACACCGTCCAAAACGGGCCCCTTAGAGACTATTGTACCTGTGGGGGGCACTTCAACCATTTTGGGAGCACTGTTGGGAGGGGCGAAGATGGCTTCTGATAAGTCCTTTCCTACTTTTCGGCTGTCAATGTCGAAGGCTGCCACTATTTGAATATCCCTTGGATGATATCCTCCGAGGATCAAGTTTCGAATACCCAAACACTTATCGTCTTTAGCTATGCCACTATAAAAATGGAGCCCTTGAACGAGGGCGGACGCGCAGTTTCCGACGCCGACTAACGCTATTTTTATGTTTGGCAACGCGTGCACCACTTGTCTTCTCAATATTTGCATACGAATTTATAAAGCTCTATGCAATAATACTTTGAAGTGGTCTTATAATGAAAGCATGGTTGGACGTTGCCGTTTTACGCTGCCCAAACTGTGGGCGCCTTTACGTGGAGACTTCTTGGTATGTTGTTGAGATGGAGTCAGACATTGAGTGCGGAGAATGCGGCAACGAATTTAACAGCAGAAAGAACATGTTGTCTAGAGCGCTGTTGGAATTTCAACTAGACGAAAACGGCGAAATACAAAACGTGCATGTTTCCAAAAGATTGTAGCCGAAAATGAACGCTATAACGCCAACTTTTCGATTGGAACATACGCTTCATAAATTCCAGACCTTTGGAGAACATCCTTCCAAAGTTCCAGCCCTTTCTTTGTCCGCCACTTGTCGGGAGCCGGCAAGCCCAAAATTGTAAGTTTTTCTCCTTCAACAATTTTTTCAGCAGTTACACACTTGCATGTTGCTGGATCCACCGGAGTAATTATGTCGGGCGCGATGGCGGAAAGCTTTCCGTTTTTATAAGCAATAAGCACCTCATTTTTAGCCTTAAACTCAAAAACTTCGCCAGCGAAACCATCAGCCCCTTTCATAATCACATTAACAAAAGTGAACCCTTCTTTCGTTTCTTTTTGCACTGAAGCCACCACGCCCTCAAAAAGTTTGAAGCCTCCGGTTTCCTTCAACACATGTTCAAGCGGATTATCGGTCTCCCTCAAAATTTTTCCAATCCTCATAGCTTTTGATAAACTGCGCTGGATAGGTGAGGTTCTGACTTGTTCAGCGGTTAATATTCGCCTAGCTGTGTAGGCGGAGTGCCCCCATTCGGCAGCCAGTATTCGTGCAATTCGCTCAGCGGCTTTGGCATCGCTTGTCGCCTTAACTATAACTATGTTCTTGGCGTGGACGTCTGCAACACACATCGGTGCAAGTGGAATATCGTCAATCGTGTAAACCTTCAAATGCACTTCGGGAACAGATCTACCTGCCCCATCAGCATCCACAATAGGAAGATCACATCTAGCAGCGACGTCTACAGCTGCTAGCGTATTAAAGCCGCCAAGCTCAACTGGAATGGTGGCAAAAGCCCGAAACCCCACATACTCCTCTAGAACCCTCAAAGTTTTTACAGCCGCTTCAGGATCGTAGCCAACGGAAGTTGTTGCGCCAACACAAGCAAAGTTCACAACCCTAGCATCTTCCGGCAATTCTGAAGGATCAACCATTTTCACTGGAATACCTTGCGACGACAAACCCTCAACTATTTTATAACCTTCTTCGGGGGAGCCCCCTCCACCAGCTGAAAAGATGGCAGCCCCGTCAACCAAGTCGATTAAATCTTGACGAAACAAAGTTTTCAAATGAGCATCACCACGAACGCTTATAACGTTTATTATATGGAACACCTTAAAGAATTTAGCCATCAAAACGAAGGGGAAATAAGAGTGAATAGTCAAACACAAGACAAGTTCACATTGATAAACGAGTTAGCCCGTCGCAGAGGATTCTTCTGGCAGTCCTACGAAATCTACGGCGGAGCCAGCGGTTTCGTGACGTACGGCTTTTTGGGTACAAGGCTAAAACAGAACATCGAAAAAAAGCTTAGAGACCTCTTCGTCAACAAGCTGGGGATTTTGGAAATAGAAGCCCCCATAATAGCACCAGCCAAAGTTTTTGAGGCTTCAGGACACGTCGAACATTTTAAAGAGCCCATGGTGGAATGTCTGAAATGTGGGAGACGCTTCAGAGCAGACCACCTTCTAAAGGAAAAAGCAAGGCTAAGCGAAACAGAGGTTGAGAAACTCACGCTGGAAGAACTGAAGAACGCCATAGAAAGAAATGACGTCCGCTGCCCAGAATGTGGCGGAGCCTTCGGAGAACCAAAATATTTCTTAACAATGTTTAAAACCTCAATAGGCCCGTATTCGGAGGCTGTTGGTTACGGACGGCCAGAAGCGGCACAGAATATTTTCGTGGAGTTCAGGCGCTTATACGAAAATGCCCGGGAGAAGCTTCCCTTTGGTGTAATGCAAATTGGTCATGCCCTGCGAAATGAAATCTCGCCTCGGCAAGGTTTGATAAGGCTGAGAGAATTCACAATAGTGGACGTCGAATTTTTCTTTGATCCAGAGGAGCCCAACTGTTATCTGTTAAAGGACTTGGAGAATGAAACCTTGCGCCTAGTTTTAGCTGAAAGCAAACTTCGGGGTTCAGAAGAAATTGTAGAAGTAACCGTGAAAGAAGCTCTTGAAAAAGGGTTTATAAAGGTTCCATGGCAAGCGGTCTTCATGGCCCTAGCAAAAAAGCTTCTAACCGAGTTGGGGGTTCCCGCCGAGAAGCAGCGTTTTATTGAAAAGCTTCCATGGGAACGCGCCCACTATTCCCTTCAAAGCTTTGACCAAGAGGTTTACGTGGATCGCTGGGGTTGGGTTGAAGTTTCCGGCCATGCCTATAGAACAGACTATGACCTAAAAAGGCACATGCAATTCAGCGGTGTTGACACAAGAGTGTTCAAGGAGTATGAGAAGCCTGTTGAGATAGAAAAAACTGTTGTCAAACCTCTGATGGCAAAGCTTGGACCTAAATTCAAAGGCGAAACGCAAAAAATAGCGGAAATTTTGGCGGAGATGAATCCAGAAGAAGTTGAGGAATCCTTTAAAAAGAAGGGTTACTATATGCTTGGAGAGCATAAGATTCTGCCAGAATACGTGGAAATCGTCAAGTGCAAGGTTACAGAAAAAGGAAAACATTTCATACCACATGTCGTCGAACCAAGTTTCGGCCTGGACAGGCTTGTTTATGTAACTCTTGAATACGCCTACCACGTCAAAGACGACAGAGTAATCCTAAGTTTTCCAAGAGACATAGCACCCATACAAGTAGGAGTATACCCGCTTGTCAGCAAGGATGGCTTACCAGAAAAAGCTATGCAAGTTTATAAAATGCTCATTGACGAAGGATTCATAGCTGAGTATGACGAAGCCGGCTCCATTGGAAGGCGTTATGCAAGAGCAGATGAGGCAGGAATACCTTTGGGAATAACTATAGACTATGAAACACTCAAAGATGATACAGTTACTATCCGTGACAGAGACACTTGGAGGCAAGTTCGAAATAAAATTGCCGTTTTACCAGAACTCTTACACAAATATTTCCGCAATAAAATAGATTTTGAAGATTTGGGAGAACCCCTAAAAGAGTAACTTTCGCTACCTTTTTTAACACTGAAACTTAACATAATATCGCTTAAAACTAGGATCTATACGGACGGGGATACTTTGGTGCTCCCAACGGAAACCGAAGAACGTGTCAGACGGAGAGCATTAGGCATTTGCCAAGAACATTTAAGAAAGGTTGTGGACTTAACGAGAAAAGTTCCCCAGATAATTGAGTGTTTTCTAAAAAACGATAGAGAAAAAGCAAAACAACTCTACAACGAAATAAGGGCTAGCAAGGACGATGTGGATAACGCTAGGCGTCTTGTTTCAAGTGAGTTGGCACAAATTGGCGCCATACTCTTAAGCAGGGAAGACTTTTTGAGGTTTACAAACCTTGCTAATGAAATAGCCGATTTCTCTGAGGGAATAGCCTTTCGCCTCCTACAAATGATGCAACATGACTGGCAAGCACCCGCAGACATAAAAAAGGATCTCCTAAAACTTTCAGAATCCGTCCTCGAAGCAATCATAAAACTCAGGGAAACCATGATGGTATTGTCATATAGTCCTGAAAAAGTGACAGAAAAAGCTGGGGAAGTCGAGGTTGCAGAAAGACGAGTCGACGAATTATATCGTACCCTTGAAATAAAGATTCTGAATGGCAAACTCGAAATTCAAGCGCTTTTACTCTTGTGGGATATACTACAACTTTTAGAGGGATCCGCCGACAAGGCTGAAGACGCTGTGGAAGCTGCCCGCATCATATCCTTTATAATGTGAAGGGTGAAGGATGGCGAAAAAAATACCGGTTGAATTCATAGAAAACTTTTTAGTCGTCTGGGATCTTGCAGCAGGCTCAGAACTTTATAAGATGGGCTTTTATGGCAAACCTTTAGGCATACCAAAACCCAAAGTTCCAGAATTCAATGTCCCATTAATTCTAGACTTAATGGAGGGGTTATACCTTGCCGAGAAAGGAATCATAACAGTGTATGAGGGCGCCGACAAGCGGAAAGTAAACTTGAAAAAGCTCCGTCAAAAGGCAAGAACGCTGTACGAGGAGTTTGACGAAAAATATGCAGTTTATCGAGATTTGCGCGAAAAAGGGATGGTTGTTACTCCGGGCATAAAGTTTGGATGCGACTTCGCAGTCTATAAGTATGGTCCAGGATTAGAGCATGCGCCCTTCATGGTTTCAGTGAAAAAGGCTGCTTCAGAGTTAACAGCTACAGAAATAGTCAAGGCTGGGAGGTTGGCGACAACGGTCCGCAAAAGGTTCATAGTCGCGGTGCCAGACTTAGAGGTAGGGAAAGTTCGATACCTCATATTTAAATGGTTTAAGGCTTAACTTTTCCAGCATCCTCAGATATTATTTTAAGAATCTCCTCTTCCAAGGTCAAACCATATTTTGGATTCTCTATTATTTCGCCTACTTTCTCGCCCTTTGTGTTGAAGATTAAAATGTGGGGAATCTTATCCACGTGAAAAGTTTCAACCTCAGGAGGGGAAGGAGGAACGCTCCATTTTTTACCTGGACTAAGGGGGTCTCTTTTAAGCCCACCAAAAACCCTAACTTCGAGTCCAGTTGCTTCGGAAAGCAAGGCTAGAATTGGAATATTAGCTGCACAGTCTTTGCACCATTCCGCTGAGAAGGCGACGATAAGGTAGTCTGCTCTAAACCTTTTTAGTTCATTTAAAACTTCGGCTTTGAGCTGGTATGTTCTTTTACGCTCCAGGAAGCTATATTTGAAAGGAGGAGACATGTTGTTGACGTACTGGTTCACGTCGATGGTTCTTTGCTTCAACGTTGACAAGTCCAATTTTATCCCGTTCGGTGTGAATGCCTAATCGTTCTGATCGTCATGCAAATATTAAATCTTTAAGGGAATAAACCAATATTGAGTGGATTACACGCATAAAAGAGTAAGTGATAAACTTGGACATTAGACAGTTTGTTGGTTACATACGCTTGATGCGGCCAGTAAACTGTTTCATGATGGGAATTGCAGTCATCGTTGGTGCTGTTCTCGCTGATGTAAACATTGTTTATGGTCGCTATTTGCCAAACATGTTTTTTGGCTTTTTCACAGGCTTTCTGTTGACAGCAGCTTCGATGGTTATAAACGATTATTATGACCGAGAGATAGATGCCATAAACGAGCCAACGCGGCCCATACCCAGCGGCTTGATAAAGCCGAAAAATGCGTTGATTTTTGCCATAGTGTTAACGATTCTTGGTTTAGCGGCGGGATTCTTGACCAGTGAAACAGCAACTCTTCAGTGCTTTTTGACCGCTACGGTTTTTTGGCTTATTTCAGTAATCTACGCTACTTTTGGAAAGAAAACTGGTTTTACGGGGAACCTTCTGGTCAGCGCATGTGTCTCAGCCCCATTCATTTATGGGAGTCTAGCCGCTGTTGGTGTTATAAAGGAGAATATCTGGATTTTTGTTTCCATGGTGTTCCTCTCAAACACAGGCAGAGAAATAACTAAGGGGATCGTGGACGTTCAAGGGGATAAAGCGCGAAATGTAAAAACGTTGGCGGTTCTATACGGAGAACGCACAGCAGCAAAAATTGCGGTGCTCTTTTACCTACTTGCCGTGGCTTTGACGCCCATTCCGCCCCTCTTAAACATGGTTTCACTTTGGTTCATTCCACCAGTAACGATAACAGACTTGGGTCTTATTGCTTCTTCAGTAAAGCTTTTGAAAGACTGCACACGGGAAAACGCCAAAAGGGTGAAAAGCCAAGTTTTAGGCTGGTTTTTGACCGGATTACTTGCTTTTCTTGTCGGAAGCATACCGTAAACAGGGATTATTCGGGTTCAACATGTACCGTTACAACCGTTTTTGCAAATCTTCTCCTAACACCATTTTCGATTTTCGACGCAACTTTATGCGCTTCCTCAATGGAGGCTTGCCCAGCAATACAACAATCAATGTTTACGTAGCGTTTTCCATCAGCCACACAAGTGATCACACGCTTTACAGTTATAGACTGCTGAAAACGTTCAGCTAACTCATAGATTGTTTGCTGAATTTCCTCCTCGTCTGCCATGGGCCCTTTTTGAACGTCTGAGTTGAAGGGTTCCACGTGGACTGTTACGTTTCCGATCTTTGGAATTTTTTGATTTAAGTTATGCTCGATTTTCTCTGCAAGCTCATGCGCCTCATTAACTGAAAGTTTGGGATCCACGCGAGCATGTAAGGTTACGTATAACTTGCCGTGAGCGTAAACAACATTTACTTCATGAACATCTTTCACGCCATCAATTTCTCTGGCAATTTTCTCTACAAGCTCCTCCGTTAACATTTCTGTTTCCAAAGGCTCCACGTGAATCGAAACGTGGGCTTCACCTAAAAATTGTTTGAGATTCTCTTCAACTCTTGAGGCCACTTCATGAGCAGCTTTCAGGTTCATGTAGTCTGGAACTTGAATTGAAGCTTCTACAAAGGTTTTGGCGCCCGCCTTTCTAACTTTGAGACTTGTAACATTGGAAACATTTTCTGTGGCAGCGATAATCTCTCTAACCTTTTCAATAATTTGCTTTGGTGCTGCGTCACTTAGCTCCATGCCACTTGCCTTAACCAGTTTAATGCTGAGGTAGCCGATAGCTCCACTTAAAACAAGGGATGCCAACGCATCAAATATTGGAAAACCAAAAGTCGCCATCCCAAAACCAAAAAGGGCTACCAGTGTTGAACCCAAATCCGCTACCGAATGATAAAAACCAGCCTTAACAGTTGTGCTTTCCCCGCTTGCCCTATGCAAAACGCCAACCCTTAGAACATCAACGCATAAGGTATAGGCTATTGCCATGAAACCGAAGACCTCCAAGCTAGGCACAATTAGCGATTCGCCTTGAATTATCCGTTGAAAGGCTCTAGCAATAATGATTAGGGCTGTGGCGAAAAGAATTAGTCCACCCACTAATCCGCCAAGCGACTCAATTTTTTCGTGACCATACATGTGTTCTTCGTCGGATGGCTTCAACGAGACCTTTGTGGCTACCAAAAGGATAAACATTGAAATGGCGTCCAACAATGCGTGTGCTCCATCGCTTAGAATGGCTAAGCTGCCAACAACAAAACCCAAAGTGAACTCTACTAAAACGACGCTGGTGATGGCTAACGCTGAAATTTTTAAGGCCTTAAGCCTTTCATTGTTTGGTTGCATTTATCTAACCGTGTAGAGCCACCAAGCTGGATTTAAGGGTTGTGAAGCTTAGAGCCAAAACATTTAAAATGTAAAAAGCCTATGTTATGTGGGATAAAAGTGCAAGGTGAACACTTTAACGTGGCCTAAACTCTTCACGGTTTTATCCCAAAAGTTAGCATCACCCATAAAAGCGGATTTTGAGGGGTGTGCAAGCTAGTGAGCGTGAGTGATATCCTAGATGGAAAACTCACCGAAAAAGAGGTTGAAATAAAGGGTTGGCTTGTCACCAAACGTTCAAGCGGTGGCGTGCAATTCCTAATAATCAGAGACGGAACAGGCTTCATACAAGCCACTGTACACAAGAACGAAGTAAGCGAAGCAACTTTTAAAGCTGCAGACGAGCTTACCCAAGAATCTTCTTTGATAATCAGAGGAGTGGTGAAGGAGGATAAGAGAGCACCTGGTGGTTATGAAATCCGCGTGAAAGACCTGCAAATTATACATTTGGCGGAGCAGGATTATCCTTTGGCGAAGAAGGAGCATGGTATAGATTTTTTGATGAAACATCGACAGCTATGGATTAGAAGCCCACGGCAAACCGCCATATTAAGGATTAGAGCTGAAGTGATTAAGGCTTGCAGAGACTTTCTTGACAGCCGAGGGTTTGTTCTAACGGATGCACCCATATTCACGCCAGCCGCCGTGGAGGGAACAACAACCCTTTTTGAGGTGCCCTATTTCGGAGAAAAAGCTTACCTAACTCAAAGCGGCCAACTTTATGTTGAGGCGACCATAGCGGCTTTTGGAAAAGTCTACTGTTTTGGGCCAACTTTCAGGGCAGAAAAATCGAAGACGCCGCGGCATTTAACAGAGTTTTGGATGGTTGAGCCGGAAATGGCTTTCTGCGACTTCGAGGAGAACTTGAAGGTTCAAGAGGAAATGGTAACATACATTGTTAAGACTGTTTTGGAGAGACGCCGAAGAGAATTGGAAACTCTAAAGAGGGATGTAAAGCCTTTGCAAAAGGTTGAGCCGCCCTTCGAAAGAATAAGCTACACAGAAGCCATAGACATGTTGCAGAAAGCTGGCTTTCCAATACAATGGGGTGAAGACCTTGGAGCCCCCCACGAACGATACATTTCATTGCAATTCGAGAAGCCAGTCTTCGTTCACAGGTATCCGGCTAAGGCCAAAGCCTTTTACATGCAGCCAGACCCAGAAAACCCCGAAGTTGTGCTTTGCGCAGATCTAATGGCGCCGGAAGGCTACGGCGAAATAATCGGCGGAAGCCAACGCATCCACGATCTAAAACTATTAGAGAAACGCATAGAAGAATTCGGTTTGCCAAGACAAGCCTACGAATGGTACCTAGACTTGCGAAGATACGGTTCAGTGCCGCACTCAGGCTTTGGATTGGGAATAGAGCGCACAGTAATGTGGATTTGTAAACTCAAACATATACGTGAAGCCATACCCTTTCCTAGGACCATTACACGCATATATCCTTGATTTCCATCACGTTACTCCCATTTCCAAACTTTTCGACCCATGAATATTTCTGGAAAAATTAACAGCCCCCAACTGGCTACCCCTGCGACGTAAGCTAAGTCTGTTAAACTTAAGCCAGTGAGATGGAACAACTGTTGAGTTATTGGTATGTAGGTTATCCCCAGCGTTAGGGCAACAGAAACCAAATCCGCAAGAACGAAGAACTTGTTTTCAAAAGCTTTTCTACCCATCCTCCAAACGCTGCGCTTTTCAGAGCGACAGTTCCAGACAACAAACAATTCAAACAGCGCTGCTTGTACAAACGCCGTTGTGGTAGCCTCTCTATAGGTTAGTTGTCTCGCTACCTCGTCAATGGTTCCGTCTGGGCGAATCCATGGATGTGACGGCCAGATATAATATTCTAGGCAGAACACTAAGAAAGTGCCAGTTGCTTGAAGTAGAAACGATGCTATTATAAAGGCGCCCATTCCATGGAGAATGCCCTCTTCAGGTTTGCGGGGCGGTCTATCCATAACGTCAACATCGGGAGGGTCTGTTGCAAGCGCCACTGCGGGGGCTCCGTCTGTTACAAGGTTTATCCACAGTATCATGGCTGGCAAGAGCGGCAGCGGGAACATTTCAGGAGAGAATATTCCGCCAAGAATTGCAAAGGTTCCTATGACCAGCAGTTCGTCAAAGTTGCACGCCAAAAGGAAACGCGCATACTTGCGTATATTATCATATATTACTCTGCCCTGCTCCACAGCCTTAACAATGGTTGCAAAATTATCATCTGTGAGGACTAGGTCAGCTGCCTCTCTTGTGACGTCTGTTCCGCTTATGCCCATGGCGACGCCTACATCGGCGGCTTTCACTGCTGGCGCATCATTTACGCCGTCACCCGTCATTGCCACTATGTGACCCTTCTTTTTCAAGGCGTTGACAATTCGAAGTTTATGCTCTGGCGAAACTCTGGCATACACGGTTACTCTTTCAACGATTTCTTCGAATTCTTTGTCGCTCATTTTGTCCAGTTCAGCACCTGTTAGGACAATATCGCCTTCTTTGTAGATTCCCACCTCTTTTGCAACAGCTATGGCGGTCAGTTTGTGGTCGCCTGTAATCATGACTGTTTTTATGCCTGCCTTCTGGCATTTTTTGTTGGCGTCTATGGCTTCTTCTCTCGGTGGGTCTATCATGCCTTGGAGCCCAACAAACACCATTCCATTTTCAACTGTTTCGGCATCATACTTTGTAAGGGTTGTTGGCAAGCGCCTATAAGCCATGGCAAGAACTCTTAGGGCGTTTCCAGCAAGCTGCTCGTTAATAGCCAGAATCTCTTTTTTCCGTTCCTCCGTGAGCCTCTTTTCTTTTCCACCTTCGAAAATGTGGGTGCACCTTTCTAAGACAACTTCAGGGGCGCCTTTCATGTAGGCGTGGATTTCGCCTTTCGGTGTCTTGTGAATTGTAGTCATGCGCTTCCTTTCAGAGGTGAAGGGAATTTCGCTAATACGCGGATAACCATTCTCTAACGCCTCTTTGCTAAGTCCAGCCTTGGCAGCCGCAACAATTAGGGCGCCTTCTGTTGGGTCGCCGAAGATTTCCCAGCTATTGTTTTGTTCATTTTTCCTTAAGCTTGCATTATTGCACAAGGCGCCTACTCTCAAAAGCAGTTCAAGACTGCCTTCTGGTTTAACCGCATCCTCACCTATACGAAACTCGCCTTTAGGCTCGTAGCCAACACCAGCAACTTCGACAAGCTTCCCATCAACATAGACTTGACGAACTGTCATCTCCCCCTTAGTTATTGTTCCAGTTTTATCCGAACAAATAACCGTCACCGCTCCAAGACTTTCTGCAGCCGACAACTTCCTGACAATGGCATTGCGTTTTGCAAACTCCCGCGCACCCAGCGCCAGCGCTATAGTCACTATTGCCGGAAGACCCTCTGGAACAGCGGATATCGCCAAGGATATTGAGGACATGAAGGCTTGGATGAATCCCTCGACTTCAAAGTGCATTTTCATTATTACTTCAAAGGCTTCGAGGGCGAAAATTAAGGCACAAACAGCAATCACAACCTTAGCTATCTTGCTTGCAAACCTGTCCAGCTTCTTCTGTAAGGGTGTTTCTTCTTCCTCAGCTGTTTGCACCATCTCTGCGATTTTTCCAAACTCCGTGTTCATGCCTGTCGCTACAACAACGGCTTTCCCGCGACCATAAACCACGTGGGTGGCGGAAAAAACCATGTTGCGCCTCTCGGAAACCGGCGTATCCTCGGGTAAGACCGCTAACTCTTTGTTTACAGGTGTCGACTCACCAGTGAGAACAGCCTCGTTTGTCTTAAGCTCCACAACCTCTATCAGACGGGCGTCGGCAGGGACATGATCTCCCTCTTCTAGCGCTAAGATATCTCCGGGCACCACTTCGCTTGCAGGGATAATGATCTCTTTGCCATCTCTCACCACTCGGGCCTTTGGAGCGGCCAACTTCTTAAGGGCTTCAACTGCCTTTTCCGCTCTATACTCCTGAACAAAACCTGTCACAGCACACAGGAAAACTATGGCACTTATAGTTATGGTGTCAGCAAAGGCCTCCATGAATTCTCCGCCATGCACCATCTCCCAATAGCCTATAACAGCAGAAAACACGGTTGCAGCAAGCAACAACAAGATGAATATGTCTTTAAATTCGTCAAGAAACATATGGAGGGCTGTTCGCCTCTTCACCTTTCTAATCTCGTTTGGTCCATACTTCTTGAGCCTTTCAAGAGCCTCAGAAAAAGATAAACCGTTACGACTTACCCCTAACTCGCTTAAAACTTCGTCAACTTCCATGGCATGCCAAGGCTTTGACATATAAATCTCCTTTGTTAGACTTGTAAAGATTAAAAGATTCATGCTACAACTTGTTTATAAAATTCTCTATGCATAGAACTTTCTGCAAAATAAAAAAGGGAAACTAAGCAATTAGCAAAAGAATTAATGGAGCAAAAACTTCAGCTACCAGAGACATTACAGTAATCATGGTGTTCAACGAAGGCCCTGCTGTGTCCTTGAATGGATCTCCAACAGTGTCGCCTGTAACAGCAGCCTTATGAGCCTCTGATCCTTTCCCACCATAAGCTCCGGCCTCGATATATTTTTTGGCGTTGTCCCATAAGCCGCCAGCGTTAGCCATAAACAAAGCGAAAATTATGCCAGTCACAATGCTTCCCGCTAAAAAGCCGGCCAGGGCTTCCTTGCCAAGCACTATCATGGTTAGGATCGGAACTATTATGGCTAAGAGGCATGGCAGCATAAGCTCTTTAAGCGCGCCTTTGGTGGCAATATCCACACATTTAGCGTAGTCCGGTTTTGCCTTGCCCTCCATCAATCCCGGAATTTCCTTGAACTGACGTCTAACCTCCTCAACCATTCTTTCAGCGTTTCTTCCCACAGCTAAGATCAGCAACGCCGAAAGCAGCGGGGGCATCATGCCACCCAAGAAAACGCCAGCCACAATTTTTGGATCCATCAAGTTAAGGATCAGTTCCGTGCCAAGAAAGTGTTCGACCAACTCTTTATAGGCGCCGAAAAGTGCCAGCACTGTTAGGGCTGCAGCGCCTATGGCGAACCCCTTTGTTATAGCCTTCGTGGTGTTGCCAGCAGCATCAAGTCTATCCGCAACCTCAATAACCTCCTCGCCTAACCCTGACTGCTCAGCAATGCCCTTCGCGTTGTCCGACACTGGCCCATAGGCGTCAGCCGATATTGTCATCCCAACGGTTGCAAGCATACCCACAGCTGCTATGGCGATTCCATAAACAGCATTTATATTAAATGTCTCAGCCAAATACCAAGCAGCAATTGTGGCGGCACAAATGCCAATTACAGGCGGAACAATGCTAACAACGCCATAGGAGAACCCTGTAAGAATGTTTATTGCCGCGCCAGTTGTTGAAGCCTTTGCCACTTTCTGAGCCGGCATTCTGTCAATAGAAGTGAAATAATCAGAAGTTATCCCTATCACTACTCCGGCAACCAACCCAGCGACGGTAGGCAAAAACACTCCAAGCCACTGATCCTCCGGTAGTCCCGAGAAACGGGTAACAACGAATAGGAAGACAGCGAAAATTATCCATGTAGCGAAGGATCCTCTGTTAAGGGCTGCACCCGGGTTGCCTTTTATGCTCAACTTAACAACAAAAGCGCCTATTATCGAAGCAAAAAGTCCAACAGCCGCGATTAAAAGTGGCAACGCTACGAGGGCAGGCGCGCCTGCTGTTGCGCCGATTATCATGGCAGCTACGATGCTAGCAATGTATGAGTCTATTAGGTCAGCACCCATGCCAGCCACATCGCCTACATTGTCGCCAACGTTATCAGCAATCACAGCGGGATTCCGAGGATCATCCTCAGGGATTCCAAGCTCAACCTTCCCTACAAGATCTGCACTGATGTCAGCTGTTTTTGTGTATATGCCTCCGCCAGCCTTCGCGAAGAGGGCTAAGGCACTAGCTCCAAAACTGAAACCTAAGACAACGTTGGCTGCGTTAACTTCACTCCACCCCAAAACAACGTTAAAAACGTAATAGAGCAGACTTATTCCTAGAAGGGCTAAACCAACAATGAATAAGCCCATAACAGCCCCACCGTAGAAAGCCACCGGAAACGCTTTCTTCAGCCCCTGTTTTGCAGCATTCGCTGTCCTAACGTTTGCCTCGACAGCAGCCATCATTCCAACGTATGCGGCAATCGTTGTGCAGATAGAACCGAAAACGTAGGCAACAGCCATGCTCAGCCCAAACACGGCATTTTCGTAAAACGTGTATAGCACTCCTAAAACCGCAGCCATCACAACTACGAAAACAGCCAACGTCATGTTCTGTCTCCGAAGATACGCTTTTGCGCCTTCCTTTATGGCGCCAGCAATTTCCCGCATCCTTTCAGTGCCAGCATCCTGGCTAGTCACATATCTATACAAATAACTGGCCAAGCCCACAGCAGCCAAGCCTGCTATTGGTGTGATATAAAACCACTCCATTGCAAACGCTCTCCAGTTTCGTCCTTACAAACCGTCTGAAATTAATCCACCTCCATATAAAGTCTGCTGTACTAACGTAAAGGAAAGCATAATCACTTCTTGACTTTTCTACAAAAGAGTTAATTTGCAGATTCATCCTAACACGCTTAGCGTGGTGTATCTTGTTGACCTCTGAAAGGGCTGTCAGCTTGTTATCGAAACTTGTATCGATAGACACCACGTCCACGGAAAGGAAAAACTTTGAGAAAATGGCAGACATTCTCGTAGAAGAATCCCAAAGAATGAATTTAACCGCCGAGAAAAGGACCGACAAAAGAGGAATTCCACATGTTCTAGTATCTGTTCCAGGAGCACCGAAGAAGGCAAAGAAAGTTATCTTTGTAACTCATTATGACATTGTTCCGGCTGGCGAAGGATGGGACTTTGACCCTTTCAAACCTTTTGTGAGGGATGGCAAGCTTTACGGAAGGGGGGCGGCTGATAACAAGTCAAACATTGTGGCAGCGCTCGTGGCATTTCATGAAGTTTTAGAGGAAAACCTACAGTTAAAAGTAAATCCCGTCTTAGCTGTAGCAGGCGGTGAGGAAACGGGTGAATCTGAAGGCTTCTTCAAGACATTAGAGGGAGACTTAGCTGTTATACTCGACGTAGGCTGCGAGTCAATTTCCATTGGTGCTTCTGGATCGGTACGTTTAGTGGTTAAAGTGTTTGGACAGCAAGCACATTCCGCATATCCCTATAAGGGGGTGAACGCCATCTATGAGGCGGTAAAAGTAATCGAATTCATAAAGAGAAAGGCGGAGGAATTTGAGAAAACTGTTCTTTCAAAATTTCCAGCACCAACGCACTACGAGAGACTCCCTAGACGAATGAGTGCCACAATGGTAAGCGGTGGCGTTGCCGCCAACATAATTCCAGGCGAGTGCAACATAACCGTTGATGTTAGAACAATCCCAGAAGAAAATGCGAAAGAAGTTGCCAAAGAAGTTGGAGACATGCTAGAACATTTTGCGAAGGAAAACAAGCTGAACATGATGGTTGAAGTTAAGTCTTTTTCAAACGGTTGGTATACAGCTGATGAAAAAGTTGTAAACACCGTTAGAAAAGTAGCTGAAGAGGTTGTTGGAAAGCCTTTAAAAGTAAGTGTTGAGCTCGGTGGAACGGATGGAAGATACCTCATTGAAAGAATGCCAGTAGTTCAATTTGGCACTTTAAGGGAAGACACAAACTTTCACGGCATAAACGAGTTTGTGTACCTAACGGACTTGATGATTGTGAAAAGTTTCGTTAAAAGATTGTTAGCTACCGAGCTCTGACCAGGAGAGGAAACCAGAAATGTATGTTACAAGTGTTAAATGCAGCAAATGCGAACAAGAGTATTCGCCACACAACCTTTTAACAGTTTGCAAGGACTGTGGAGGCGCATTGCTATTCCAATACCACCTAGACAAAGTAGCTGAAGCCATCTCCAAAGAGACTTTAAGGTATAGGGAGTCAACGTTTTGGAAATTCAAAGAACTTCTCCCAATAACCTCGCCAAAAAATATTGTATCCCTTGGGGAGCCTTACACACCGTTGCTAAAACTTCCAAAGAGCCTTGTTAAGCCTTTCAAAAACGTGTACGCTAAGGATGAAGGCCGACTCCCGACGGGAACCTTTAAGGCTAGAGGTATGGCTGTTACGGTTTCAAAACTTAAAGAGCTAGGCGTAAAACGTTTGGCGATACCTTCAGCTGGAAATGCGGCTGCAGCTCTAGCGGCTTACGGAGCAAGGGCAGGCATGGAAGTTCACGCTTTCATACCGAAGGATGCTCCAGAAACCACTATAAAGGAATGCTTTTTTCTGGGGGCAAAAGTGCACCTTGTTGACGGTTTAATCAGCAATGCCGCTGCATTAATGAACAAACTTAAAGACCAACACGGCTGGTTTGACGCTTCAACAAACAAACAGCCCTACAGGTTTGAGGGCTACAAGGCTATGGCTTTTGAAATAGCTGAACAATACAATTGGAAACCACCCGACGCCATAATCTTTCCAACCGGTGGAGGAGAAGGCGTAATAGGACTATGGAAAGGATTCAAAGAACTTGTTGAACTCGGATGGATAAACGAAACGCCCCGTATAATAATTGCACAATCCACTGGATGCGCTCCGCTGGTGGAAGCCTTCCATAAAAGGGCAAATGAATTAGTGAAACCTTGGCCAAACGCCCAAACAATAGCTGCTGGTCTCCGAGTTCCAAGCCCATACGCAAGTTATCTGACACTTAGGGCTATAAGAGAGACTAACGGAAACGCCATAGCAGTAAGCGACGAAGAAATTATTCAATCCATGAAGAGCCTTCTTAAGAGCGGCGTATATGCGTGCCCCGAGGCCGCTGCAACCCTAGCAGCATTAAACAAAAGCGTAGAATACAATGTTTTCGATCCGGATGAAAGAATACTGCTTTGCTTGACTGGCACAGTTATGAAAAATTTTGATTTACTAACAGTGAACAAAGATAAACTTTCCAGCAACCACTAGCCCTAAATTGGCGCCGGGGAGGGGATTTGAACCCCTGCGAGCCCGAAGGCCCACTGGCTTACTTGTCAAGGCCCCATTTGGCGTTTAAGATCTCGAGGCCAGCGCGTTGACCACTCCGCCACCCCGGCCCAAAGCCTTAAAGAACTTGTTCGATTCTAAAAGGGTTATGTTATAAGTGATGGATAAAGCCATCTTTTGCCTTTTGCGCGTTTCTGCTCATCCCATTCGTGAAGGATTTTGACTGCTTCGTTAGCAACTTTTATGGCGTTTTCTTCACCAGCACCGGGTTTAAATTCGCCGGTGCATCTGTTTGCATAGACGGCACATATGGCTCCGGCCCTTAAACCGTAAAGGTTTGCCAGCGTGAACAGTGTTGCAGTCTCCATTTCAAAGTTGAGCACGCCTGCCTTCTGTAAGACTGGCAGAATATGGCTTGTTTGGGTTTTTGTTGGACGGTTTTGTCCAGCATAGAAGTCGGAGGTTGTGGCGGTTATGCCCACGTGATAGTTGCATATGCCTAAAGCCTCAGCTGCCTCAACAAGGGCTAGTAAAACTTCAGGGTTGGCTACGGCCGGATATTCGGGCATTACATAGCAGTTGCTTGTACCGTCGAGGCGAACGGCCGCGGAGGAAATGATCAAATCGCCACACGCAATGCTCTCCTGTATTGCTCCGGAACTTCCCACGCGGATAAACGTGTGTACACCTATGGCTGACGCTTCGTTAACAACTATAGACATGCAGGCTGGGCCGATTCCGCTGGACAAAGCGGATAAAGGAACGCCTTTATAAGTGCCCGTTGCACTCCGGAATTCACGGTGGCATGAAACTTCTCTGGCAGAATCCCAGAATTTCGCTATTTTAGGAACACGATCCGGGTCTCCTGGAACTAAAAGGTACTCGGCTAGATCACCCTTTTTGCAGGCAATATGGTATTGCTTTTCATCCGTGTTTGTCCAATGCAATGACTTCCACCAGCTTTAGGGTTTTCTGGATTTTGGCGTAACTAAGTCGGCGATGTCCACACTGTGTTCGTATATCTGCTGCAATGTTGAAACCGCGGCTAGTATGTATGGCATGGCTTCAAGGCTTTGTTCTTTAACGCTTTTCTCTAGAGCCCCTAAAGTTTTCTCCACTTGTGGTCTCATGTTTCGAACTTCTTCAGCTAAGGCAATGTCGCCTTCAAGGAATGATTTTAAAGCGTTTTCGTGTGCTCCATAAACCATAACGTGAAACTCGACTATCAATTTTTTAAGGGCTTCAGTAAGCTTTGTGCCCTTCAAGTCCAAAACTTTGAAAGCTGTCCGTACACATTCATCTCCTATTGTCTCAACGAGGCTGGCAGTTAAGCGGTAGTCAAGACATTCAATGGGCTGCAAGCCTAACTTCTCGCTTAAACTTGGGTTTTGGATTATGGTTCGCAGAATCCTAACAAGCAGAAAATAGAGCCTGTTAACTTCTTCATCCCTTGCAATAACACTTCTCGCCATGTGAACATCACCATTCACCAATGCATTGACAACGTCTCTATGCATACCAGCAACAGTCGCGTACCCACGTCGAAGAATCTTTTCGGGAGGAAAACTCGTCGGTTCAAGGAGACATTGTAAAACAATTTTTGAATAGTCTTCCTCAACGATCTCCAAACCAATCAAACGGCTAACTGTTTTTTTAACGATTTCCCGCGTCTCAAAGCTAATACTTTCCTTAGCTTCAACCCGTATTATGTCAAAACCTAGTAAATACTTGCCAATAATTTCACGACTCAAATATGGTCCAGGCTCTAAGACAACCACACGAGAGGGAGGAGCAGCACCATATTCTGGATCTATTAGGAGTTTACCGTCGCTTGTCTCGTCTATAGCCACCACTGAACCCCTTTTCAAACCATAACGTTCAGCCCACTCCTTTGGCAAGCAAACGAAAAATGTGCCACTTGGTGTCCGCTGTATTCTACGAATCACACCCATTCAAACCACCAACAAGGTTTGAGCATGTTAATAAATTTAAAACAAAAACAGATTATATAAACTTGAGTGTAAGTGTTGAAATTGGAAAGCAAAGGTATAATCGGTATAGACTTAGCAGGTAAGGAGAAAAACCCAACAGGTCTTGCAATTCTGAAACATAAAAAAGTTGAAACTCGCCTAGTTTACACGGACAAGGAAATTCTCGATGCTGTGAGAGTTACTGAACCATCAATCGCAGCAATAGACGCCCCACTTAAACTCCCAAAAAAAGGAATCCTACGCAAAGGAGACTTTGAACTTATCAAAAAAGGCTATCGCGTCTTTCCACCGGGCTTGCCAGCTATGAAAACGCTCACACTGCGAGCTATAAGGCTAAATAGGTTAATAACAAAAAGCGGAGTAAGAACAATAGAAGTGCATCCCACATCAACCAGAAAGGCGCTAAGTATGCCAACAAAAAACTGGGAGGACATCCAAGAAATCTTCAAAAAAATAGGTTTAAGTGGGACGATAGAAGAGCGTACACTAACCCATCATGAACTGGATGCCATCACGGCTGCGCTCACCGCGCACCTTTACTTGCAAGGCCTCACAGAAAATTTCGGCGACAGCAGAGAAGGCCTTATCATAGTTCCAAAAAGGCTTAATTGGCAGGAAATAAGGCTATGAACAGCTCTTTTGAGAAACTCCAAAAAGCTGTTGAATTAACAATTTCGGCAGGCTACCAGCTTAAAAAGGACGCGTTTGAGTTTTTGAGCTTAATAGCTGCAACCGAAGATCCTGTGGATGTTATAAGCAGAGCCTTGGAAAAGATCAATGGACTTAAGGATAAGCCACTGTTCATCGAGAGGCCTTTTCTTGAGGAACTTGTGAAAAAGCCAGACATTCTTAAAGACTCAATTTCACATCCTCAAACAATGCAAGCGCTCACCTCATCAGCAATCCAGCTTGAGCAGCCACAGATTTTGGAAGGGAAAAAAGCCTTCCGTCCCCTTGCAAAGGAAATAGAGGCAGAAATCTCCGTCATCGATGATCCGGGCGCCAAACTGAGTTCAAGTGGAACTTTAAGCGATTACTTGGACTATTTTAGAGATCGGTTCAAACGAATGGAGAAATTGCTGAGGCAGAGAATGGATGCTCGTGGTGCTGTGTCTGTTATTGATGCTTTGCACGCCCAGCCTGGCACAAAGCTTGAGATTATTGGCATGGTTGTTGAAAAAAGGGAGGCAAGACAGAAAATTTTCTTGACCATCGAGGACTTGCATGCAAGCGCTACAGTGCTTGTCCCACAGAATGCGCCAAGCGAACTTCTAGACAAAGCAAGAGCCCTACTACTCGACCAAGTTGTTTGTGTAAGCGTCGTGAAAACACGGGAAAAGTTGTTAATAGCTCAAGACATCATATTGCCGGATATTGCTCCAAAAACTCAGAACAAGGCGCACGCTCCTGTGTACGCAGTTCTTACATCGGACATGCATGTCGGCAGCGTGAAATTTCAGAAAGAAGCCTTTAACAGGTTTGTGTTGTGGCTTAATGGCAAATATGGAAACGAAAGGATGCGTGAAATAGCAAGCCACGTGAAGTATGTGTTAATAGCAGGCGATATAGTTGACGGTATAGGGGTTTATCCCAACCAGATAAAGGAGTTAGCAATCAGAGACATTTATGGACAGTACAGATCAGCAGCAAAATTTATCGAACAGATTCCAGACTACATTGAAGTCATAATTATACCTGGAAACCACGACGCTCCAAGAAAGGCACTCCCTCAACCACCCATCTCAGATGATTACCTTGAACCCTTACAAGAATCGAGGAAGATCTATTCATTGGGGAACCCCTGCACAATAAGCCTCCACAAAGTTGAGTTTCTGCTTTATCACGGACGCAGTCTCGATGACTTAATATCAACAGTCCCGGGAGTGGAGTACACGCATCCGGAAAAGGCAATGACACTGCTCTTGCAAAGCCGCCACTTGGCGCCGACATACGGAGGAAAAACCCCGCTGGCGCCGGAGAGTAAAGACCGCCTAGTCATAGAGCGTGTCCCGGATGTTTTTCACGCGGGCCATATTCATACGTTGGGTTATACAAATTATCGAGGGGTTTTAGTCGTAAACTCAGGATGCTGGCAGGAACAGACTGACTATATGCGACGTTTGGGCCTTGCCCCCACCCCATGCCTAGTTCCAGTTATTAATCTGCAAACCTTCGAGATAACCGTGCTATCCTTTGCCTAAACTCAAAATAAAACTGCAATCTAACTTTTGTTTGATGCCCTTTGGATGCAGCGAGGTTCATAGTCCAATAAGCGTTCAAGCATCACATCACTGGAAAACGCCTCCTTGATAAGTGTGCGCGTCACCTCCAACCGTATCCTTTTGGTTCGCCCATAGCGCCCCATGCTAATGACCTGCGTATTCAAAAGCCCCAACGCGTCAAGCTCGTTGACTAGAGTACTCACCCGCCGCTGAGTCAGCGGAGTAACCCCTAGCTCTCTGCAAAGCTCACTGTACACCTCGTATATTTCCCCAGTAATGGCCTTGTACCCATTAGCCCTCACTAGATGGAAAACACTTAGCATAACCAGCTTAGAATGTAGAGTTAAGTTTGCCAAGGCCTCAATAACACGGTTGTGCTCGATTAATTTTTCAGCTTCTCGAACATGCTCTTCGGTAACTGTTTTTGCACCCTTACGCTCCGCAACTTCACCAGCCACTCGCAATAGATCCAAAGCTCTACGAGCATCACCATGTTCAGCCGCAGCCAAGGCTGCGCAAAGGCTTAGTGCTCCTTCGCTTAGGACACCTTCGTAAAAGGCTTTTTGCGCTCTTTCGGCGAGAATTGCCTTTAGCTCGTTTGCGTTGTATGGTCTGAAAACAAGTTCCTCTTCGCTTAGAGAGCTTAAAACTCTTGGATCAAGAAACTCTTTAAGCCGCAGATCATTGGATATGCCTATAATGGAAACCTTACTTTGCGATAAGTTTTCATTGATTCTGGTAAGCTCGTAAAGGAGAATGTCGCTTCTCATTTTGACAAGCGCATCTACCTCATCCAAAGCGATAATCATAATCCTTTTTGCCGAATCCAAGCCGCTTACAAACCTTTCAAAAACCTCACCCAGAGAAAGACCAGTAAAGGGGACAGAAAGATGGAGGCTATTGCATAAGCTAGCTAAAACCCGGTACTCTGTCCCAGCCAAGCGACAGTTAATATAACAAAAACTCACCGGAGAACCAACCTCTTTAGCTTTAGCCTCCAAACGTGTCAGAACATATTTTGTGACAGCAGTCTTGCCAGTCCCTGTCTTCCCATAAATAAAGACGTTGGAGCACCTTGCCCCTTTTAAAACTGGAGCAACAACCTCGCCGAGACGTCTTATTTGATCCTCACGGTGTGGAAGCTTATCCGGTAAATAGTCGTGACGAAGAACTTCTCGATCTCGAAAAATACCTCGATCATTAAAGAATTTGCTGAACACTTCATCGAGCACATTTACATCGCTCATACTTTCTCCTCTCAAGCAACAGCCTTTTCATGAACGCATAGAAAATAAGGGATACCATACAAAAAACTTGACATAACCAGCAAAAACCCTAAAACTCCCCGAAAAAGTTTGAACGCAACACCAGAGACACCCCTTCATTTCCATTGGAAACTCTGAATTCTACATAATCTACTCTTTGATTTCTCTGAAAGTGGAGAAATATACTCTGAAAGGTAAGATCGCTGCAGCTGAGTAAAAGACTATTTGTAAAGAAAAGTGTATGAAAATTTAAACGATTAACAACTAAAAATTTCATAATCTTCCTCGTCCTTCCAACTTCCAGTGGAAAAAACGGGGTGGATGGGTTGTAGCGGCACTTTCTTCATTTACACTTAACGTGCATTCTCATTAACACAATAACACAATTTTTGTTGTACTGTCAAACGTTAAAATGTTAAAGGCTTTTCACAATTTGTAAAGTCATTGTGAATTTTTGTTGAAATTTCACTTTTACATGTTTTGAAAGCTGGCTTTTTTCTTTTTTCTTCCTCTTTTCTGCGAAAGAGCCACCTTAACATTTCTACTGCAAGTAAAAAATTCTATTATGTTTTTTCCTGTATATTCTAAAGAAAAATTCTGTGAAGCTTGAGAAGCAAAATCTTTGAAAAATTTCCCCATTTTTAATTTTAAAACCTTTTTATGGGTTTTATTTTTTAGTGTTTTCACCGTAACAAATATAACTTGTGAAATGCAAAATGTGAAGAGACTAGGGTGCCTCTGCGCAAATGCCTGCAAGGAAGATGCGAATTGAAATATTCGATAGTGAAGGCAACAAGTATAGCATAGCCTTTGAAGGGCAAATAACCCGAGAGAAGGCTTTACGCTTACTTGATCTTGTTGAACTTTTAGGTGGAGTGAGCAGTACCTCAACATCTGAGGTAAACATGTCTTCAAGCGGAACATCCAAATTCGAGAAGGTACTGTCGGTTATCCATAAACACTTTCCAATAGCCTGGTTTACCTCCAAAGAAATCCAAGCGGCATACGAGCAAGAATTTAAGGAACCAATAGGCTTGAGCACGGTCGCCACATACTTGGCTCGAATGGCAAATAAGGGGCTGCTCATAAAAGCAGGGGCGTCAAACCGCTTGAAATACAGAACCTCTCCAAGCCCAACCCATATTGTTGTTAAACAATCAGCGCCCTAAGATTCTTCTAACTCAGTCTTTTTTAGAAACTTCTCCATCTCTTTTTTTACACTATATCTGAATGGAATTTTGCTTGAATCCCTCTCGAGGTACCCCTCTTCATATAGCTTCTTCATCAACCTTGCCGTGTGCTCGCGGCTCAGCTTTATCCTATCCTTAATTTCTGGGGCTGTTTTCGGGCCTTCTGAGGCAAGCATTTCTAGGACAGCAAGTTCTGTGTCTGTTAAATGGGCGAGTGCTTTTTCTTTCTTTATAGGTATAACTGTCTCTATTCCGGCTTCTGGAAGAGCTTGTGGTTGTCGAACTTCCCCCTCTAGCAAAGAAACTTTTGATGCTAGTTCCTCGTGAGAAGTGGTGATATCACGGATTTGCTTTTCAAGATCGGCTAAATGTGAGGTTAAATTGCTAAAATTTTTGAGTGGTTCATTAATTCTGTCCTCTAGTGTTTTGAGCTTATCTTCAACTCCCTTTACCCTGCTTAGGGCCTCTTCGCTTCTAGTAGATGAAGCCTCAACCTTGAAGGCAATTTTTTCTATATTCTCAACTGCCCGTTTAAGCTCCCGGCTAAAACTCAAAAGCACATCATTAAAGGAGGCTTTTGCCTTTTCGTATTCCTTCCTTAGTTTAACAATATGTCTGTAATATTCTAGGCTAAAACCGATAGTTGCAGCAAACAACACAATAGACATAACAATCACAAGATCAATCATGCTCGTCACCTGTGACTCCATTGTAAGCGTGCTGTGATTTCCATATGTTGCATCACATATCACAGTATTGGAACGTAAATGTTTAAAAAACTTGCGTCTATGCTTATGTCCTATGATATCACATGTCACAACATTATGCTAAGAAAGCCCTTTTAAAGTCCTCTTTTTCGTTTTCTGACCATTTCTTTAAAATAATCTGTTTGTCATTTTGTGATATGTGATGTCACAGTTTGTCTTCGAGAGCTTTAGAAAGGTTTTCTAGACTTGTTTCAAGCTCCTCTCTCAATATTTTTAGTAACTTCCTTTGTTCTTCAACGTGTTCCTTCTCACTTGGCAGGTTTTTGTGCGCTTCTATGTATTCCTGAAGCCTGTTCGCTGTTTCAATATATGGGTCAAGTTTTGTGCTTTCAAAGATTCCTAAATAACCGAGAAGGAGTATTGTGTAGATAGATTTAATGACATTTTTTTCTGCTTGTTTTAATGTCCTATTAAAGGCACCGCGGCTTATTTTTGCCTTTGTTAAGCGTAATCTGGCTTTTTCGTCGTATTTTAAGGGTTTTCCGGATATGTTTTCTGCTAAAACATTTATTAGCAGAGTTTCAAGCTGCGTTTTTGTTAGATGGCTGTTTTTTGCCAGTATTTTGACAATGGGGTCTTCTAAAGACTTTTTCAACCACTGTTGCACGACATCTTTAAGCTTCATTCTTTTGATCACCAGTTTTTGTTTGGTGAATACAGTTTTGTATACGAGGTTTTAAGGCTTGTGAAACGTTTCTTTTTTATTCGGTTTAAGCGATAACTATTTTACGTGCTGGGTTGCATAGCACATGACGAGGTAAGCTTAAATGCCAAACTTTAGAGCCGCTGAACGCTTAAAAAACATAAAGCGTTCTGGAATACGCCGATTTTTTGCAGCAGCCCAAGAAATTCCCGACGTTATTAATTTAAGTGTTGGTGAACCGGATTTTACCCCGCCGAGGCCTGTTTTGGAGGAGGCTTGGCGAGCCATTTTAGATGGTAAAACTCACTACGCTCCTACCAACGGAATTCCTGAACTTAGAGAGGCTTTGGTGGAGAAAGCTTACAAGGATTATGGGCTGCGTTATGATCCAGACTCTGAGGTTTTGGTGACTGTTGGTGGGACGGAGGCTATCTTTCTTGCCTTGCTTGCTTTGGTGAATCCCGGAGACGAAGTATTGCTTCCCAACCCTGGTTTTGTATGCTATGAACCTGGTGTTTTGTTGGCTGGTGGCGTGCCCGTCTCGTTTCCGTTGCTGGAGGATAATGGATTTAAACCTTCGATCGAAAGTGTGACGTCACGTGTCACAGAGAGGTCACGTGTGATGATAGTTAACTCGCCGAACAATCCAACGGGCATGGTGCTTTCTTACAATGAAGCGACTGCATTAGCGAAGGTTGCTGTTGAACGTGATCTTATTGTGATTTCTGACGAAGTATACGAAAAAATATTGTATGATGGAACTAAACATTATTGTATGGCAGCTTTCCCAGGAATGAAAGAGCGAACACTGGTTGTTGGTTCTTTTTCTAAAACGTATGCTATGACTGGCCTTAGAATTGGCTACATTTATGGACCAAAGGAATTAATTTCTCCAATATGGCTTGTCCACCAATATCTTGTTGCATGTGTAGATAATTTTGCCCAATATGCAGCGCTGGCGGCGTTAAAAGGACCGCAAGATTTTGTGGAAAACATGGTTAGAGAGTTTGATAGGAGGCGACGTTTTGTCTTCAAAAGGATTAATGAAATTGAGGGCTTTAAATGCGCACTTCCCAAGGGCGCTTTTTACTTTTTCCCGAACATCAAACACTTTCAAATGTCTTCGGAACATTTTGCGGATTTACTCTTAAAAGAAGCTCGTGTGGCGACGGTTCCAGGTTCAACTTTCGGGTCTTACGGCGAAGGCTATATTAGGATCTCGTATGCCGCTGCTTATGAACAGTTGGAAGAGGCAATGGACCGCATAGAGAAAACTGTTAAGAAGCTGAAGATTGCGGTCTAAAGCTTTTCAGCGTTCTCCTTTATTTTGTCAAAAAGCTCTGGACGCAAGTCTCTCAGTGTTGGAACAAATGCTTCTACGGGCTTTATGTCTGAATAGTCAACTTCGCCGATCACTAAATCTTCTTCATCATATTTTGCGATGGACAATGCCCTTCCGTTTGGGCCTATTAACCTACTTCCTCCCCAAAACTGTAGTCCGTTTTCTATGCCTACTAGGTTCACATAAGCTAAAAACGCCGTGTTTTCTATGGCTCTTGCTGCCGTGAGGATTTCAAAGAAAACGCGTCTTACGGCGGGTGAGGCTGATATGCATACAATTAGCTGTGCTCCTTCGAGACGTGTTAGGCGGCTTACCTCTGGGAAGAAAATGTCATAGCATATAATAAGCCCTATTTTGCCGAGTTCGGTGTCAAACACACCCGTTTGGTAGCCCGGCCTAAAATATCTCTTTTCTTCGAAGACGCTGTGGGTCGGTAGGTGCATTTTGCGGTATTTCCCCACGAAGCCTTTCGGTCCAACTAAAACAGCAGTGTTATATAGGGTTGCTTGAGCTTTTTCGCTTAATTCGGGCATGCCGAAAACTATGTATACTCCATGCTGTTTAGCAATTTTTTCTATAGCTGCGGTGGAAGGGCCTGGAACGGGCTCTGCTAATTCATAGAGTTCATCCCTTACGACGTATCCGGTTAATGAAAGCTCTGGAAAAATCACGAGGTCTGCGTTTTGTTGCCGTGCATTTTCCGTATAAGCCTCAATCTTTTGTATATTCGCTTTTTTGTCTCCTCTTTGGCAGCTGATTTGGGCGAGGGCAACTTTAAACTTTTGTTTCATGTAACCACCTTTTTGTGGCTAAGGGAGAGGTATTCTAAAGTCGAAGCCCACAGTTCTATATTGAAGTTTTGTTGTTAGGGGCAGCCTCCTTTTATGTTCCATGGCCTTCCATCGTTTTTTCACTTTTTCTACCAAATCCTTTGGTAAGCCCAACTCTTCTGCTATTTGCTCTGTCTTCATAAAGTGTTCTAAGCCATAGAGCACGAGGTCAAGAATTTCATATTTTAGGCCTATTTCTTCCTCTGCTGTTTGGCCTGGCCAAAGCATTGGGGATGGTGGTTTGTCAACAATTTCATCTGGCACACCTACATGTCTTGCTAGTTTTCGAACTTGTGTTTTATATAAGTCCATTAGAGGGGCTATATCTGCGGCAGCGTCTCCCCATTTTGTGAAGTAGCCAATCATCACTTCAGATTTGTCCGAACTTCCACAGACAATGAGGTTCAGTTTATTAGCATAGTAGTAAAGGTAGAGCATGCGAGTGCGGGCTTTTAAGTTGCCTTTGGAAAGCTTGTCTTTTAGGTCGAAAATCGGTATGCTTTTCTGTAATGCTTCAAGGGTCGATGTGATATCAATTGTTTCGGTTTTAATGCCGAATTTTTCCGCAACAAGTTTGGCGTGCTTGATGTCCAGAGGGTTGTAGGTTTCTTTCTCTGGAAGCATTAGCCCCAGAACCTTGCTTCCTCCAATGGCTAAGGCTGAAAGAGCTGCAGCGGTGCTGCTGTCAACACCTCCGGAAAGGCCCAGCACTATCCCATTTGCGTTTGCTTTTTCGACGTAGTCTCTTATGAAGCGGGTGATTTTGGTTTTCACTTCTTCCCAATTTAAGTCTAAAACCTGCTGAGTGAGCTTCAACTTGGATCCACAATGCTTATTGGATTAGGCAAGTATTTAAGGACGAAGATAGAATAATGTTAAGGGTTCCATTAGTTTCCATGAAGGATTGAGGTATGGGGCGCAGAAGGAGAAAAGTCATCCGAATTCCCAAGAAAAAACTGCCCAAGTTCTTTTCATGTCCCAACTGTGGCAAGCAAGCCGTCCGGGTAGAGCTGCTTCGTGAGGAAGGTCGAGCCGTCGTAAGCTGTGGAAGCTGCGGCGCGAAAGAAGAGTTTCCATTTAAGACAGCTTTAAGTGAAGTAGACTTTTATTGCATGTTTACAGACAAATTTTACAGCGGATTGAGGCATGTACCTACGGAGATTAAAGGGACGGAGTAAAAGGGAAAAGTATGGTAGGCGCCGTAGAGCAATATCTAATTGACAAAATTAGTTCTGAGGGGACTATACATATAACTTTGATAGATCCCGAAAAGGTTACGCTTTCTCAAGCATTAGCTATTGCTGAGACAGCAAAGATCAGCGGGACTTCCGCCATAATGGTGGGCGGTTCAACATTTATTTCAACGGAACATCTTGACGACGTGGTTAAGGCAATTAAACGCGAAATAAACCTTCCAGTGATCTTATTTCCAAACAATGTTACAAGCATAAGCCGCTACGCTGACGCCATATGGTTTATGTCGTTGTTAAACTCTACAGACCCTTACTTCATAATCGGTGCTCAGGTTCTGGGTGCTCCCTTGATTAAAAAGTACCATTTGGAACCAATTCCGATGGGCTACATTATTGTTGGTGAAGGTGGTACGGCGGGCATTATTGGGAAGGCTATACCGATTCCATATGATAAGCCTGAACTGGCTGCGGCGCATGCCTTGGCTGGGCAGTACCTTGGCATGCGCTTCATTTACTTGGAGGCTGGGTCGGGCGCAAAAAATCCAGTGCCCCAGGAGATGATTCGCGTGGTTAAGCAATGTATAAGCGTTCCCTTGATTGTTGGCGGAGGGATAAGGTCTAAGGATCAAGCGGTGGCGGCTGCTTCGGCGGGAGCAGACATAATTGTTACGGGCAACATTGTGGAGGATGGACAGGTTAGGAACAAAGTTTCTGAAATTATTGAGGGAATTAAACGCGGCAAATCCCAAGAATGAAAGCTGCAGCTTTTGCTTCCAGCGTTAAGAAAACAGAAATAAATTTACTGTGGTAACTGTCGGTGGGAGCTAAGCTTGAGCATTCAAATGAGCCGCAGTTACGCTGAATACGTTGAAAGCTTAGAGAGACAGCTTGAACAGTTATATGACATAAGCCGAAGAGCCCGGGAAAAGGGCTTGGATCCCTCGCTTAAACCGGAATGTGAAGTAGCCAAGGATATGGCTGACCTTGTGGAGGGACTCGTTGGACCAAAAGGGGTAGCGCAAAGAATCCGAGAGCTGAGCGTAAAACTTCCAAGGGAAGAGTTGGCCTTCAAAATTGCCGAGGAAATTGTTTATGGAAGATTTGGACACATGGAACCGGAGGCTGCTGCTGAACAAGCCATACGCACTGCACTGGCAATACTCACTGAGGGACTCACAGCCGCCCCTGTTCAAGGCGTGGCACAGGTAAAAATTAAGACGAATCCGGATCATTCAAAGTATTTGGCCATATATTTTGCTGGCCCGATTCGTTCCGCCGGTGGCACGGATCAAGCCTTGACCTTGGTTATCGGGGATTTTATCCGTAGGCTTTTGGGCCTAGACCGCTACAAGCCCACTGAGGAGGAGATTGCCCGTTTCATTGAAGAGATTAGACTTTATGAACGCTCCGTCAGCCGTTTCCAATATCATGTCTCCGACGAGGAATTAGCCAAAGCGCTTCGATGGCTACCTGTAGAAGTCACCGGGACAGAAACAGATCCATATGAAGTGTCCTCTTACCGTAATTTGCCACGCATTGAAACTAACCGAGTGAGGGGCGGCGCGTTACGTGTTGTGAATGATGGTATTGTGGGGCGAGCCTCAAAAGTTTGGGCTATTGTGGAGAAGCTTGGAATCCAAGGATGGGACTGGTTAAAGGAAATTCGGAAAATGTCTGAGAAAAAATCCGCGGGTTTCATGGACGACGTTGTTGCTGGTCGCCCAATTTTTTCGTTTCCATCTAGACGAGGGGGATTCCGCCTACGTTACGGGCGTTCCAGAAACACTGGGTTAACTGCTGTTGGCATTCACCCTGCAACAATGCTTGTCTTACAGGGTTTTATAGCCGCTGGCACACAACTCCGCTTAGAGCTGCCCGGGAAAGGAGGCATAGCATTACCCGTCGATTTCTTAGAGCCTCCCATCGTTAAGTTGCGAGGCGGTTCCGTGGTTAGGGTTTCATTGGATAATTTCTCTGAGATTAGGGACCAGATTGAAAAAATTCTGTTTTTAGGCGACATTCTAGTGAGCTTTGGAGATTTTCTCTATCAAGGAAAGAGTTTGGCTCCAGCTGGCTATGTAGAAGAATGGTGGGCAGCCGATTTAGAGAGGGCTATAGGCGACAAGTTTGAGGGTAGCCTGGAACGGGCTGCGACAGAAGCCGGGACAACCGTGGAAAGGCTTAGAGAGTTTCTCAAGGACCCCTTTGTAAATAAGCCCTCCTGCAAGGAAGCGGTAAATTTAGCCTTGAAACTGGGGGTGCCTCTCCATCCAGCCTTTACGCCATTTTGGGCAAATTTGGGCTCCGTCGAAGACGTAAAACTTCTGAGGGCGTGGTTGCTGTCGTCTCAAGTGAAAGTCGAAGATGGTTGCGTTTACGAGGTTGTTGGGGATTTAGATGAAGGGGTTAAAAGAGCCCTTGAGCTTATATGCCTACCCCACGAAGTCTCGAATGATAAAATAGTGGTCAAAGGCGATGACGCATCTTCTCTTGCCTTCTGTCTGGGGTATGGCCGTCCTGACATTGATCTGTCCGACTGCGGATCAGTTTTAGATGCTCTCACACGCCTTTCAGGGATTAAAGTGAAGAATAAGGCGCCAACTTTTGTTGGGGCTAGGATGGGTCGCCCAGAGAAGGCCAAAAGGCGGGAGATGAAACCCCTCGTGCACGTGCTTTTCCCTGTGGGTTTGGCTGGAGGTTCTCAAAGGGACATTGTTGAAGCTGCGGAAAAGGACAAAGCTTCTGTTGAGATTGTTAATCTTAAATGTCCCGCATGTGGGGTATATTCGCTTCGAATAAAATGTCCAGCGTGTGGCTCCGAAACCATCCCAGAGTTTTTCTGTCCGCGATGTGGTAGAAGCGTCAATGGTGGTGGAAGCTGTCCTGTCTGTAATGTGCCAGCGTCTCCGTGGAGAAAAAGGGACGTTAACGTTAGGGAATTGCTTGAAGAGGCTTGTAACAAGCTAGGGCTATCTCAACCTAAAGTTTTGAAGGGCGTTAAGGGTTTGACTAACGAGATGAAAATGCCTGAAATCCTCGAAAAGGGTATTTTAAGGGCAAAGTATGACTTGTCAGTGTACAAGGATGGCACCATTCGTTTTGATGCGACGAACGCCCCATTAACCCACTTCAAGCCGGCTGAAGTTGGTGTTTCCGTTGAAAAACTTGTCCAGCTTGGCTATCGCTATGACATATATGGCAGCCCTCTGACAAGTCCGGACCAGATCTGCGAGTTGAAAATTCAAGACGTTGTTATTCCGGTTAAATGTGCTGAATATTTCGTGCGTGTTGCAAACTTTTTGGACGAGCTTTTAGTGAAGGTTTACGGGCTACAACCATACTATAACGTCAAGCGTATCGAAGACCTTGTGGGGCATCTGGTTATAGGTTTGGCGCCTCACACTTCAGTCGGCATTTTAGGACGCGTTATTGGCTTCACAAATTTGAATGTGTGCTATGCGCACCCCGTTTGGCATTCCGCAAAACGCAGAGACTGCGACGGCGACGAAGATGCACTTATGCTTGCATTAGATACATTGCTAAACTTTTCTAGGAAGTATTTGCCAGCACAGATCGGTGGAATCATGGACGCACCCTTACTCCTTATACCAGTCGTGAATCCCAAGGAAGTGCAAAGGCAAGCTCACGACTTTGACGTTGCCAGAGAGTATCCATTAGAATTTTACGAAAAAACCTTAGAGAAACTTGAAGCTAAACAAGTGAGCTCTTTAATAGACTTGATCGAGTATAGGCTTGGAACAGAAGCCCAGTTTGAAGGGTTCCACTTTACAGTGCCTGTTTCGAACATAAACATGGGCGTTGAAGAAAGTGCATACAAACGATTCAAAACCATGATGGAAAAACTAAATGGACAGTTGTTCCTTGCCGAAAAGATTGAAGCGGTGGAGGCAAGAAAAGTTGCCCTAAAAGTTTTAGTTAAACATTTCATCCGCGACATCGCCGGAAACCTTAGGGCTTTCTCAACACAAGGGTTTCGGTGTAAAGCATGCAACAAGAGGCTCCGCCGTCCACCCCTTAACGGTAAATGCCCCCAGTGCGGTGGAGAGCTTACCCTAACCGTTTACAGGGGTGGAATAGAGAAGTACTTGGAAGCTGCGGAGCATATAGTCCGAAAATATGGCCTGCCAAAGTATTACGCCCAGAGAATAGCCCTTGTGCGGGAGGAGATTAACGCTCTTTTCGAGAACAAGAAGCCGAGGCAGATAAGCCTAACAGACTTCGCCGGGTGAAAATTTTTCTGTAAATTGCCCTTAAATGGTAGTAGAGAACAATGCCCAGAGAAGGATATCATCCCAACGCTTACTTGACGACCTTTAGAAACGTTAGGCTGGGCTTAAAGGCACGAACAGCCATACTGAACTTTCTAGAGAAGAATTCAGCAGACGCAAAGGAGATAGCAAAACAGACCGGTTTACCTTACAACGTTACTCTGCATCATTTGAAACTCTTAGAAGCAAGAGGCATTGTGCAGAGGAAAAGCGGCCGCCCCATTGTTTGGGCGCTCACAGGGCTTGGGCAAAAACGTTTAGGTTAGGGTTTGCCAACTAAAAAGGGACACTGGCAGGGTATTTGCCCGCATTTTGGACATTTACCATTGTATTTATGGAGGGCCGCCCCCTCAAGGTCTACATTTGTAATGTTTGCCAGCGAAGCCAGCCACGCGATAACGTCTGCAAACTCGTCTTCCAATGCCTTTCTATCACCGCTTTTCAAGGCTTCGCCCAGTTCGGCAACCTCTTCCACAAGCCATTCAAAGGTTTTCTCTACACCTCTCTGCGAATCTCTATGAAAGTATAGACGGTGCATCAACTCTTGAAATTCGGATATGTGCATATTTCATCCCGCCTTGCAGAGTCTTGCTTTTCCCTAAATCATGTGTATAAGGCTTTGCTGTCCCTTTGCGATTATGTGGATTACTTTCACTCCTTTTCGCTCCAGGTGGGCGGCTAAGAATCTTCTGTGGCAGTATTTTGGGTTTGTCTCCATGCACATTATGCATGTCCTCTTTTGGGCAGCTATTTCCAGAAGCTTCCTTACGCCTTCCCTGAAAAGTTTAGTCCGCATATGCCTTTTATAGCCGCCTTTACGGTACCCTCCCAACTCTTTGCCAAGCCAAACGTACTCTATGCCGTTGTCTGGAAGCCACTTCTCCATTTGTTCCCTTTTGAAGTGCTCAATTTTTGATGTTGGAAAACTGCGGATGTCCACTAAGACTTGGATTCCATGCTCCCTTAACAGTTCAAGAAAAATGTTCATAGAGCGGTTGCTGTGGCCTATTGTCCAGACAGTTGTAGTGTCCAAATTTGCGCCTAGCGGATTTTTATGTACTGGTAGGCTTCTGTTGCATTCTCGAAGCAGTAATGCACTTTCTGGTAGCTCTTTCTGAACTCCGCTACGTCAATAGCAACTTTTTCCGGTGGCTCCTTATCTATCACTACGCGTTTCATGAATTCTGCTATCTCCACCATCTCGGACTCACGCATTCCAAGCCTTGTAACTTCTGAAACGCCAAGCCTTATTCCTCCTGGATGCTGGAAGTGCCTGCCCTCTTTAATGTCCCATGGTAGAAGATTTCGGTTCACTATTATGTTTGCCTTTTCCAAAGTCTCTTCAATGGTGCCTCCATCGCCATACTTTGTTATGTCTATTAAGATGACGTGGGATTCCGTGAACCCCTTGTGCTCGGCTAACACGTTGAAGCCCCTTTCGTATAGGGCTTGGGCAAGCGCCTTCGCATTTTTAACCACTTGACGAGCGTAGTCTCTTCCAAATTCTAAGAGTTCGGCTGCTGCGATGGCTACACCCGCAACCGCGTGCAAATGATGGTTGCTAACCATGCCCGGAAAAGTAGCTCGCTTAATTTTGTCTGCATATTTTTCCCAAGACAAGACTCCGCCATGTTGCGGTCCGAAAAAGGTTTTGTGGGTGCTGAGACTAACAACGTCGGCTCCTTCCCTCAGGGGGTCTTGGAAACATTTTCCAGCTATCAGCCCTGCCACGTGGGCGGCGTCATAGCCAACAATTCCGCCCACCGAGTGAATGGTGTCTGCAAGCTCTTTCACGGGATGTGGGAATGGAAAGACGCTGGCTCCAAACATCACAAGCTTAGGTGGTCTCCCTTCTGCCGCCAGCTTTTCTATCCGCTGTTTCGCCTTATCCACGTCGATGTTCAACTCTTTATAGTCCAATGGTAAATACTCCACTATTAAGCCATGAACTGCTCCAGCAGTGCCTCCTAACTCCTTCTTTCCCATGGTTATGTGACCACCGCATGGTATTGACAAAGCCATCATAGTGTCGCCTGGCTCGGTAAAAGCCGTGTAGACAACAAGGTTTGCCACAACGCCTGATATTGGTCTAACATCTACGAACTCTGCATCGAAAAGCTTCTTCATCAACTCGATACACTTAAACTCCACCATGTCTATGAAGCGGCAACCGGCATAGACACGTTCCCCCGGCCAGCCTTCGGCGTAGCGGTTTCCGAAATCTGTTGTCAGCGCTTCCCGTACCGCCGGGCTAGGGATGTTTTCGCTTGCAATCAACGGTATGCATTCACGGAACCACTCATGATGTTTCTGCAAAAGACTTAACACATAATTGTATTCTTCAAGGGGAGTGGGCAAACAGACACCTCGCTGCTTTTATCCCAGTCTGAATATAAAACCATTTTGAGTTAAACGCAACATTAATAATGGAGGAAACCCGCTTTCTTTACAGCATAACCCGGTGGAAGTCCTTCAATGAGCAAGAAGAAGAAAAGCGAGTCTGCACCCATGCCCGCTGCAAGCGCTGGGCTGTTAAGGTTTTTTGAAGAAGAAACTGAAGGAATCAAAGTTAGACCTGAACTCCTAATAGTTTTTGCCATCGCCTTGATAGCCGTGTGTATTCTAGCCAGAATATTCTTTCCAGTTTAGATTCAGCGGCGAGAAGGCGGATGTAACACTTCTATTCTTTGAACAGCGTTTAAGTGTATGAATATTTCGCTACGCTCTTCTCTTGCGGCAACTTGGGGAATCGGCTGGGCTATGGTTGCCCTCAAAATTATGGCCTCAGCGTCTGAAAGCCAAATTCCCGGTGGTTCACGGGTTACAGCCGCCAAGGTTCCTTCGAAGCCATACGAAGGGTCTAAAATGACTCGAATGCTTTTGCCAATATTTTTCTCTAACATGTGAAATATTGTCGGTGGAATGTTTTGTTCTGGCATGTGTTTCCGCAAAGTGTTAGATTGCACTTGTGGAATAAAACAGTTGCTGTTCGGCTTAACGTTTGATGTAAATTAAGGAACAACTTAAAAGGAAACTAGTCTCGCTTTATTGGACGCTGCTGTGTTTTGCGACACTTTAATATGTTTGAGATTTCGAGATAATGTTCCACAAATAATGGTTGAGTTTCAATGAGCACAAGCGATTCCTTCAACCAGTATCTTGATAAGGCTGTAAGGCATTACGCCTCCCTTTTCACACTACCATCCTACAGAAAAAGCCTCGCCTTTTCAGCAGTCGTATGCTTAGCGATGGGTTTGCCCTACACATTTGTTTTTTATCGTTCCATTCTAGGATTGATTGGTGGTTTGGCTCTTGGTGTTACTTTGTTTACCCTTACCGTTCTCTTAAATTACTTCTTGAGGTTGTGCATTTTTGTAAAAGATCCCGTTTATGATTTGAGGCGTATAGCTGCCCTTTCCCTTTCTTGCTGGATTCTATGGTTACCCTTTGTTTTAATTGGTAGTGTTGCCGCAGTCCTTTTTAACGTCACATGGGCTGTCAAACTTTGTCTTCTCGGTTTTTCCGCTGTTCTGATTTTTCGACTTATTGTGCTTTACGTGACTTCCTCGTCTGGAACTATGCGTTTTCTGGCAGCGTCCATCATTCCTCCACTCGTGTTTTTGGCTTCCTTCACCTTTCTGTGGCTGGATGTGGCAAGCCTCTTTGGAGTTCTTGTGTTTCTGCTTTGCGCCTTCTGCACCGCCTTTATCTCGAGTTTTCTTTTTATAGCTCTGTTAAACAATGTTGGCAATAAAGCGGTGGGTTTCCCTTCATTATCAATTTTTAGGGCTTTCTTGCTTAACTGGATTGCCGACTTAAACGCTCCTTTTGAAGGGTTTCTTGAAAAGTTGGGTGTCGAACGCAGCCTTGATGTTTCAATTTTACGATTTAACAAGGGGGATCGCAGCATCTTTGTGATAGTGCCATCTGTACATCCGGGGCCGTTCAAAAACGTTGGAAGTAGTCTTCTGCCCTCTATGCTAAAAGGTGACATAGAACGGGAATTGGACGGTGTTGCGTGTGTTCCCCTTGGACTGCTTGGGCACGATTATGACTTAACTTCTCAAGTTGAAAGCCAAAAAATAGTTGAGTATGTCGTTAAATCAGCCGCCACCGTCAAGGCTGACGTGGACAAGGCGACACGGTTTGTCAAAGTTCAGAACGAGTTGGCGACGGTATGCTGCCAAATCTTTGGAGAGACAGTTCTCTTGACATTATCCTTAGCGCCCAAAACAACTGAGGATCTCCCGCCAGAACTCGGCTTTATCCTTCAAAGAAAAGCCGAAAAACTTGGTTTGAAAAATTGTGTGTTCGTGAATGCCCACAACAGTATAGATGGAGCAGTCGATTTGAAAGATGCTTTGGATGCTTTGGAAAGTGCTGCCGCGCTATGTCTGGAAAAAGCAGCGTCGCTTGATAAACTGCCCTTTAAAGTGGGTGCCGCCACTGTGAAACCAAAAGAGTATGGCTTGTCAGACGGCATGGGACTTGGCGGCATAACCGTAGTTGTCGTTGAGGTTGGCGGACAGAAAACCGCCTACGTGGTTTTCGACGGGAATAACATGGTTTCCGGACTGCGTGAAAAAATCTTGTCAGCACTTGTGTCCATGGGGATTCATGATGGGGAGATTCTAACAACAGACACTCATTCAGTGAACGCTGTAACTTTAAATGCTCGGGGATACCACCCCATAGGCGAAGTTATGAACCATGAGAAGTTAATTGACTATGTAAATGAGGCAACTCGTGTAGCACTTGCAAGTTTAAGCCCCGCGAAAGTTGGGTTCCGTTGCATCAAAGTTCCCAGAGTCAAAGTTATTGGAAGGGAAGCCTTGGAAAAACTATGTGTGCTCACAGACGTGGTGATCCAACGGGCTAAAAAGGCGGCTGCCCTCCTGTTTCCAGCAACTTTCCTACTTCTAATGTTGGTTTTGCTTTGGGTTTAGGCTAACACTAATAAGCGTGGAGGCTCAACTCTCAAACTCCGAGAAGGGTTGAAGTCTTGCTTAAAGAAATTAGAATCCACGGTAGGGGTGGACAGGGAGCTGTTACCGCTGCACAATTGTTGGCCCATGCGGCTCACCTCGAAGGCAAACATGTGCAAGCTTTTCCCATTTTTGGCGCTGAACGCCGCGGCGCTCCCGTGAAAGCTTTCGCCAGAATAAGCGATAGCCCGATCCTCCTCCACAGTCAAATATACAATCCGGATTACGTGGTGGTTTTGGACCCGCAGCTCTACAAAATTATAGACGTAGCTGAAGGTTTAAAAAAGGAAGGGGTTATTGTTTTGAACACAACGAAACATCCAAGCGAAATTGGCCTTAGCAATTACCGCGTCGCCACGGTTGACGCAACTGGAATAGCTCTTGAACTGGGGCTTCGCGTGGCTGGGCAACCGATTGTTAACACTTCGATGGTCGGCGCTTTCGCCGGAGCCACGGGAGAAGTCCAATTAGAAAGTGTTTTGAAAGCGATAAAGGAAAACTGGCGGGGAAGCGCTGGAGAGAAAAACGCTCGCGCAGCAGAGCTTGCCTATCAACGTTTAGTTAAAGGGTGGTGAAAACCCGTATGAAGATACCTAAAACTCTCAAAGAGATGCCTCTCACTCCGCTGTCTTTGCCAACCATTGGTAGTATGGGTAAAACTGGCACTTGGCGGACTTTCCGCCCAATAATAGACTATTCAAAATGTACCAAATGCACCCTTTGCTGGATTTACTGTCCAGACGCCGCCATAACAAGAAGGGATGACGACTCACCCGAAATAGATTACGAATACTGCAAGGGATGCGGGATATGCGCAAACGAATGTCCAGTCAAAGCTATCGCCATGAAAAGGGAGGAGGAATAAATGGCACAAATAGTAATAGACACGGCAAACCATATCGCAGGTTACGCTGCAAAAGCTGCCAGAGTAAAAGTAGTAGCGGCCTACCCAATCACTCCGCAGACAACGGTTGTTGAGAAAATAGCCGAGTTTGTTGAAAATGGGGAAATGGACGCCGAGTACATCCGCGTGGAATCTGAACACAGCGCCATGGCCGCCTGCATAGGCGCAGCAGCCGCCGGCGTTAGAACATTCACGGCAACATCTGCCCACGGGTTAGCCTTGATGCATGAGGCTTTGCATTGGGCGTCTGGGGCGCGGTTGCCCATAGTAATGGTGGTTGTTAACCGTGCCATGGGGGCACCTTGGAGCATTTGGCCGGACTTCAGCGACTCCTTATCCCAGAGGGACACGGGATGGATTCAGTTTTATTGTGCTGACAACCAAGAAGTTTTTGACACAATAATCCAAGCGTATAGGCTGTGCGAGGATGAACGGGTTTTCCTGCCTGCCATGGTTTGCCTTGAAGGCTTCATTTTATCGCACACATACATGCCAGTGAAAATCCATGACCAAGAAGAGATAGATGCCTTTCTGCCACCCTACAAATCTGGATGGACTCTCGACGTAAATAATCCGCTAACCCACGCGAACCTTGTTTCGCCGGACTGGTATATGGAGTTCCGTTACATGATACAAGAAGCTATGGAAAACGCAAAGCGGCTTATCCCAGAAATCGACAAGGAATATGGAAAGCGTTTTGGCTTCCAATACGGCGGGCTTATTGAGAAATACCGTTGTGAGGACGCTGAACTAGTAATCTGCACGATGGGCACCATGGGCGCTGAGGCAAAGATAGCCGTTGACAACCTTAGACGAGAGGGCTTGAAGGTTGGAGTTGCCCGGGTTAGAGTTTTCCGCCCCTTCCCAGTCGAGGAAATTAGAAAACTCGCCGAACAAACCCGCATGATTACCACAATAGACCGTCACATATCTTTTGGAATGGAAGGTTTCCTCGCAACAGAGGTTAAAGCTTCCATATACCACATGAAAAACAAGCCTCTCGTCGCCGGCTTCATCGCAGGACTTGGCGGGAGAGACGTCACTTTCAAGACAATTGAGAGCATAGCCAAAAAATCCATGAAATGGCTGGAAAAGGGACGTGTTGAAAAGGAAACTGAATGGGTTGATTTAAAGGAGTGAACAAAATATGGTGACAATAAAAGATCTTCCAAAGGAAGAGTATCTCCTCAAAGGTCACGCGGCATGTGCTGGATGCGGCCCATCAATAGCCCTACGCCTATTGTTCAAAGCTTTGGGAAACAAGGTTATCATGGTTGTACCCGCATGCTGCACCACGGTTATTCAAGGTCCATACCCGTTAACCTGTTTTGCAGTTCCCCTCCAAAACATGTTATTTGAAGCCACTGGGGCCACAGCATCTGGCATCGTGGCAGCCCTCCGCATCAAGGGCTTAGAAGACATAACTGTTGTAGGTTGGGCGGGTGACGGCGGCACTGTTGACATTGGCATTCAAGCCTTGTCCGGTGCTGCTGAGCGTGGTACCAACTTCATCTACATATGCTATGATAACGAGGCTTATGGAAACACGGGCCTTCAACGGAGCGGTGCCACGCCCTACGGTGCTTGGACAACAACAACGCCCAAAGGCAAAAAAGAGAGGAAGAAGGATATGCCGTTTATCATGGCGGCTCACCGAATTCCCTACGTTGCAACCGCATGTCCATCCTACCCTATTGATTTAATAAACAAGCTTAGAAAAGCCAGAGAAATCAAGGGCACAAAATACATTCACATTTTGACGCCATGCCCCACTGGCTGGAGATACGACACCAGTAAAACCATTGAAATTGGGAGGTTAGCTGTTCAAACGGGGGTTTGGGCGCTTTATGAAATTGAGAATGGACGTTTCAAGCTGAATCCGCCAAGCGACCGGTTGGTTGACAAAACAAAACGTAAACCAGTCAAAGAATACTTGTCAATGCAGGAGAGGTTCCGCCACTTAACAGACGCGGACATTGAAAAAATCCAGAAATGGGTGGATGAAGACTGGGAATTCTACCGCACTTTAACAACCCTAGAAAGGTGTATCTAACTGTTCAACCTATGGAAAAATATATGAACTCCTCACGATTATGGTATAGTCTGTCATTCAGCGTCGAAACAATGCAGTTCAAAAATAGAAGGGAGGGTGGATATGGCGGAGGAGAAAAAGAAGCCTGCAAAAGAAGAGAAAACAGCAAAGCAGTCTACACAGACAAATGAAGGCACGGTGCTCATTGGGAAAAAGCCAATCATGAACTATGTGCTCGCCTGCCTAACATTCCTCAATGCTGGTGTGCCAAAACTCGTTATAAAAGCTAGAGGCCGGGCGATCAGCAGAGCTGTCGATACTGTTGAGCTACTGCGGAGGGCATTTGTCAAAGACCTGCAAATAAAGGATATCGTGATCGGCACAGAGGAAGTGGTTCGCGGTGAAGGCCAAAAAACCAACGTTTCAACCATCGAAATAACGGTGACCAGACAGTAACCTTAACAAGAACCACAAAATAGGTAAGGCTAAACTCAGAATTTATAATACTCTTTACTCTTTATCTTGTTTTTTAATAGGTTTTAAGTAGAAATTGATATAAAGCCTGCCAATCTAAAATCTAATCCCCCCGTGGTGAAATTGTATGACTGTTTATCCAAAAATTGTTGTAACCCCGCCGGGACCAAAAGCTAGGGAGCTTGTGAGAAAAGACGAAAGATTCATTTCACCGTCCTATGTGCGTTTTTACCCGCTTGTGGTGGAGTCTGGTGAGGGCTGCATAGTTAGAGATGTTGATGGGAACGAGTACATCGATTTCAACGCGGGTTTAGCTTGCTTGAACGTGGGCCATAGGCATCCAAAAGTTATTGAAGCAATCAAAAAGCAATGTGACCGCTTCCTCCACTATTCCAACACGGATTTCTATTACAGCGAAGTTATCTTGTTGGCTGAGAAACTTGCGGAAATAACGCCTGGAAACTTTGAAAAGAAAACCTTTTTTGGTAACAGCGGGGCGGAAGCCATTGAAGCGGCGATAAAACTGGCGAAGTGGCATACGCGGAAACAGCTTTTCATAGGTTTCATTAACGCTTTCCACGGAAGAACCATCGGCGCTCTCTCGTTCACAGCAAGCAAACCAGCCCAGAGGAGATACTTCTTTCCGCTTATGCCTGGCGTAACGCACGTTCCATACCCCTACTGCTACCGTTGCCCCTTTAAGCAGACCTATCCAAACTGTGACTACTGGTGTGTGGACTTTATAGACGAGTTTGTGCTGCAGAAATTTGCGCCTCCGGAAGACGTTGCGGCGATATTGTTTGAGCCTATTCAAGGTGAAGGCGGATACGTGGTTCCGCCGCCGGAATACTTTAAACGTTTGAAAAAACTAGCCGACAAGTATGGCATTCTTCTTATAGACGATGAAGTACAGTCTGGCATGGGCAGAACGGGAAAATGGTTTGCCATTGAACATTGGGGCGTTGAACCCGACATAATCTGCAGCGCTAAAGCGTTGGCTTCCGGGTTGCCTCTAGGCGCAACCATCGCTAAAGCTAAAATAATGGATTGGACTGGAGGCTCTCATGCAAGTACTTTTGGCGGGAACCCAATATCTTGCGCTGCTGCATTAGCCGTGATCGAAGTCATTAAAGAGGAGAGGCTTCTGGAAAATGCAACAAAACAGGGCACATACATCATGAAAAGGCTTGAAGAGCTCAAGGAAACCAGCGAAATTGTTGGTGACGTTAGGGGCAAAGGGTTAATGATTGGTATGGAGCTCGTGGAGGACAAGGAAAGCAAAAAACCAGCCCCAGAAAAGGCAAATGAGGTTATGATGCGATCTTGGAAGCGTGGAGTCGCCGTTGTAACATGCGGCCTGTCAACAATTCGAATCATGCCGCCACTGAACATTACAAGGGAGCTTGTTGACGCCGCGCTTGACATTGTTGAGGACGTTGTTAAAGAGGTTGAACGGGAAAAACAGTGAAGAGGATTTATGGAAATTCGCAAGCTCCGCGTTGACGACTATCCAGAACTGGTTCGCCTCTGGACCCGAGCTGGATTACCTTTCAAGCCTAAGGGAAGGGACAACCCAGAAGCCATTGCAAAGCAGATGGAAGAAAATCCAGACTTTTTCATAGGTGCTTTTGAGAATGGCAAACTTATAGGCGCTGTTATTGCAAGCTCTGACTCGCGGAAGGGCTGGATTAACCGATTGGCTGTTGACCCGGACTATAGGCGTCGGGGCGTTGCCAGAACTTTGATTGCTGAAGCTGAAAAAGTGCTTAGGCAGAGGGGGCTTAAAATTTTCTGCGCGTTGATTGAGGAGTCTAATGTAGCTTCTCGGGAGCTTTTTAAGAAATGCGGGTATGTGGAGCACCGGGACATACTTTACTTCAGTAAAAGAGACAGCGACGACGTTTAGCCCCCTTTTAGGCTTCTCTTTTTTCAGGCTTCGGTTCATGCACAAAAAGCACTACTAGGGCAATTGAAGGAACAGCTAGAGCCGCAACCAGCAGGAACGGAAGTTGTGGTGCGACTTTTTCGTAAAGCAAGCCTCCAAGTGCTCCGCCTATAGCCATGGCAATGTACGTGAAAAAGTTCATGGATCCTGTTACCTTTCCACGATGCTCTTTGGGAACCAAGTCGGCGAAAAGTGACTGGTACGAGGAGAAACCCAGAAGCATTGAAAATCCTGCAAGCGGCATTGCCGCGAAAAGCATCAGGTAATTTCCATAAATGAAGAAAAGCATCGCCGGAATCATCAAAAGATGTGACAATAGTAGGGGCTTCTTGCGCCCAGCTCTGTCTATCAGTTTCCCTGCTGGGAGAGCGGAAATCAACATGCAGATGAAGAGGGCGGTCATCACGTAGCCCCATTTGATGCGGGCTAACTGAAGTGCCGGGTCCTCTTGGGGCGGCATTCCTGGGTTTGGGGGTCCTCCAATCTGTAGGACGTAAAAGGCGTAAACCAAGAAGAGGGTTTGAATCATTGAGAAGGATGAGCGGGTTATTAGCTCCGATATGAATAGGAAAAGCATTGAGCGCGGTACAACTTTCCAAACATTTATTCCCTCTCGCAAGGCTTTAGGGTAAACGTGCAAGGCATCTTTAAGGCTTACTTTCTCAGCATTTTTCAACGTTTCCTTAAGCTTTAACCTCACAGTGGCAGCTGCGAGGTAAAACACAACAACAATGGTGTAGGCTATGCGCATTCCAAGCTCAGAGCCGAAAGTAGCAACCAAAATAAGTGCGATCACAGGCGCTGGCGTTGTTGAAACGCTCATAATGAGGTTGAGAACTGAAAAGCCTAAACCACGTTTTTCGGGCGGCAGTGAATCCGCCATCATAGCGTTTAACGCCGGTTGATAAAGTAGGCAAAGATTTTGGAGAACAGCCCCAACCAGTATAAAGTGCCAGCTTGGGGCTGCAGCGTAAAAGACGAAGGAAAGGGCGACGCCAAAGGTAAGTGTTGAAACTAGCCAGCGTCTCCCATACTTGTCCGCTAAATATCCACCCGGGAACTGGACAGAAGCAAGGGTTAACAGGGATGCAAAAGATATAACTCCCAGAATTAAAGGGCTGCCGCCAAGCTGGATGACATAGTCTGAATAATATGTTCCTGGGATTTCGTGGGCGAAATCCATTAGAATCCAGCTTACAATGAGAACTAGGTAGTTTCCTTTAAAAAAGGAGAATTCAGCCTTGAGCTTTTCCAGTAGAGTCAAACTGTTTTTCTTCTCCACTAAGCTTCATTTGCTTAGAAGTTTGAGGGTTTTGCTATAACCTCTCTTATTCTTAAATCGAAGAATCTGCCAGTGTTGGCTGGCTTTATTCGTAGGGCGGTGTCTGCGCCTCTGCCGGTTCCAGCTATGGCAACTATGTCTCTGTCAACTGGAATTAGCCCAGCGTCAGCAGCCATAAGAGTAATTTCAACGCAAACTTTTGTTCCTTCACCCATAAGTCTGAGAGTGTGGGCAATAAGTTCTAGAGGTGCAATTGTGCCGAAGTCTTTGCGGATCGCCCGTTCTGCACTGCTGAGGGCGTGTGTTCCGGTGAAAATTTTGGCTCCATTCTGTAGGATTTCTGTTTTTAATTCCTCTTTTAGCTCGTTTTCTCCTGGCTTTTGAAATCCGAAACAGTGGGTTACCACGACAACATTGTATCCTTTGAAGATTTTTGCCGCTTTGGCGCCTGTTTCACCCGTAGTTGAAGCTACAACTATATCCTTTATGCCTTCCCTTTCAACATAGCCTTTCACAAATTCGAGCAGGGCATCGGTGTTCTGTTTTCCAGCCGACTGGAAGTATGCAACCCTTTTTTCGACGAAACTCAATTCTCGTCACCTGTTTTTCTTTATCTCTCATGAGGTTTTTCTTAACGGTTTCCTTTTAAGCTCAGTGCCGCACACGATGCATGTTTTCGACTCGTAATCTGCTGGATACTTTCTGTGGCAGGCGGGGCAATACCTAATCCACCTTAACGGCTGGCGTATACCAAACGTTGCCAGTGAAGCGAACTCTACATTCAAATGTTTAGCCACGTTCTGTATCGAATAGTCGTCTGTGGCTATGAGTGGCGCATATCCTTGGGCTTTTAGTTGAAGAGCTAAAGCCAAAACTTGTATGTCTGTTTCCGATAGGTAGAAAAGGTCTCCGACGGCGCTGGCTGCAGCTTTAACCTTTTCTACAAAAAACGTGTCAGGCGTTTTCACTCGCAATTTTCCACTTTCCATGGCTGTTGTGATTCTTGTCCAAGCCAGCGTTTTTCCCGCAAACTCCTCCTTAACCAGCGGCACCGTGTACTGCTCCTCATTTATCGAGAATGGGTCAAAACCAGCTACGAAGGCAGAGGTATCCAAAACAACCACTTTCTTCTTAGAGGTTTCCGTTAGGCTTTTCCTCCAACACCGCGAAAGAGGAGCCTGCTTCTTAAGCGGTTGTAAAAGTTTTCACGAAACCTTATGAAGATGGTTTCATTCCTTGAACGGGTAACCGTTACACATGTGTTTGGTGCCTCTAGAAAAGTTCTGTAAGCGCCGTCTACAACAACTAAAACTCTTTTTGGTCTGAGAACCTCCACAGAGATTTTGGACTCTGCTGGGAAAACTATTGAACGGAAAACGCTTAGAGAGCATACGGGTGTCAAGACAAAAGCTTCCACAGACGGGTCCAACACTGGACCGCCGGCTGAAAGCGAATACCCAGTGGAACCTGTTGGCGTAGCTATCATTACGCCGTCTGCTTGACAATCTAGAACATGCTCGTTATCCTTTGAAATTTTAGCGTACATTATTTTTACGGGCTCATCAACCGTTATCAAGACTTCATTAAGAGCGTCTGGAAGCTTCTTATCGCCAGCTGTTACAGAAAGCTTTGCACACTTTTCCGTAATAAAGTCGCCCCTTAAACATTTGTCGATCGCCTTGAACGCTTCTTCAGGCGGGACTTCCGTTAAGAAGCCTCGGACTCCCATGTTTATCGCCAGTATTGGAGGCTCTGGTTTTGGGATGGCTACGCATGTTCTTAGGATTGTTCCATCTCCGCCTATTGTGATAATAAAGTCTGTTTTCATTTTCTCAAGAGGACAGAAATTCCAATGTCCCTTTAGTTTGTTCTTCAATGTTTCTTCGATGCAAATGTTCAGTCCCTTTTTTGCTAGGTATTCTGCCGTTTCTTCGGCTAGTTTTAAAGCTTTCCTTTTGTCGAAGCGAGCTACGATGCCGACGCTTTTGAACAATTTCTTCCCCTTTTCTAACGGCAACCATAAATTTGCTACCTTAACTTATATATGGGTGTTGTTTAAAATTGCTGTGGTAAACCGTTAAGCTGGTGATGATGTGAGCAAACCCGTTGATGTTGGAAGCCTCCGTGAAGGCGGATATATAATTGTGGATGGCGAACCATGCCGCATAGTTGAAATAACAAAATCGAAGCCGGGAAAACATGGGTCGGCGAAGGCGCGAATAGTTGCTATAGGCATTTTTGACGGCGTAAAAAGGAGCATAGTGAAGCCCGTTGATGCCACTGCAGAAGTGCCAATAATTGAAAAGAGAAGCGGGCAGGTTTTCGCTGTTACGCCTTCCAGCGTGCAAATAATGGACTTAGAGACCTATGAATATCTAGACGCACCATTTCCCGAAGAGGAGGATTTAAAAGCGAAGTTGGCGCCGGGCGTTGAAGTTGAATATTGGCGGATACTTGGCAAGGTGAAAATTGTCAGAACCAAATAGTCAATCTGTTAAATTTAGCTGTGGCTTCTATTTTGGAGGCTGTTACTGTAAAGTTAAAGGATGGTAGAACTGTTCAAATAAGGCTGCTTAAGCCAGAAGACAAGGACAAGCTCGTGGAGATGTATGAATCCCTTTCTAGTGAGGCTGTACGTTGGGGCATGCCACCCTATACAAGGGAAACACTGGAAGGAGGGTGGTTCAGAAACCTCCAACACATAACTGCTGTAGTGGCTTTTTACGGAGATAAGATTGTTGGTCATGCTCAAATTTTCAAATTCCCCCATCCGAGACGAAAGGGAACAGCAGACTTGCTCACATACGTCCATCAAGATTTTCAAAATGTTGGCTTAGGCGCCGCTTTACTTTCTAGGCTGATAGAGATTGCCAGAAATGAAGGCTTACGCCGAATAGGCTTGTACGTAGTGGCGGACAATAAACGAGCTATCCGCCTGTATCAGAAGTTCGGCTTTAAAATTGAAGGCGTTATGAGAGACGCCTACTTTGGCGATGATGGAAAATATCATGACATGCTTGTTATGGGCTTGCTCTTAGAGTGAGCTAACCGCTCCACCATTTCCAGTCGAGTTTCTTAAAGCCCACGTATAGGATTAGTAGGATTATGCCCCAGCTTAGGGCTATGGCTGCCACTTCTAGGATTATGTGTGATCCGCTTAGGTATGTGTATGCTGCCCAAGCGCTTAGCCCACACAAGCCCACCAAGATTAAAAGGAAGGTTGCGCATTGTATGGCTCTTTCAGCCGTCAAACGGTTCACCAGCCTTTAAGCCTAGAGTTAGAGCTGCTTTAATGTTTAAGGTTTTTGATAAAGCCTTATTTGGCTGCGTATTCACTGGTATTTTTGAAGCCGATGACGCGAGAAGAGCCGTCTGAACAGTGATGACGTCTGAGGAGAGCTGAGGCTTCACTCAATGGGAATCTCATACTCATGTTTTCTTGGCAATCGAATCTCCAAAATGCCTCTCTTGAAACGAATTTCCATGCGATCCATGTAAACGGGCACCGGAATCTTTGTCCGGCAATGGAACCTTTGAAACTCGCCTCTGTGATGGGTTATGCCAAAATCGTCGAAGCTGACTTTCCTTCTCATTTTAGCTGAAACTTCAATCATGTCCTTGCCCACTGGTTTAACTTGTATGGTGTTCTGTTCTGCATATGGCAAGTCAACAGTCACAATGACTTCGTCGCTGGTCACCATTACATCGCGAAGTGGCTCGATTGTGCATGTCCTACAGTTCCAGCTAGGTCTTTCTAAGAGGGATTCTGTAACTCTTTCAGCCCAAGCCTCAAGGCTTTCAAAGTATTCGTCTATCAAATCGAAGATTGAACGCCTTCTCTTGAAGCTTTCCTCTGACATTTACGTGTCCCTCCATCTGTCACGTAATGTAGAGTGGAATGTCGTACTCCTGTGTCTTCCGCATTCGCGCCAACTCCTGCTGGGTTCTCTTCATCATGTCTCTAGCCTTCAAACGGATTTCTTCACCCTTTTCCAGAAGCTTTGAAACGTCAACTTTCACCCCAGTGAAGTTTGCCAACTGTTCAAGGACTTTGGCTGCCGCTTCGGGATCCGGATACTGGAAGAAACACTGCGCCAACAGCGTTATGGCTGGCAGTCCAAGGGTTGCACAGTACTGGAGCATTACTGCTTGGGGACCCACCATGTAGCCTTCCCGCAGTATCTCCACCCCCTTGTCTTCAGCCATTTTCAACGTGTTTGTGTCTGAAGCTGCGGCGAAAACCTTCAACTCTTCAAGGTCCTGCCTATCTTGGACAGGTATGCCGCTTATGGAAATCATCATTTTAACTTCCTTGCTTTTCCCCCAATCAATCAGCGCATGCATGATTGGGTATATCAACTCTCCTCGAAGGGCGGTTTCCGAAACCGCCAAAAGAATGTTATGGTTCCCGAAGATCCTTATTGGCGAATGGGGTAACCCTTCATGTAGGACGATTATTGGCGGCAAGAGTTTTGAATCAACGTAGGCAACCTCCTCTAAGCCAAGCTCTGAAATCAGGTGGGAAGCGGCTATGACGCCCACAAGTCCCACGTCTGGAAAGCCGAAGAGCATGACGGTTCCTTTTGGGATCTCTTTCCTTTCAATGATTTTGATTTCTTCGGTGTTCAAAATTTTCATCCTCTCCATAGGTTTTTGTTCGGAGTGAATGAAAAACCTTGCGGAGAAGTTCCTTATACATGTACAGCTTTCGCTTGTGCCGTGAACTCGTCTATTCTGGCGAGGATCTTTTCTATTTGGAAGTGGGCTTTCATGTCCCTTTGCCAGTCTTCTGGAAGTTTTCGCTTGAATCGTCCCGCTGCCCGCTTGTCCATGATGATGATTACGCCTCTATCCTCTGGGCTTCGTTGAAGCCGACCTGCTGACTGGGCTAAGGCGTTGAGGCATGGTATTGTGTTTGCGTATTCCATGGCTTTTTCGCCAAACTTCTCCTTGAAATACTTGTAAAGTGCTTTTTGAAGTTCCGTCTTTTTTGGGTATGGCAGCCCGACGATGACGACGGCTGAAAGCATGCTTTTGCCTTCAGTGGTCATGTCTACGCCTTCGCTTATTTTTCCACGGGCAACGCCAAAGACTGCGCATTTCCCGTTTTTCTGCAAAAACCCCAGTACATCCACGATTTTTGTTCGCTTCTCCTCCACAAGCATTGGCACATTAATCTCTACAAGTTTGGCTATGTCTTGCATAACCTCGTAGGAGGGGAAGTAGACGGCAACTCTGCCACCAACTCTCTGAATTATCTGGTTTAAGTGGGCGGCAATGCGTTTCCATTGAATCTCGTTTCTTTTTTCAAACTTTGTTGTAACCGCTTCGTCCACGAGAATAAGTCTGTTTTCTGGCGGAAACGGATTTGGCAACTCAAGGCTTTGGCAGCGGCTTCTATCCAAGCCTAAAACGTCCATGTAGTAGTCCATGTTCCACAAAGTGCCAGACATGAGGACGGCGGAGCGCAAATCGTTGATGACATTTGCAGCCAGCGACGGGTCAAGGCATCTAATTCCAAGCCTAACGCGTTTCTTTCCGTCTCGGTCAACCTCCACCTTAACGTATTTGGCATAGCTTGAGCCGGTCAGGCCTATCCAGTCGACGAGAAACTCCATGCAACGGGAAAGGTAGGAGACTGGGCTTTTCCCCATTTCGCTTCTTTTCAAGCGGACAACTTCGCCTTGATCAGCAAGTTCTTGTATAATTTCCAAAAGCCTTTCATGACCCACGTTAAGCCTTTTAGCCAAAGCCTCGATTAGGGTTTCTCCTTCAATGATGTGTTCCACGTCCAGCCCATAGTTTTTGAAGACCTTTTTTCCAAAATCAATCATCACGGCGTGTAGTGCGTCCAGAAACTCATAGTCATTAATCTCGAAAGTTTTTGCCTCTTTTTTGGCTATTCGCACAGACCTTGAGGAAAGCTCGTCGGAGAATATGCCCGCCGCATAATAGGGTAGGCTGTGGGCTTCGTCGAAAACGCAGTTAACCTCTTTAATGCGGATGCCAGCCCTTCCCAAAATGGAGCCGCGGATGGCTTCAACCAGTATGTAGTTGTAGTTGCCTATGACTATGTCTGCGTAGCGGGTTAAAATCCTTGTAACCTCGTAGGGGCATAGTCCCTCGTCACGGCAAACCTCATAAACCTCGTCTGGAAGAAGTGGACCCACCCTTTTTATTTTGCTGACTAGGTTGTAGGCTTGCCAGCTGGGCTTTCGTTCGTCAAAAGTTTTTTCAAAATATTCGCATGTTCTGCCGAACAGTCCCTCTTTCAAGCCCTTGCAGTAGTATAGGAAGTCCCTATACCTTATGTCCTTCAATTTCGGATCTTCAAGAGCGTGGGGGCACATCTCTTTTTTGCTTTTAAAAATTGATGCCACAAAGTTGACGCCACAGTGCTCCTTAATGTTTTTCAGCTCTCTTGAATAGATTTCCAGCTGATTCTTCGTTCTTGTTAGGGCTACAAGCCTCCCAAGCGCTGGATTCGATTCTTTCGCCGTAAAGTAGGCTGTTAAAACCGAAATGGACTTGCCCGTGCCGCAAGGGGAACATAGCAGTCCTATTTTTCCGTCACGCATAACCTCGTATGCAAATTTTATGGCGTTAAGTTGGTAAGGGCGAAATTCAGCATAAGGGAAAAACTCCTTAACCAAGCCCTCAAAACTGTTTGGACGGTTCTCTACCACGGTTTTATGGCTTGTCTTTCTCGTCAGCAATGTTCCACAGTTTGCACAAAAATGGCTCTTCAAGTATTCTTGTGTGGAATATGTTTTGCCGCATCGACGGCAGACGTAGCGAAGGCTTTCCATTCCGGAGTTTTCACTCACTTTTTCAATGCGTTTCCGCCCTTAAAGAGGTTTGCATGTTAGGTTTAAGTGTTGGCTTGAACTAATTTGAACGGGAGGTGCCAAAGTCTTTGTCTGACCAGTTTAAGCCGACGGTTTTCGCCGACGTCCGTGAAAGCATGGACGTTAAAGACTATTTGAGGGAGTTTGGCTGCGAGGTTGTGGAGAAAGCGCTTGCACCAGCCGACTATGTGGTGGCTGAAAACTATGCCGTTGAAAGGAAAGAGGTTCACGATTTTTTCCGTTCAGTTTTTGACGGCAGACTTTTCGAGCAAGCTGAAAGGTTGGCAGAAACCTATGAAAACGCTTGCTTAGTGGTGGAGGGCGACTTTGTAAACGCCGTGAAATATGTGCAAACCCCCAGAGCTTTTTGGGGTGCGCTTGCCAAAGTCATGGCAGAACACAACATTTCCGTGGTTTTCACGCCGAATGAAGAGCACACAGCCATGTTCTTGTACGCACTAGCCAAAAAACTGCAGGAAGAGGAGGGACGAAAACTTGTGGTGAAACATAAACCCAAAATGTACACGCTTAGACAGAGACAACTTCTGGCAGTGCAAAGCCTACCAAAGGTGGGTCCAGAAAGAGCGGAAGCCCTTCTAAAACGTTTTGGAAGCGTCAGACGGGTCTTCCAAGCCACAAAAAGGGAGCTTTTATCCGTCAAAGGTTTAGGCGAAAAGACTGCTCAAGCCATAACCGAGTTTTTGGACACAAAATATCCCGGACTTGAAGAATTGTAGCGCCATTTTTCACGCTGTCTTTTGAACACATTTTTAAGTGGGTAAGCAGTCTTTAGCATGGAGAAGCTCATGGCTTTAGAGAGGCTTGGCGCTTCGCTTCATGAAGCTTTACGGAAGCTTTTCAAAGCTGCGGTTGTTGATGAGGCCGTCGTTAAAGAGCTAATCCGCGACGTCCAACGTGCCTTATTGCAGGCAGACGTGAACGTTCAGCTTGTTTTGGACATTTCTAAACGCATTGAAGAAAGAGCCTTAAAGGAGAAGGTTCCACCGGGCA
>JAGTQG010000010.1:0-27179 GCA_018396875.1 Candidatus Bathyarchaeota archaeon
CCAAAAACCGGAACCCACATTTTTAAGGAATGTTTCAATTATTGATCTGTCCCAAGACGGATTCGGAACAAGAAACTTCAAAATTAAAGAAACACAAATAAGCCTCTACGAAATTTAAGATAAACGAAAAATTGACGGCCGAGGTAGCTCAGCCTGGGAGAGCGCCCGGCTGAAGACCGGGTTGTCGCCGGTTCAAATCCGGCCCTCGGCACTATGTTTTTGTTGTTTGTTTTTGATTATGGCTTTTGCCCAGCTTCCATTTTTTATCCACAAGACTGCTATGACTCCGCCAATTAAGTTGCTTATGGCGATGGCTAACCATATGCCAAGGGATCCTGTTCCTAATGTGAAGGCAAAAAAGTAGCCCAGTGCCACTCTAAGTCCCCAAAGCCTAAAGATTCCAAGGATTGTGGGGAAAAATGTGTGTCCGGAGCCTCTTCCAATGGACAGAGCCACTGCGAATAGTCCGAAGAATGGGAGGGTAGGCAGTAGGGTTTGGAGGAAAAAGTCCGTCTCATTTATAATGTTGATGTCGTCTGCGAAGATATCTGCAATGTTTCTTCTGAACGGATAGATTGCGGTTGCTCCGGCCATGATTAAAAGGAAAATCAGCATGGTTGCTTTCCATGCGACTTCTTTGGCTCTCTCTGTTTTTTCTGCTCCAAGACTTTGGCCGATCATTATGGCTGGGGCTCCGCTTAAGCCCCAAAGGGCTGCGTCAACAATGTCCAGAACTACGAATCCTATGGAGAAGGCTGTGGCTGTTATCACCCCAACCATATTTATTAGTTTCAGTTGCATGAGGAAAGCGAAGCCGTTCAGCAAACCAAGCGTTAATATGGGCAATCCTATGCGCAGAACAAGTTTAAGCCATTCAAGGTCCATATGCTTGGTAAACTTTACTTTGAGTTCAGGGTAGCCTTTCCGAAGAACGTATGTTAAGGCCGCTATCGATATTATCTTTCCCATGACGTCGGTAAGGGCTGCACCGATCACACCAAGCCTTGGGAAAGGCCCTATACCTAAAATAAAGAAGGGGTCGAGGGCAACGTTAATTGCAACTGCTATTGCGTTAACAGCCGCAGGCCTTCGTGTATCTCCGACGCTTTGAAGGATTGTGGTGTATGTTAAGGCGATGTAGTTAAAGAATACGTCGAACGCTATAACGCCCGAATATGCTATTACATAATCAAAGATTTCTGGGGGTGTGGAAAGGATCACCGTGAAAATTGCATGCCTAAACGTCAAAAGCGTTATGCTTAGGGCTCCACCGGAGAGGCAAGCTAGTGTGAAGAAGCGTGAAGCAGAAAGGCTAGCTTCTTTGTATGCTCTGCCTCCAATATATTGGGAAATCATGCTGAGGCTTGCGGCAGTTAAGGCGTTTGCCAAGGCTTGAAAAAGCATGAGGATCGGCCACATCTGCCTCGGAACGGCGACGGCGCGTTCACTATACATACTTAACCAATATGTGTCCATTACATTATAAGCGACAACAACGAGTTGGTTTACCAGTGGAGGTGCTCCAAGCCAAAAAATAGTGCGGATAATTGGACCATTAATGATTTGATCTCTATACTTGCCTATTCCAGTACGTTCCGTTTCCAGCGAAGTTTCAGCTTCTTCAGCCATAGGCTCCTTTAAGGCTAAAAATGAAACTTAAAAGCTTTTCTTAAAACCTCAAGGAACTGAACTAGATTTTTCTTTGAAATTTCCGTTTAACTTTCTCTATGGGTTCTCCAATTATCTCTATCTCGTCCAGTCGACATGTTCCAAGTCCCTTTTTCTCGGCTAAAACTAAGTGTTTAACTTCTGTTGGAGTAACGCCCATAACTGCTGCGCCAACAGCATCCACTGCCACGGGATCTGCGCCAGCAATGACCAAGTTCATTTCAACAGGCCTTCCGTTTGTCTCGTGGCCTTCTCCAGCAGTTATTCCATCGATCACAGTTAGGCTTGGTTTCAGAGCAGAAGCCAAATCAGCAATGTTTTCATGTAAGTTCCCGTTGTGTAACGAGCCCTTTGACGCCAAGGCACCCATCATGTTTTTAATGCCAAGCGTAACAACAGTTAGTCTGTGAATTTTTAGTTTTGGAACGCTTATTATGCAACTTTTAAGGGCGGTTTCCGCCACTATAACTTTCTTAAGCGCTAGGGGGTCCGGTGGGTAAACTTCCACGAAACGGTCCTTGTTAAAGTCAACAAGTCTTATATTCCACTTCTCGGCTACCTTGTCTACTCCTGCAACTCTGAAGGCTTCAAACGTATCTGCCCAACCGCTTCCCTCTCCGACAATGAGGTCGTTCACTCCATGTTCTTTCAAGAATTTTATAACCCCTTCCACAACTCTGCTATCCGTTGTCATTCCTGTCGATGGATGCTTGGCGACAATGTAGTTTGGCTTTATCAAAACGGGCTTACTAGGTGAAAGAACTTCGCCTAAATTTGGCTTTATCATTTCAAGAGCTTTGACCGTTATTTCTACAAGGTTCGATCCTTTCACTATAGCAACTTTGCTCATCACGTGCGCCCAATTAAACTGAAAAGGAACAGAGAAATTTTGCCTTTCCGTTTATACGTCCACAAAATAAAAGAAACGTGAAAGTTGGTGAGGCCAGCTTGAAACAGTGTTTAAAAGACTATTTCTTTTCCTCTTTTTTCTCTTCTTTCTTCTCTTCCTTCTTCTTCTTTGGCATGGCCATCACCAAAATCGGTTGTGAAAAACGGTTCTTTAAAAGCTTTTCGTTCAACAATAAATCTGGTAAACATCTTGCAATATTCTTAAATTCAACGGTGCGAAGGCTTTTCCCATGCACGAGTGGGCTTTGGCTGAAGCTATCATTTCGTCCGTCATCAAAGTGGTTGAAAAAGAGGGGTTGATTGAAGTTAAAGAGGTTAGGATCAAGGTTGGTGAGCTTCAACAAGTAGATATCGATATCTTGGAGTTTGCTTTGTCTGAGCTTAAAACAGACAAGTTGAAAAATGCCCGGTTTGTGATAGAAACTGTTAAAGCGGAATTGCGTTGCCGTGCGTGTGGGCACTTGTGGAATTTTAGCCAAAACAAACTTGATAATGGGTTAAAGGAGTCGGTGCATTTTGTTCCGGAAACCATACACGCTTACATTAGGTGTCCTAAATGTGGCAGTCCAGATTTCGAAATTCTTGAGGGGAGAGGTGTGCTACTTGAGAGCGTTAAAGGAGTCAAATAGCCCCGTGGATCCACGTGTAAACGTCATAGATAAAAGGTTAGAAAACGTGAAACGCATAGTTGCTGTCTCAAGCGGTAAGGGCGGCGTAGGCAAAAGTCTAATTGCGTCAACTCTCGCCCTTTCTCTCGTTAAAAAGGGCTTTACCGTTGGGCTTTTCGATGCGGATTTTACTAGCCCCTCAATCCATCGAATTTTGGGAGTGAAAAAGCTTGAGATTAAAGAGGAGAGAGGCATACTGCCGATGCAAATTCATGGCTTAAAGTACGTGTCAATCGTTGCATTCTCTGGGCAAAAAGCCTTACCTTTAAGGGGAGTAGATGTTTCAAACGTTTTGATAGAACTTTTTTCAGCAACGTTGTGGGGCAGTCTAGACTACCTAGTAATCGATATGCCTCCAGGAATAGGAGACGCCACTCTGGACATTATCCGGCTGGTAAAGAGAATTGAATTTCTAATTGTTTGCACCCCTTCTCTGTTGGCTTTTGAAACCGTTGAGAAGCTTTTGACGCTCTTAAGGGAATTGAAAGTTCCCGTGATAGGCGTCATCGAAAACATGAAGATGAAACAAGTTTTCTCTATTAAGGACAAAGTCGCTGGAGCCGGGTTTCCGTTCTTGGGTGAAGTGCCCTTTGACTTGGATGTAGAGAATGTTTTGGGCGATGTAGAAGCACTTTTTGGGACTGCCTTCGCCAAAAAATTGGATGAAATTGTTCCTCGGATTATTTTTTCTCAGAGTGCTTAGAAGGCCTTCTGACCGTTGTCTTTTTAGCTTCCTCTTTGACGGCGACGGTTTTTCTCGAGAGCAAAACTTCTTCTAGCGAGTTTGCTTTCCTCAGTTCGTTCATGTACCAGCTTCTGTCTCTTGAATAGTTTATGCCCGCCACAATCCCGTAGACTATTAGGACTAGGCCGCCTATTATTAGGGATAATCCCATAACTGCGCCTACATGTGGCTCCGTATAGTATGGAATGAAAATGAACCATTGTGGAGTCTCCTTAACGAACTGGTATATGAAAAGGGTTTCTAGGATTCCTCCAACAAAGAAGACTGTCCCAGCCAAGAACATCAAGTAGGCTGTTGTCTCGTTGTGTCTTGATTCTTCAGCTTTTTCGTGCAAATAGTCCCTAAATGACATGGAGGTGCACGTGTTTATTCAACGGTTGAAGACGTACCTAAATCTTATTAAGCTGGAATAAATATTGCAAAAAAGTATTGTAGGTAAGAAGAGGGAAAAATCAAGCTTGTCTGGGATTAAGGCGGTGTTGTTTGATTTTATTGGGACACTGGTTAACGTGAAGGGGTACAGCCTAGACATTTCAAAAGTGAAGCTTTATAATGCTATAGTGGACGCGGGGTTCAAGGTAAGCCAAAAAGAGTTTTTGGAAGCATATACCCAAGCACATGAAAAATATCGGGCAGTGCGCTATCAAGAGCTAGTTGAGGTTACGAATGCTGTTTGGATTGCGGAGGCCCTTAACAATCTTGGCTTCAAAACCGGCCCTGAAGACTGGCGCATAAAAACAGCTGTCAACATTTTCTTTGAAGACTATGTAAGCTCTTTTAGGCTTAGAAAATGTGCAAAACAGGTTTTAGGAATGCTTTCCGAAGCCTATAAGCTCGGTTTAGTCTCAAATTTCACATATGCACCGGTAATCTACGCCGGAGTTAGAAAGGTTGGAATAAACGACTTCTTTGACGTGGTGCTGGTTTCGGACGCTGTGGGGTGGCGTAAACCCCACGCGAGGATCTTCAATGAAGCTTTGAGAAAGCTTGGCGTTGAAGCTAAGGAAACTATTTTCGTTGGAGACAGCCCGGACGAGGACATTAAAGGCGCAAAGCAGCTTGGCATGAAAACAATCTTTGTAGCTTCTCAATTTTTCCCGTTGAAAAAGCTGTTGGAAAGTGGACAGCGGTCCGATGCCGTTGCAAGAAACCTCTGTGAAGTAAAAAGAAAAATCCAAGAGCTAACCCAAATTAGTGTTTAGTCTTTATGGTTTATCCTTAAACTTTTCTGAAGCTTGTTCGCCGCCCACGCCCCAATGGGTTTTAGGGACTTCGTGCACAACAACTTCAACGGCATGCTCAGGAACACCCAAACCACCAAACACCTTCGTTATTCCCTGAATCAACGTTTTTACGCGGTCTTTCCCAAAGCCTTCCCAAACATATACGTGAACTATAGGCAACATCTTTCACCTCCCACTTACCATGTTCTCGTATCAGCTGAAATTAAAATCTTAAGCAATCCAACCTATCTGGACTAGAGCAAGTAGCTAGTGAATCATGTTTGTGTTATTGATGGTGCGGCCGCCGGGATTTGAACCCGGGTCGTCAGCGTGGCAGGCTGATGTCCTAGACCAGGCTAGACTACGGCCGCTCTTTTCTGGTATCCACTTAACTTTATTTTCCTAAAAAGCGTTATGTCTTCATCCAGTTATGCTGTATGTCAATTTTGTTGCTGTCGGCGAATTGCAAAATTGATAGCCCCTCTCTAGATTTTGAGTCAAGCTTTTATGTGGCTTATCCACCTTTTGTTTTGATGTTTGGTAAGGAGTTTTTTGTTAATCGTTACCGTTTGCTGGGCTGGGAGTTTAGGGATGTTGCGCCAAAACAAGCCATCAGAATCAACACTATGAATGTTGGGGGTTTTAATGTTGTGGAGAGGCTTGAAAGCTTGGGAGTTAAGCTTGAAAAGATTCCTTTTCTACGGGACGGCTACTGGGTTATACGCTCGGATTTTTCGGTTGGTGCCACAGTCGAATATCTTTTGGGCTATTATTCAATCCAAGAGGCCGCCGCCCAGGTTCCGGCAACTCTTTTCGAAGATTTGAGGGATAAGCTTGTTTTGGATGCTTGTGCAGCTCCTGGTGGGAAGACTGTTCAGTTGGCGGATTTGATGGATAACACTGGCGTAATTGTGGCTTTGGACGTTAATGGGCAACGGCTAGAAGCCTTAATGAACCAGTTGGAACGTTGCCGCGTTAAAAATACTGTTGTCTATCAGATGGATGCGCGGCGTGTTTCAAATCTTGGGTTAAAGTTTGATAGAATATTGCTTGATGTTCCTTGCTCTGGCAATTTTGCCACGGATAAAGAATGGTTTAAGCGGCGCACACTGCGGGATGTGGAGAGAAACGCGAGGCTGCAAAGGCAGATTTTGGCTGAGGCCGCCAAAGTTTTGAAGGCTGACGGCGAAATTGTTTATGCCACGTGCTCCCTTGAGCCTGAAGAAAACGAGTTAAATATTGACTGGGCTGTGCGAAATCTGGGTTTAGAGACTGTAGAAATAGACTGTTACGGCGAAGAAGCCTTAACAGAGGTTTTCGGCAGGAAACTTGATGACTCCGTTAGGCGTTGTAAACGAATATGGCCAGGAAAAACCCAAGGTTTCTTTGTGTGCAAACTTAGGAGGCGTAGGTGAAAAGGGTGTGACGGAAGGTGGGGTTATTGAAGATTTCGCAAGGCTTTTTGGTGCCGAGTTATCCCTAGACGAAAGGTTTGTGGTTAAAAGGGGTAACCGCTACTTTTTGCTGGACGAAAAATTGAAGGATTCAACCGACAAGCGTGAAGGTTGGTTGTATTCTGGAACATATTTGGGGAAGGTTGAAGGCCAAAGTTTCCATCCAAGTTTCCCTTTGCTCTTTGTGATTGCGGAAAAAGCCAAAAATCGTATAACCGTTGACGACAAGTCTGCTTGGCTTTTTGTCTGCGGTAGAGACATATTCAAAGAGGGAATCCTAAAAATAGAGGGTTCTCGGAGGAAAGGCGCCTACACATTGGTTTTTAATAGGCATGGCGAGTGTATAGGGTATGGCAAAATAGCCAAAAACCTAGACAAATTAAAAAGTGGATTGGCAGTCAAAAACCTCCTGGACATTGGAGACTTTTTGAGGAGAGAGCGCACCGCAGTTCAGGAGGCTTGAGATGGTTTTAATATCGTGGCAAGCTCGCGGATCTTTATGGTTGTCTGTTCTTTTTTCTGCATGTTCCTCAAAACAACGGCGTCTTCTTTCAACTCTTTTTCTCCAATTATTATGACGTAATTTATGCCTCTTCGGTCAGCGTCTTCTAGAGCTTTTGAAACCTTCCTGCCCATGACTTCAAGCTCCACTGGTATATTTTCCATTCTCAGTGTTTCAGCTATTCGTAGGGCTTCAGCGTTTAGGCTCTCGCTTACCGGTATAACCATGACTGGCTGTTTCTCCTTTATGCCGATTTCTACCCTCTGTTCTTGGAGAGCAAGCATTATCCGGTCTATTCCGTGGGCAACTCCAACGGCCGGTGTTGGCTCTCCGCCAAACAACTCCACAAGCTTGTTGTATCTCCCGCCGCCAGCCAAGGCTATGTCAAGTTCTGGAACATAAACCTCGAAAATCATTCCAGTGTAATATTCCAAGCCTCTTGCAAAGCCGGCGTCAATCACTATGCCCAATTTTTCGCCGGTTTTAGCCACGAGGCTGAGTATTTCGCCGAGGTTTTTGACAGCTTCAACAGCCTCGGTATAATCTTTCACGGTTTCACTTATATTCTCCAAAACTTTGGGTGGGTCCTCGCCCCTCAAGTTCACTAGTTCTCGGATTGTTTGAATCCCCTTTTCCGATGCACCGGCATCCCGCACCATTTTCAAAGCTTCGTCATACAATTTTTTGTCCATGCGTTGCATAACTTGATTTTGGTTTTCTTCAGTCAGCCCTTCCTTGCTTAGGATGCTTCTTAAAACGCCTACATGCCCGATCTTAAATTTATAGTTTCTTAATCCAACACTTTTCATGAGGCGATTGGTTAGTAGCAATATTTCCGCGTCGGCTTCTGGCTTGTTGGAGCCCATTAGCTCGAAGTTTGACTGCCAAAACTCTCTGAAGCGTCCTTTTTGGGGCTCGTCGTAACGGTATAGACTTCCAACACAGAAAAGCCTCAAAGGCTTGGGTTCGTTTCGCAGCGTAGTTGCCACAAGCCTTGCTACAGAAGCCGTGAACTCTGGGCGTAGGGCGACTTTTCGTCCACTTAGATCTTCAAAGGCATACATTCTTAGACGGACTTCTTCACCAGACTTCGCGGCTACAAGCTCGTAGGATTCCACAACAGGTGTTATAATCTCCTTGTATCCATACAATTCAGCCGTTTTCCGAGCCTGGCTTTCAACGTACTTCATGATTTTCGCTTCTTCTGGAAGAAAGTCCCTCATGCCCCGCACTGGTTTGAAAGTGCTCATGAAAGGTTCCACACGTTTATTTTATGGTAGAGTTAATTGTGAGACGGAGTAGTAAACTATTTCTCCACGGCGGCTCATAACTGCCACTATAAGCTCCTTTTTCAGGCTTTGGCACTGTCTCACTATCTGAGTTAACTTTTCAAGCGTTATGGGCTTCCCCTCTTGAAGAGTTAAAACCAAGTATTTGGCTGTGTCCTTTCCATAATCGCCTCTGTCATATACTCGGAAGTCAACGTTCATGCCGAAACCGTCGCGGACTACGTAGCCGCGGGTTCGCAAGTCTCGGTAAACCATGTATTTAGCCCAAACATTTTCGTCCCTTTTTTCGGAAAACTGCAGGAGCTCTTGGAAGCCTATTTTTTCGCCATTTTCGTCTTTAACCTCTAACAAGCCTCTATCCATTAGGTGTAGGGCTTCACAAAAGTTGAGCAGCAATCCGCCATCTTCGTCTATCCCGTAGCCTTTCGCTTTAAGCTCTTCAAATCTGCCTTTCGCCTTCACCTTTACGCCTTTTTCTGTTAAGGTTCCCTCTATTTTCGCTTCTTGTCGTGGTCGGCTTTCCATGTTCTGGCTCATTGTTTTTCCGCCGTTCTGCTTAAACTTGAAAAATCCCCCTTATATAGGATGCCATCCTCGCAGATTATTGCCGTCACATATTTTAAGGGCGTTATGTCAAAGGCTGGATTGAAAACAGCCACGCCTTCAGGGGCAATTCTCTCCCCGCCTACGTAGAGGACCTCTTCTGGGCTTCTTTCTTCTATGGGCACTTCCGTCGATGTGCGTGTGGGGTCGAATGTTGATTTTGGAGCTGCCACGTAAAATGGTATGCCATGCTCTTTGGCTAGAACCGCTATCTGGTACGTGCCTATCTTGTTTATGACAGCGTCCCGAACTATTCTGTCTGCGCCAACGATAACCTTGTCAACCATGCGTCGGTACATCACATAGCCCACCATGGTGTCGCTTATCAACATAACCGGTATCCCATCCCTTTTGAGTTCATAGGTTGTTAGACGGGCGCCTTGAAGCTTCGGTCTTGTCTCGGTGGCTATGACGCTTATCTTTTTGCCCTGCTCGACGGCGGCTCTTACGACACCGAGGGCTGTTCCATATTCAACTGTGGCTAAAGCTCCAGCATTACAATGGGTCAATACAACGTCTCCGTCTTCCAAGAGTTGGGCGCCATGCCTACCTATCGCACGGTTTGCCATGGCGTCTTCATCAGCTATCTTTTTTGCTTCTTCCACGACCATGGCGGCTAGTTCACGGGCGCTACCATTAAATGTATGAGCCTTGTCTAATATTCGGTCAACAGCCCAGAAAAGATTCACGCCGGTAGGTCTAGTTTTCCGCAACTTTTCAGCCGCTGCCTCCAGCTCGCGGATTAAAGCCTTCTTATCCTTTGCTTTTGAATAGTGGGCTGTTAAAGCCAAAGCGTAGGCTGCAGCGGCTCCAAGCAACGGCGCCCCCCTGATTTTCATGGTTTTTATGGCTTCTGCTACTTCGTCGCATGTTCGCAGTTCCAGAAACTCAGTTTCGTGGGGAAGCTTTAGCTGGTTAATAGTTACCACGGTTCCTTCTTCTCGCCATTCTATTGTCCGCATTGGTTTGGCTTTCCTCCATTAACCGTTAACCGTTTAAGGCTGTTTAAGTATAAATTTTGCCAGCCACAAAGTTTTTGGAGAATTGCCTTGAGGAAGGAAACCGTTCAAAAGCTCGTCGAAATCCTTGGAGTGTGCTATTCAGAGGTTTTAGGCATAAGCCTTGAAAGTGGAAGAGAAGAAGAAATCTTCAAATGGTTTTTGGCTTCTATCCTTTTCGGCGCGCCCATAACAGAAACCTCCGTCATAAAAACCTACAAATGCTTTGAAGAACACAATGTTTTGACGCCGGAGGCGATTCTAGCCACTGGTTGGGATGGGCTTGTTAGGATTTTAGATGAGGGAAGCTACACGCGTTATGATTTTAAAACCGCCGACAAGCTTCTCGAAGTTATGCGCAACCTCGTGGAGAAACATGGTGGCAAGCTAATCAACCTCTATAAGAAAACGGGCAGCCCCCAAGAACTTGAAAATGCCTTGAAAAGTTTGGGGAAAGGCGTGGGCGACGTTACCGTGAGCATTTTCTTGAGGGAGCTTCGCGGTGTTTGGGATAAAGCCAAACCAAAACCCACGAACTTGGTGGTTTTGGCGGCTAAAAACCTCGGCATTGTGGATGAAAAAGCTTCTAAAAGCGTTTTGCAACAACTTGAAGAGTTTTGGGTTGAAAACGCTGTTCCAAACAAGTCTTTTGTAAACTTTGAGGCGGCGTTGCTCCGCTTGGGCAAAAACTACTGTAGAAAGGCTAAATGCAAAATTTGCCCAGTTAAAGGGGAATGCTTGAACCCTAAGGCTGTTTAATGTAGGTTATAACTTCTATCGGACAGTCTTCAGGCAACTTCAGTTTTTTACGCCACTCATCTCCAACAGCTATAAGTGAGAAAATTCCGGAAACTTCCGCCTTTGCCTTGCGCACAAGGTTTACAAGCGCCGCTTGGGTTTCACCAGTCTTGATCATGTCGTCAACTATTAGGACGCTGTCCCGTTTTTTGATGGCATCTTTCGGCACGTAAAGCGTTATCGTAACACCAGAATCCTTAAGAGCGAAGGTTTCTTCAAGAAACTCTTTTACGCCGACCTCCTTGGTTCTCTTAGCTATGACAAGGTTTACGCCCAAAGCGTTTGCCACCATAGTCGCCAAGGGGATGCCGTCCACCGCCGCTGTGAACACTTTTGTCACGCGTTTTCCAGCAAAATTTGCAAGCGCGTGGTTAGCTGCCTGCTGGAGAATGTTAAAATCGCCAATAATATCCGTGTTATCGAAATAACCATCCTCATCAAACTTTATTCGACTTCTAATCTCGTTTTCCAGACCAACAAATTTTGACAAAACCTTCCAAAGCTGTTTGGCCCTGGCGGTGTTTGGTAAAACATGACCCTTCGCGTATCTGCTTAAAACTGTGACTGGCAGACCTGTTTTAGCGGACAATTCGCGGTACGTAATGTTTTTCTTGTATTTGGCTGTTCTGAGAAGCTCTATAGTCATTAAGCGCAGTTTCAACTCTTCTGCATGGGTGCTCATTAGCCTCCCCCTAAATATACAAGGACTAGTTAAATCTGAAACGCCTAAACCTAATTGTTAAAATCCAAATTTATAATTTCCGCTTAATGCTTCAAGGCGCTTTAGCCAAGACTACTTCGACAGAATATTTGCGTCCGTGGCGGTAAATCACCAAGTTGACTTTTTCGCCGGGCTCCCGCTTGTGAATTTCGCTTAAGAGCTTTTCAATCCGCGTGATGGGCGTGCTGTCCATGGCTAGTATGATGTCACCCGCCTCTATTCCCGCCTCATAGGCTGGGCTTCCGCCTACAACCCTTGTGACTAGTACCCCTTCATCCAAAGGTATCCCGTAATAACTTGAGATTTCTCTTGAAAGGCTTAAACCTATTATTCCAAGCCAAGGTCTGACGTGGGCGCCTCTTGCAATTATGTCGTAGGCACACTTCTTTGCCGAATTTATTGGAATTGCGAACCCTATCCCGTGAGCGAAGGGAATTATCGCCGTGTTGATGGCGACAACCCTTCCGTTTACGTCCACTAGTGGGCCGCCGCTGTTTCCCGGGTTTATAGCTGCATCCGTCTGAACAAGGTTCTCTAAAAGCTCGTTTCTAGACTCTATTGTGCGGTTCAAAGCGCTTATAACGCCCGAAGTCACTGTTGGGCCGCCGGCCAAGCCAAATGGGTTGCCTATAGCGTATACGCGTTGACCTATCCTAAGCTTGTCAGAGTCCCCTAGCTCTGCGTAAATAAGCCCCTTTTTGTCTATTTTTACAACGGCTATGTCGTGAATTGCGCACGTGCCTAGCAGCTGCCCGTTTAGGACTTCGCCGTTCCATAAAGTTACGGTGATACGTTCAGCGCCTTGCACAACGTGGTTGTTGGTTATTATGTGGCCTTCGCTGTCTATTATCGTGCCCGAGCCCATGCCCTTGACTGGGAAAACTTGGTAGAACATGTCTTGGACAAGCCTTACAGTGCTTATGTTTACAACGCTTTTGCTCACTTTCTCTAGGATATCCAAAACTTTGGTTTCATCATTTGAAGCCAAACATTTTCGCCTCGTAGTGAGTTGAACAGTTTAGATTTTAACGTTTTCCAATTTACGGGCTGTCAGCAAATAGGCTTTAAGAAGCATTAGCACCGCAATGACCTGCATTGCCACAACGTATAGGACTATCGCCCAGTAGGGCGGATTTACAGTGGCGATTAAGCCGTAAACGAAGCCGCTGGCTAGCATGCCAACTCCATAGGCTGTGTTGAAAATGCCGTAGGCTGTCCCCCGCGAGGTTATGGGTGCAAACTCTGAAACTGCAGCACGGTAAATGGATTCTTGCATGCCCAAAACTAGGCCGAAAAACACTGCGGCAACAACTAAGGCGGTTAGACTTGTGTTGGCTAACGCGAACAATGTGGGGAAAACTGAAAGGATGAAGGGCAAAGCCAAAACCCTAATCCTATACTTGTCGTAGGAGTATCCCGCGAAAAGGGCTGTGGGCGCATCCACCCCTTGTATAAGCATGTATAGGAGTGGGACAATCCACTGCTGGTTCTCCGGCTGCAAGACTGCTGAAGCCTTCAGAAGTATGAGTTCATATGGGATAAGCCCCACAGTGTTTAGCACGACGGCGGACGTGTAAACATAGAAGGCTTTCCCAAGCCCGACGCCCTTTTCATGGGCTTTTTCCGCTTCAACGGGTTTGCTTGGGCCAATTTTTCTGTAAGTGAAGGCTAGAAAAACCATCAACAGCATGAAGGGTGTAAGCAAAAAGCCAAAAGTTTGACTGTAATTGTTTCTGCTATAAAACATTAAAGCCGCAACCAACAGCGGACCCAAAATCGCTCCTATTTGGTCCATTAGTTCATGGATTCCAAAGGCTTTTCCAACGCCGACGCCTTTACTGACAATGGACAGTACAGCGTCTCTGGCCGGCGCTCTAACAGCTTTTCCAATTCTTTCAAGCAGAACAAGGATTATGGCTATCCACCACAAGCTCGTGAAGCCTAAAAGCGGAATTGCCACTATAAGTCCATAACCCAAAAACATGAAGACCCAATAAGCCTTCGTGGTGTCTGCTAAGATTCCGCTCACAAGCCTTAGCGCATAACCTAAGAACTCTCCAAGGCGACCAACAAAAACTATAATGAAGGCTGAGGCGCCCAAAAAAGCCAGATAGTCCGGCACAAGCCCTCGTGAACCCTCATAAACAACATCTCCCAAAAGGCTGACTATTCCCAGCAAGAGAATAGCCATGTAAACGTTTCTCGTGTTAGGTGATTCTGACAAAGGCTAAACCCTTCTATTCTAGAGAGGTTAAAATTTTCGCTAGTCTTTCAAGCCACTCCTTGTCCCTTTCATCAAAACTTCCATATTCATCACTGTCCACGTCAAGCACAGCTAAGACATCGCCATTCTCGTTAAAAACCGGAACAGCGATCTCCGATTTAGATCTTGGATCACAGACAATGTGCCCTGGAAACTCGTGAACGTTCGGCACAATTATTGCTTCGCCACTTTTAGCGCATTTTCCACAAACGCCAGTGTAGGCTATTTGGACGCAGGCCGGCGGGCCTTCAGAGGGGCCGAGCTCTAAATGGTTTTCTCTTGGGAAATAGAATCCAACCCAGAAGTAATAGGGGATTTCAGCCTTCAAGATTTTGCATGCAATCTTCATTTTTTCTTCAAGGGTTTTTCCTTTCGTTTCGTCTTCTATTTTTTTCAGACAATTTCTGTAAATGGTGTCTTTGTCAAGAGGTTTTGCTTTCATCATGTTTTTCACTTGCTGGTGCTTGAACCTTTTGGAATGAGTTTTAAGTGGGTTCGATTAGATAAAGCTTTTATTGAGGCTTTAGGCTTAGTTTGGCAAATATCCGTAAACATGGTGCCCGTTATGGCTTTACAGAAAGGCGACTTCATACTAATAGACTACATCGCAAAAGTGAAAGAGACAGGCGAAGTCTTCGATACAACAGTCGAGGAAATAGCCAAAAAAGAACGCCTATACAGAGAAGGCGAAATCTACGAGCCGAAGCTTGTTGTTGTTGGCGAAGGCTGGGTTCTTAAGGCTTTAGATGAAAGCCTCCTAAACATGGAAGTTGGAAAACCAACAACCGTTGAAATTCCGCCAGAAAAAGCCTTTGGACCGCGTGACCCCGAAAAAGTTAGGCGTGTGCCATTAAGACAGCTAACTTCAAAAGGGATAACGCCAACTCTGGGCATGCGTCTTGAATATGACGGGAAAATGGCAATCGTTAGAGCCATAGGCGCTGGAAGGGTTTTGCTGGACTTCAATCCGCCACTAGCCGGAAAAACCCTAGTCTACGAGGTTACGGTTAAAAAGAAGCTTGAAACGCAGGAAGAGAAAATTGCCGCTCTTATCCATCGGCGTGTACCATCCGTGGAGATTGAGAAATTCAAGTTTACGGTGAAAGGTAAAACCATCAATATAGAGATGCCGGAAGACGCCTTCTACCTTGAGGGCATTCAAGTGGCTAAAAGAGGCATAGCCCTAGACATTCAAAAGTTCTTTCCAGAAATCACAACGGTAAAATTCACTGAAACTTTCAAGGCTGCAACAGCTGAAAATAAGGCAGAAGAGGAAACTCAAACCCAGGCATAAATTAGATAACTTCTGTTTCTTTAGCTACCTTCCTACATTCTTCCATGCTCAACTTCAACTTGCTTAAAATTGTGTATCGTTCTGGCCTTATGGAAGGCGCCGTGAACAAGGCTTTGACAACTTCGTCTTCTGTTAACCCCAACTCCTTTGCGTTTGTGGGCGCTCCGACGGTTTTGAGAGTTTCCTTTATGCGTCTCCAATCAGCCCCATGCAGGTAAGCCATCATTATTGTTCCTACGCCGCATCGTTCCCCATGCATCGAACTATTAGGTTTAATCATGTCAAGGGCATGGCTGAACAAGTGTTCGGAGCCGCTGCACGGGCGACTGCTGCCAGCGATGCTCATGGCGACGCCGCAGCTTATCAAAGCCTCCAAAAGCACACGCAAACCTTCCTCGTTTCCTGGTTTAATTTGCTTGGCATTTTGCATCACGAGTTCGGCGCTCATCAATGCGAGGCTTGCGGCATACTCCCCGTAATACTCTCCTACTTCCTCTTGCGCTAGCTTCCAGTCTCTAACGGCTGTGAATTTTGCGATAACGTCTCCGCAACCGCTTGCCACAAGCCGAAATGGAGCCCGCATTATAATGTTTGTGTCGGCTATTATGGCTATTGGCGCTTGAGCCATAACCGAGAAAGGCTTTTCTAAACCCTTAATAGACGAGAGCGGACTTGCAATTCCGTCATGAGAAACCGTTGTTGGAACGCTTATGAAGGGTATTCCCTGACGCGCCGAGCTGAGCTTCGCAATGTCAATCTTTGTTCCGCCGCCAACTCCCAAGACCACTTGAGGCTTTAATGCTTTAATTCTCTCTTCAACAGCTCTAACGTCCCAGAGAGTGGCAGTCTCAACCCTTAAAGTTCCAACTTTTAAGCCTTCGCTTTCCAAAATTGCCCTAACAGTTTTTCCGGCAACTTCCTCGGTTTTTACACCCGTGACTAGTAGGGCTGAATCCGTAAACCCTAGTCTCCGGGATATTTCAGCTACTCGCTCTATAACGCCTTCTCCGACAATTACCTCTCGTGGGAGTTGCATCCAATGATGTTTTAGGGGCAAACCAACCACTGGAAGTCCTTGTTCACCTAAACTCAATTGGTTATACCTTTAAAACTCTTTTGAAACATTGTTACACCCTCCTCCCAATTTCAAGAATGAATACGTGTTTTTGAAACGCAATGTTAATAAACCCCACATGCATGATTACAAATGCTACTTCCTCGAGAAGTTGATCGGCGTAAGCCTAGATTTTAGGAGAAACGACGATGGCGAACAACAATATAATTGATAAGTTGACGTTGAAGGGGACGACAACGGTAGGTGTTGTCTGTAAAGATGGTGTGATCCTTGCTTCCGACACCCGTGTAACCATGGGCTTCTATGTAGCCCATAAGCACGGCAAAAAGATTTACAAGATAGACGACCATTTAGCCATGACCATAGCCGGAACAGTGGCAGACGCTCAAAGAACCGTGGACATTTTAACCGCCAACGCTCAACTCTACAAAATCAGCCACGGCCGCCCGATTCCAGTAAGCTCGGCCGCAAGGCTTGTGGCTAACCTTCTATTCTCGGCGAGATTCATACCGCTAGTCACTCAAGTCTTGGTTGGCGGTGTTGACGACACAGGCCCCCACGTGTTCTCGCTGGACCCCTTTGGCAGCCTTACAGAAGAAAAATGTGTTGCAACGGGCTCCGGTTCTCCGGTGGCTTACGGTGTCCTTGAAGACAAGTTTAAGGACGGCATGACTGTGGAGGAAGCTTTGCCGGTGGTTGTTAAAGCCGTTGACGCCGCCATGAAACGAGACGCGGCCAGCGGAGACAACTTCAATGTCGCGGTTATAGATGCAAGTGGCTATAGGGAGCTAACCGAAGAAGAGAAAAAGAAGCTTTTGGCAAAGTAGGGAAATCGAAATTGGCGCGCAACTCTGAAAGGGAAAAAATCGAAATAAGCCAATACATATTGGAACATGTTCCCAAAGAGGCTGAAGTGACCAGAGTAGAATATGAAGGTCCAATGCTGGCTGTATATGCCAAAAAACCGGAAATCCTTGTTGAACAAAGCAGCCTAATCGCCGACATAGTTAGCGTAATAAGAAAACGCATAGTTGTCCGCTCAGATCCCTCAGTGAGGCTCCCCGAAAAAGAGGCTGAGAAAATTGCCCGCGAGATCATACCACCAGAAGCAGAAGTAACGGACATAAACTTTGACCCAAGCCTCGGCGAAATAATAATTGAAGCCAAAAAACCCGGGCTGGTTATAGGTAAAAATGGAGCTGTTCTCCAGGAAATAATAAAAAGGACAAAATGGCGCCCCAACATTTTAAGGAGCCCACCGCTTCGTTCAAAGATTATAGCTCACATGCGTCACTTCCTTCATGCTGAAAGCAAAGAAAGGGAGCGTATTCTTCGCACTTTCGGCGAGAGAATCTTCAGACCAAAAACCTTTGAAGTTGGCGACGTCCGCATAACACCTCTAGGCGGGGTTCAAGAGGTCGGCAGATCTGCAATCTTGGTTCAAACGAGGGAAAGCAGCATACTGCTTGACTGTGGCATAAACCCCGGCGCCTCAAAGCCTTTCGAAGCGTTTCCAAGACTTGACCACCCCGCTTTCGAGATAGACTCCTTGGATGCTGTCGTAATAAGCCACGCTCACCTAGATCACTGCGGACTTGTGCCTTTCCTATTCAAATATGGCTATGATGGACCGGTTTACTGCTCTGCCCCCACGTCAAGTTTGATGACGCTTCTTCAGCTTGACTATCTGGATGTAGCCAGCAAACAAGGCATTATACCACCTTACGACCAAAAAGATGTACGAGAATGCGTGCTGCACACAATCCCCCTAAGATATGGTGTTGTGACGGATATAGCCCCTGACATAAGGTTAACCCTGCATAACGCGGGACACATTCTAGGCTCGTCAATAGTCCACTTGCACATCGGTGAGGGCTTACACAACATAGTCTACACGGGCGACTACAAATACGCGAAGACAATGCTCTTAGAAGCGGCTACAGCCGAGTTTCCAAGGGTTGAAACAGTCATAACAGAAAGCACATACGGAGGCCCAGACGACATAATGCCATCAAGAGTTGAAGCTGAAGAACGCTTGGTAAAAATTGTAAACGAAACCCTCGAACGCAAGGGAAAGGTTCTGATCCCCGTTCCAGCTGTGGGAAGAGCACAAGAAATAATGCTTGTTTTAGACGGCTACATGAAACGCGGGCTTATGAAAGAAGCCCCTGTTTTCATCGAAGGCATGATTTCGGAGGCGACAGCCATCCATACAGCTTATCCAGAATACCTGGGACGGGAGGTTCGCAACAGCATACTCCATGATGAGGTTAACCCCTTCGAGTCCGACTACTTCACGGTGGTTGAACATCCAAGCGTTAGACAAAACATCATAGAAGGTGAATCGTGCATTATAATGGCTACCTCTGGAATGCTTGAGGGAGGTCCAGTAATAGAGTACTTTAAAGGCTTGGCCGAGGACGAGAGAAACGTAATAATTTTTGTAAGCTACCAGATTGAGGGCACGCTTGGAAGGCGTGTGCAGAAAGGCGTAAACGAAGTTACAATGATGGACAGCGAGGGCAAAATGTCCGTTGTAAAAGTGAAAATGCGTGTTGAATCAATTGAGGGTTTCTCAGGGCATTCTGACAGGAGACAAATAATAAACTACATAACACATCTGAAACCTAGGCCTGAAAAAGTTATAGTTTGCCATGGTGAAAGGGCGAAAATAACCAGTATAGCAAACTTCATTCAGAAGAAGTGTGGAATCCCCACTATGGCGCCTTCGATCATGGAAACAATTAGGCTGCTGTAGATATTGGTTCACTTGCCACTTGCGGTTTTTCTCTCCAAATTTTAATGTTAGGTGGACACACCACAACCCTTTCTTCGCCCAGACGGGCAATGTCTCCGCCTAGAGAGTCAACAAACTCACATAACTCGTTAACCGCTTTTTTCACGTCCTCCACACTCTTGTTTGCAAGAGGAGTTATCCTAAGAATTAAAATGTTTCCAGAGCGAACCTCATTCTTTACAATGTCCAAGTCGGACAAGTCGCGGATCGGCATAGCTTTCAAGAAAGTTTTTCTAAGAGTATCCTTTGTTTCTTCAGTTTTGCGTTCTTCAACTTTTTCTTCTCGTTTATATCTACGGAAGAGTTCGCTTAATCCTGGCAATTTCCTCCTCTCTGTTCAATTTTAACTCTTTCAAAGAGTTTAAGCGTTTCTTTACTTAGCTGTTCTCCTGATTTGGAATATAGATTTAACTTATTAAGAGTTTATGAATCTGGAATATGAATTGTCAGTTCACTGAGAATAAGCCATCCCTTTAATTAACTTCCACACCTTGTCGCCAACGAAATGCACATTCTTAACAATAACGCCTTGCCTAATTCCGCTGGCTGTGTCATGGTCGTATAGAACCTCACCCACGGCAAGAGGTTTACCATACTTTTCATCAACCACAACAACCAAATCGCCCTTTCTGAACTCTCCCTCAAATCGAACTATTCCAGGAGCCATAACGTTGGCACCGTTGCAGATGTGGCGGATAGCTCCCATGTCAACAACGATCTTCGGCATGGAAGCTAGAGCCTCCTCAAAAAGAAGAGTTGGGTAAATGTTCTCTCCGTCCTTAAAGAGAAGTGGTTTGCCATTTATCAGAAAGATTTCATGAGAATCCATTTCAATTAATTCCATGTTCACTTTAGAACTTAAAAGAGTTTTAGGCTCCTTTCTCAGCTTTTTTGAGGCGTTTTGCAGCAGAACTTTCGCCTCTTTTCCTTTGATAAAGTATCTCTTGTGCTTTTTAGCCATTCGCCCGCCTCTTTTCTATTAGATAGGTTTAAATGGTATAAGTTTAAGTATAAAAAGGGTAAACGTAAACGTGGGGTCTGCTGAAATGAGCGAAATGACAACCGAAATCCTTGAACAAAACCTTGGAAAAATAGTTCTTGTAAAATTGAAGGGTGGAAAAAGCCTTAGAGGAAAATTGAAAGGCTTCGACCAGCACCTAAACCTTGTTCTCGAGGAGACGGAAGACACCACAGATGCTGAAAACGTCAAAAAGCTCGGCTTAATAATAGTTCGCGGGGACAATGTTGTACTGATATCTCCGCCTCCGAGGTGAAATTTAGTTGGGAAAAGGAACACCATCATTTGGGAAACGCACTGGCAAAACTTTACACATACGCTGTAGACGCTGCGGAAGAAGATCCTACAATGTTTCTAAAAAGCGGTGTGCCGCGTGTGGCTATGGCGAAACAACGACAATCAGGCGATACTCTTGGCAGACTAAAAACCTTAACCGAGAAAGGATCCGTTAAACACTGTTGAAGTATCCCTTATCAATTCTAACGTAGATTAATGGTCCTTTGCTTCGGGTTAACTCTCTAGTTTTGCGTAGAGTTCTGTTGACAAGGTTTATTATTTGTTCCTTTTCCGTGGTGTATCTTCTTTTATTTTCGCCTAACTCCATTTTCAAGAGGTTTTCAGCAAGTATTGAAGTGCCGCAGATTTCACCGTTCCTGATAAGCGTATAGATCACAACTTCCTGTAGCTCCCTCCGGTTTGGCAACTTTCTCCATAAGGGCTCAGCATCGTTTAGAATTCTTGTCATTTTGTCCCATTTCCTTGAGTCTTCGTTGCCTATGAGCAGTTTCACCCTTTCACTCCATTTTTTAAGCCATATACCCGTCCAAAGGTCGATGAACTCTTCAAGTTCCTTTGGATCTTTTTGGTAAAACTCTTCAAGCTTGTCTACCAACTCCCACTCGCTTGCCTCTTTGCCTATCAAATTCCAGTGTACTTTAAGGTAGTTCGTTAAGTCTTGACACGCTATTTGTAGAACCTTGCGGTCTGCCCCGAAAAGATCCAGCATTGGATTTTTGTTTTTAAGTTTTTCAGATAGCAGTATTTCAATGAAATTCATTGTTTTCGAAGCCCTCTCCCAACTATTCTACTACTCAAAGCTTTAATTAAGCTTTATTTATGGTTGCTTCTATAAGATTCTTAAGTGGCTTTTAGCCATATTGTTCGCCCTGTAATATTTCGATGCGCCAAAAACTAGCCTAAAAAGTTCAAGAGTTCATTCAAGCTCCTAATTATTAGGTCTGGGTTTTCTCTTGCAAGTTCTTCGAAAGAAAATATTCCAGATAAAACCGCCACTGTCTTGGCTCCAGCGTTCTTTCCAGCTTTTATGTCACAGACAGAGTCGCCTACGACAGCGCACTCGCTGACTTTTACGTCAAGTTTTTCTGCACATGTCATTATGGCTTTTGGAGAAGGCTTTGGAAAAGGCGTATCAAACGCTGTAACTATACAGTGGAAGTGTTTGGCTATGCCGAGTTTTTCTAGTTCCCCTTTAATTTTTTCTCTCGGAACATGACGCATTGTAAGGAGGGCAAGTTTTACTTTTTTCGAAAGTATTTCTAGAGTTTTTGGAACGTTTGGAAAAGGCTTTGTTTTGCTCTCGGTTAAGGAGTAATATGTTTTCAAGTAGATGTCAAGGAATTTTCCGGCATCAATACTGCCTATTAAATCGTTTATTGGCTGGTTCTGCTCCAACCTTCTTGGAATTTCTAAGGCTATAGAAGGATTAAAATTTTCAAGGCTTAACGTTTCGAAGGTCCTTTTTAAGGCTTCAAAGTAGGCTTCTTTTGAATCAACTATTGTGCCGTCAAGATCCAGCAGTACTCCTTTAACCTTCAACATCACAGGTCTCGCCGCCTGGTCGCTTTCTATTTGCAAACGCTTGACGATGTTGTTTTATGTAGTTCTATTCTTCGATAAGTTTTTATTTGTGCCTTGCTGTCTAAAGGTATCCCACCGAGAAAACCATGTTAAACCGAGGTTGAACAGCGGGCTATGGTTAGAAAAGCAAGGATCCGCTTAACAAGCACGGACTACAAGAAACTGGAAGAAGTATGTCAAGAACTAAAGGCTATTGCTGAAAGAACAGGAGTGAAAATGGTTGGCCCTATTCCGCTGCCAACTAAAAGACTCAAGGTTCCAGTTTTAAAGTCACCGTGCGGCGAAGGCACGTCCACATGGGACAGGTGGGAGTTACGCATCCACAAGCGTCTTATAGACATTGATGCAGAGGAGCGTGCCATGAGGCGGATCATGCGGATACGTGTCCCAGAGGAAGTTCACGTCACAATAGAACTTATCTAGACTAGAAATACATGTACATGTAAGTTAACACTGTTAGGGCGAGGCTTGTTGTAAAAGCTAGGCCCCATGTACCTTTGTTCCACATGAAAATTTTGTGGCCGTCCAGAATTCCGAAGGGAATTAAGTTGAATAAGGCTATCCAAGCGTTTATGGCGGATGCGTATATGAAGATTGACTGTTTGCTGGCAAAGAATAGCCCGGTCAGTATGGCTGATAGAACTATGTTGGCAGTTGGTCCAGCTATCGATATTTTGCCAACACTGTTTTTTCCAGCGAAACCAAAAATTAAAACCGCTCCGGGCGATATTATTTTGAAGATTGGCGAAATTATGGATATTGCTGTTAACACCAGCCCCATAAACATGAGTCTAAACTCGGCCCACAACCCCGCCTTTTGAGCTGCAAATTTGTGGGCTAGTTCATGGGCTAGAAACGAGGCGGCTACTATGATGGCGAATATCGAAAGCATGATTGGATTTCCAAGTCGGTTGTAAACATTCGGTGAGAGTCCAAGCGAGAAGCCTATACCTAAAACGAGAAGCGCCGCCACGGCAAGATGCTTGATCTCTTTGCTGCTGAAATACAGTTTCTTTTCCCTTTCAACTGGAACGTATGTTATGGTATACTCGTAGGGGGTTTGCATGCGTTGGGCTTGCGGCGATACTGGCTTAACCGTCTCCTTTTCTGTAGGTGCACGGGCTAGTTCCAATCTTGGGCAGTCGTGGTTTTCTGGTAAACGATGTTCTGTGCAGAAGTAACCTCCGCAGTATGGGCATCTAAAGGGCAAAAACGTTTCCTTGCCACATTTTTGGCATTCCATTCTAAAGGCATCCTTTCGTGCTTAGAACAGTCCATTTTACTCTTATATGTTTCTATCTGCAGACTGTTAAACGTTAATAGGGTTTTACTCTGCTAATTGTAAGTTGATTAGAGTCTGGGGTGGGGTGGTTGAAGGCTTTCAGCTTCGTTCACGCTGCTGACCTGCATTTGGGCTATTCGCAGTATGGGCTTGAAGCTAGAAGAGAAGACTTTGACAGAGCTTTCAGCGAACTTGTTGACAAGACACTGGAACTAAAGCCGACGTTCATGATTATTGCTGGAGACCTCTTCCACAATGCACGACCATCCAACGTTACGCTAGAAAACGCCGTCAAAAACTTCAGCAAATTGCGGGACGCTGGCATTCCAGTGCTGGTTGTTGATGGTTCCCACGATTCGGCGCCAAACGTGGTTACAAGCACCATTTTAAACCCGCTGGACAGCGCTGGACTGATTCATTTTCTCCCAAGACATGAAGGCGCATGCTGGCGTATGCCTGAATGCTGCTACGTTTATGGAGTGCCAAACTTTAGGACTCGCCGGAAAACTGAGGAGATGCTTCCAACCTTCATGGACAAGAACAAGCCCACGCCGGATCCTTCGATGTTTAACATCTTTGTTTTTCACATGGCTCTTGATATTCCGGAGCTTAACCCGCCGTACATGGAGGCTGAGGCTTCTCCAGAACTCATACCAGACGGCTTCAACTATTATGCTGCCGGACACGTGCATGCGCCTTATCTCGGCAAGTTTAAGACTGGTTTGCTGGTTTATCCTGGGAGCACTGAGACCATAAACTATGACGAGGCGAAAAACGAGAAGGGCTTCTACTATGTTGAGATTAACGAGAAGGGAGAGGCTTCGCCCCAATTTGTTAGACTTGAATCTCCACGCAGATTCGTTGTTTTGGAACAAGATTTCACTGGCTTCACGACCTCAAAAATCACTGAAATTGCTGTTCAGCTTGTGAAAAGTGCTGATCAAGAAGGCGTGGTTCTTGTGCCCGTGCTTAAGGGTGTTTTGCCATCGGAGGCAAGCCGTGCTGACGTTGACGTCGCTCAAATTAGGAGTGCGGCTGAAAAAGCTTTGCTTGTTCATCCAGTTGTTTTGCTTCGTGAAAGCGAGGTTCCAGAAGCTGTTGTTCGCTCGATATTCGAAAGCGAAATTAAAGATTTGAGAACGAAGAGCTTCGAATATTTCATGCAAATTTTTGCTGAACGCTATAGTCCAGAACAAGCCGAAAAAATAGCTCGCGCCGCTGTTTCCCTCATTGAACCATTGACCAAGAAACAGGATGAGCGGGTTCGACAAATCTTGGAGGAGCTTGTATAATGAAAATCGACGTTGTCCAATTGGAAAACATTCGATCCCATGTGAAGACGACAGTGCCCTTCGCGAGGGGCTTTAACTGCCTCGTAGGCGGTCTAGGATGCGGTAAATCAAGTATTCTTTATGCCATTGACTTTGCCCTCTTCGGGGATCCCTTGGGAAGAAGCTACGAATACTTGCTTAGGGATGGCGCGGAAAGCGGTAAAGTTGTCCTTCAGTTCACTCAGAACGGCAAAAACTATACTTTGTCGCGGGGGCTTAAGAGGCGTGGGAAAGGCATAAGCCAAGACTTTGACGAGTTAAAGCTTTTCGAAGGCGAAACCCTCATAGCCAGTGTGAAAAGCGAAGCTGTAGCAGAGCAGCTAAAAGCCATAACAGGGCTAGATAAGGAACTTTTCCGCGAAATAGTCTGGGTTCGCCAAGAACACCTCAAAGAGCTTATAGACGCTCCACCAAGAGACAGGCAAAGACGCCTCGACGAATTATTCGGACTTTCAGACTATGAAATAGCATGGAGCAACATCGCCGCCTACCAGAAGGAATACGAGGCGGAAAAGAAGGTCTACGAACGAGACCCAGACGTTATAGGCTTGGACAAACTCAACGCTGAATACACGCGCCTAGCCGAAGAGTTCACCCGTTTAGAAATCGACATCCAAAGCGCGTCAAGAAGGTTTGAAGAGGCCAGAAAAGCCCTCGAAGAAGCCGATTTAAGGCTTAAAAGGCTCGAGGAACTGCGGTTTTCCATAGAGGAGCACAGGCGAAAAGAGGCTCAAATCCAAGCTCAACTAACAAGCCTAGAAGATTCTCTGGCGGCTGTTGCCGAAAAAATTGAGGGCAAAAAAGCCATTATTGAAAACTTGAAGCAACGTCTCACCTCCATGGAGACTCAAATTCAATCGTATAGGGACACTCTGAAAGAGGTTGGGATACCCATCGACCAGCCACTTGAAGCTTTAAGGGAGTATCTGTTAACATTCGACAACCAAATCGCAGACTTAAAGGCTGAGCAAGAAGCCGCCCTCAGAAGCCTGCAGGCAGATCAAAGGAGGCTTTCCTCACTTTCAGCGGAGAACCGCTGTCCCTTATGCCTGCAACCCTTAACCAGCGAATATAAGGAAAACCTGATACAGAGAATTCAAAAAGAGAACAATGAAAGGCAGAAAACAATAAGCCAGCTTCAAAAAGAAATCGGGGAACTACAATCATTAAAGGAGAAAGCCAGTGCGGCTATCGCGAATATCCAAGGCTTAATGCCAAGAATCGAGGAGTTGAAAAGTCGCATAAACGAGGAGTCCAAAGCTCTTGCGGAGCTTTCAAAAGAGTTTGAAGAAAAACAGAAGCTGGAGACAGAGCTTCGGGCTCAACTTGAAAAAATTCGCTTTGAAATCACCAGATTCGACATTTCAGAGCTTGAAAACGCCAAAAAATACAGAGAGAAAGTTTTCCAAAACTACTATATGCTTAAATCCGAGCTGCAAACCATGGAAAACCGTAAAGACGACATACTTAAGCGCCTAGACGAAATCAAAGAGCGGATTGATCAAGCCCAGAAAAAACTGGAGCAAATGGAGAAGCTAAACAAAATAGTTGGCATTATAACCAGCATTCGCGACGCCTACAGAAGCATCCAGCCCAAACTCAGAAGCGAGTTTGTAAAAGTCTTGAAAAACCTTGTCCAGCAAATCTTGGACAGTTTAGTCGGCGAGGAAGGTTCCCCAATAAACATTATGATTGACGAGACATACACGCCTTATGTCATAAGCGAAAGCGGCGTCGAAAGGGAAGTTTCAAACCTTTCTGGTGGAGAGCGCACACTGATAGCCTTCGCCTATCGCCTCGGCTTAGGACAGCTGATAATGCAGTCCAAAACTGGGCATGGCTTAAGCCTACTACTTTTAGACGAGCCAACCGAGAGCCTTGGGAGAGAAGACGGCTCTATAGACCGTTTAGCCGAAGCCATATCTCGGTTCAAAGCCATAGAACAAATAATCGCCGTAACCCACAGCGAAGCCTTCGCGGAAAAAGCCGAGCACGTCATCCGCGTTGAAAAAGAGGCTGGGGAAAGCACAATTTCAGTGGAAAAATAGCTTCAACTGAGGCTATTCCTCGACAACCTTATTCTCTAGAACACCTATCCTTTCAATCTCTATCCTAACTGTGTCTCCTCCCTTCAGGAATCTAGGTTCAGGTTTCATGGCAAAACCAACACCCGCCGGTGTGCCAGTCGCAATAATGTCGCATGGCTCCAGCGTCATCACTCTGCTTAGGTGATGTATCACTTCATAAACATTGAAAACCATGTTTTTTGTTGTGGAGTTCTGCCGGAGTTCACCGTTAACCCATGTACGGATGTAAAGGTCTGATGGATCTCCCATCTGTTTTCTGGTTAGTATGCATGGACCACTTGGAGCAAAAGTGTCGAAACTCTTACCCCTCGTCCATTGTCTATCTTTGAACTGAATATCCCGTGCTGAAACATCATTCAAAATCGTATATCCAAAAATATAGTTTTCAGCCTCCGAAACGGAGACATTTTTGGCTTTCTTTCCAATCACAATAGCCAGCTCAGCTTCATAGTCGAGCTGTTTCACGAATTTCGGCTTAATAATGTTCTCGTTCGGCCCAATGATCGCAGTACGGGGCTTGAAAAAGATTACGGGTTCATCTGGTATCTGAGCATTTTGTTCAGCCGCGTGATCTCC
>JAGTQG010000010.1:27446-37491 GCA_018396875.1 Candidatus Bathyarchaeota archaeon
AACGACTTTCAAAGCATACCCTCTCGGCTTTCTTGGTTTATTTGGAATTGCGTATGATAGCTTTAAAGTTTCGTGCCAAAAGTCTTTAGGAAAATTTTTCAACTTGAATGTAAAAGTAATGGCTTATGTCTCTTAAACTGCGAACTCGAAAGTTAACTCTTGTTGAGGGTGCTGTTGCTGGGATTCTATTTGGAACGGCGGCGATTTTCATACGCTTCCTTCATGGCTTAAACGTGTTTTCTATAGCTTTCTGGCGTTTGATAATTGCTTGCTTCATTTTGTCTACCATATTGCTGGTTTCTGGCAGGCTTTCCATATTGAAGAATTATGGACTTAAAAACTTGAAAGACTTCTTCATTCTCGGCCTTTCACTGGGGCTCCATTTCATCTTCTTCATATCTGCCGTGAAAGACACGACAATCCTAAATGCCACGGTCCTCGTTAACACAACACCAATCTTCTCAGTTTTCATCTCCACATTTCTATTTAATCTAAAGCCTTCCCGCTTGGCGGCGGCAGGAATAGCCATATCCATTGCTGGCGCCTGCGTAATTGCCTATGCAGAATCCACACTCATCGTCTCGGAGGCTTCCCTTGCTGGAGTGCCAAGTTTTAGGGGAGATATGGAAGCTGTTTTAGCCGCCTTCGTGGAGGCTGTCTACCTGAACTATGGCAAGAGGGTGAGGGAACAGAAAGCCATACTGTCCATAATGCTACCAATCTATTTGTTTGCAGCCCTTGTTGTTGGCTTTTTAAGTTCCACGAGCATGAATGAAAGGCTAGAGCTGCCCATGGAACCCGCTGTAGTTCTTCCATTACTTGGTTTGGGTGCGCTTCCAACAGCCGCTGCACACACGCTTTATTTTTCATCTCTTTCAAACTTGAAGTCTTTTGAAACTGCCACGATGGCTTTGCTTGAACCCATAGGCGCAACATTCCTCGGCGCAGTTTTGTTCGGTGAGTTGCCAGCACCCCTTTTCATATTCGGAACGGCGCTGGTGCTCTTGGGTATAGTTTTCATTGCAAAAGGAGAAAAACAGCCTATCCTTGACGAAACAGATAAAAGTTAAGCAATAATAGTGTGCAAACAAGACGAGCTGGGAAGATGACGTATAATAGCAAAATATTGAAGGCGTTTGAATCTGTCATAAAACACTTGGAAACTTCCATATCCGCCTTAAAACATAATGATAAAGACGCTTTTTCAAACGGTGTTTGGCATGCCGCAGCCGAACTCGAATACACGCTGTTTCTATTCTTTTTGGCAGTGGGGGATGAACATAAAATGTCTCTCGCAAAACTTAATCCCGATCCGAAAAGCCTTCAAATGGATCAAGCCATTTTAAAAGTTAAGGAACTGGTCGATAAGGCTCAGAATCTTTTCAGAGTTGGGGACATCATTAACGCATACAAAAGTGTTTATTTGGCGAGACATTACGTTTTCAGAGTTCAAGAAAGCTTAACAAAAAATAAACATAAAGTGGGCGGAAGAAAAAAGTAATAACTGTTACTCCTCGACTTCGGAGATTTTTCGCTCCTTGATCATTAAGGAGTTTTCTTTGTTGCTTATTACCCTGAAATAGTCTTTAAGTTCAACTTTGTGGAGATATTTTCGTAAAAGCACCCGCAAGTATTTCTTTGAAATTTTGTTTTCCTCGGTCCTTATGATTATTTCGTCTGTTGTTGTTTCAATCTCCGCATCTATTTTTTCACGTAGGAAATCCGTTAACTCCTTTACTACTTCGTCCCCTTCCATCTTGAGTTCAGACACGTTGACCCGAATTTCAACCATTTTACTCCCTCCATTATTCTATCGTCTAACCATTATAACCCTCACTTGATCACACGCGTCCTCGCATGAGTCTGCGATCATCTCCAGCGCCTCAAAAAGTTGTCCAATAAGGACGGCTACTCCTGCTTTTGGTAAATTCTCTTTTCCAAGAAGAATTCTCGCTTTTTCGTGGAGGTCGTCCACTTTCTCTTCCTCCCTTTCAACAGCGTCTGCAGCTTGCAGTGCCTCTTCAGGTTTCGTCAGTATTTTGTTTATGCACTTCTGCAGCAGTATTGCGCATTCTTTCACGCCTTTAGCCATTTCCATGATCTCTCCCTTGATGGATTTTGGCACGTCCTCCATCGGCAGCACGCTTAAAACTCTTGTGGATTCTCTGCCCCAATCTGCAACCATATCCACTCTTTTAACTAAATGCATGATGTCTTCTCTCGCTGTTGGTGGAAGTTCTCCTCTTGAAACCTCATCCATCACTTTCCTCCTCAGCGTGTCTGCTTCCCTTTCGTTGCTGGCTATCCTCTCGATGCATGTGTGCATCTCTTCCATATCATTGTTCACGGCTGCAGCAACGGCTTTTTCTAGGTCTTCAATGATGCTTGTTGTTAGGGCTAAGTGTCGCTGTATTGTCGTTAAGGCTTTTGTTTCTCTTCGCTTCTCAAACCATTTTATTAGTTCACTCAACAGCCAATTCCTCCCGCATTCCTACTTCTGGATAAGCGAACAAGTGAGCGTTTTCAGGCTGAAAGCTCACTGTAATTTTTTCTCCCATATTAAACCACTCACATGAAAGAGAAGGTGTTACAACCACAATCAAGTCTTGATTTTCAAGCCTAACCTCATATCGCAAATTTGTCCCTTCAAAGGCAATTCTCTCCACCACACCGGAAATGGAGTTTGTGCCTCGCCTCTCGCCCCTTTTAATAGTGAAGACTTCAGGTCTTACAGCTAAAACTACTCTTTCACCTTTATTCAAGCCCTTGTTGACTGCTTGAATCTTTAATCCGCCTCGAAGCTCAATAGTTGCCGTTTTATCCGTGACGTCTGCAATGAAACCTTCAAGAAAGTTTGCGCCCCCGATAAAGTGAGCTACAAAAATGCTTTTCGGGTTCATGTAAAGCTCTTGAGGTGTACCCACTTGCAATACCTTCCCCTTCTTCATGACGGCTATTCTGTCCGATATTGCCATAGCCTCCGACTGGTCATGAGTCACATGTATGGCGGTTAACTCTAAGTCTTTCGCCATTCGCCTGATCTCATATCTCAGCTCGTTCCGCACCTTTGCGTCCAAGTGTCCCAAGGGCTCGTCTAGTAACAGCAGTTTTGCGCCAGCAGCTAATGCCCTTGCGACGGCTATTCTCTGCATCATGCCTCCGCTTAACTCGTGGGGAAAAGCGTCTAAACGCTCATGAAGCCTAACCATCTCCAAAACTTCATGGCCTATCCTCTCAGCCTTCTTCACGTCAAAGCCTTTAACTCGCGGTCCGTAAGTGACGTTTTCCCAAGCATTCATGTGAGGGAACAAAGCGAAAGTTTGAAAAACAAAACCTATGTCCCGGTCTTCCGGCGGGACATCATTTACAAGCCTGTCGCCGATGTATATCTCGCCTTCATCCGGCTCAATCAAGCCGGCAATAAGCCTGAGCAACGTTGTTTTCCCGCAACCGCTGGGCCCAAGAATGGAAAAATATTCCTTATCTTTGATGTGGAGGCTAACATTGTCTACTGCCACAATTTTACCAAACCTTTTCGTAACGTTGACTAAGCGCACATCGGGCATGTCAATACCTTCCCTTTCCTCTTACGATGAGCCTTAACGTCAGTAAGATTATGAAGGAAATTAATATTAGGAAACCGCATCCTAACCCGATTTCTAAAGGTGAAACAGCAACTTTCCCCTTAACCCATTCAACCAAAACCACCGGGGCTGTTTTACGTTGAGCGACGGCCAGCGTGGCCCCTGTTTCGCTTACGCTTCTAGTGAAAACCATTATGGCTCCTGAAAACATGGAATACTTGGTTAAGGGAAACACTATAGTTCTGAAAACGCACAGAGGCTTGGCTCCCAAAGTCCTCGAAGCTTCCTCGAGTTCTAAGCTTATCCTTTCAATGGCGGCGGCCATAGACCTAACAAAATAGGGGTATGTGATGGCCAGATGTGCAAAAATGAGGAGCCAATCTTCAGATATGAATGCTACTGTTTCCTTCCAGAAAAACCGCAAGGACACCCCAAGCGCCACTGACGGAACTATTATTGGAATGTCAATAAGCGTGTTTAATATTGGCGAAAGGCTTCCTAAGCGTTTTCTTGCAACGATGATTGCCATGGGCAAGCCTATGAGGATGTTTAAGAAGGTTACTGTAGCACCAAGGGAATACGATAAAACCAAGCTTTGCCAATAACTGTCCCACGGGTAAGCACTGGACAAAGCTTTGGGAAAAATGTCTGTAAAAAGAGCTTCAAAGGCTGGAAGCGCGGCAAAGAGCGAAGGAACTAAAACAATCACGAAAAAGATAAAGAGGGTAACGCTGTTTCTGGCCGACACCGCCTTTGAATAGCTTATTTTTCTTTCTATTGTAGGCCAAGCGCCTTTAATGGGCAATTTCAATCGACCTCCAAGAACGCGGACCATAGCAAAAATTAAGCATGAAATAACTATGAGTGTGAGACTTACAAAAACTGTGGCTCCTACATAAGTATCCTTTGTGTTTTGAATGAATATTGGACCGTTTTCGAAGGCTCCGGCAACCATCATTGTTGCTCCAGTTTCAGAAATGGACCTTGCGAAGGCTAAAATGAAAGCGGCAATTAGTGAAGGCTTTATAATTCCAAGCGTAACCGTTCTAGCCGTCGTGAAGGGCGGCGCACCCAAGGTTCTTGCAGCTTGCTCATACTCAATTTTATAATCTAACAATGCACCCACGATAACTCGGACAACAACGGGATAGGAAAACGTAAAATGAAGCAAAGCTACAAGAAATATGCCAGGCGAAACTAGTGAACCCCAAAAAATTTCTGAAACCGTTTTAGGGTTATACCAAAAAAGAAGAAGCGAATAGCCCAACACAGCCGTCGGCACTATGAAGGGAACATCTGCAAGAGTGTCTAAAACATTCGCCCATCTGGACCTGCTGCGGGCTATAAGCCAAGCCATAGGAATTCCAGCTGCAACATCTAAAGCTGACACGGCCACGGCTACAACAAATGAGTTACTCACAGCATTTAAAGCGCGGGTTAAAAGCTCAGAATTACCGAAGATCTCCTGCATCGTCTCCCACTTGATGACTATGCCCAAAATTGGCGGTACCAAAATCAAAGCGAAAAACAGCACGACAGCAGTCAAATAAACTCCATATTTAACGGCAGACTTCGAGGAAAGCTTGTCCAATTTTTCCACGAATTTTCTCGGCAAACGCACCAGCCTAAGCCCAATTAAACAGCCAAACGTGTTTCTTTTTCAATTCGCAAAATTTGTTGATAAGCTTTCCGTATCAAGCGATGTCAGTTCGCCCGTCGAGTCATATCACAGCCCAAAGGCTCTATTGACTCTCCAGTTCATCATCCGAAAATAAAAAGGATAAACGTGCTTTTAGGATTTTTCCTCTATGCTTTTCTTTCCTCTCTTTCTCTGTAAAATGGCGATGTACTCATCTAACGTTTTCTCCATGTTCCAATTAAAGCGTGATTCGCCAAAGTTTGCATTCCACCAATTTATAAACCTCTTAAGCGATATTTTCACAAATAACGCGAGGGTAATTGCGGGAATGACTGAGACCAGAATTATGTTGATTGGAAATGGAAAAGCCACTAAGAGAAAGAGGCTGAAAAAGAACTCAGCCACTAAAAAGATCGGCATTAGAATTGCCCAGAAAACTCCCCCGGCATTCTCCAGAAATTCGGTTCCCGGAATTTTCAAAATTAACCTATAAAACCATGGTAAATCCTTCTCCTTGATCTCTTTTGGCTTATCTTCAGTCATGGCAACCGCAATGATTACAGCAGTTCCTTAAGACTTAAGCTTTTATTTCCAATTGGGTATGCACTTTAGCCTTTGACAACTCCGACTGTGGTTACAGAGACTCCTCTACGCTTCAATTCCATTACAAATGGGTTTATGCCCAGAGAGTCGCTGGCGATGTGTCCCGTGACAATTAGGTTGCCTTTCCCTTCCGCCTTCAATTTTTCCAAGTCTGCCGGGCTTATGTGAATGTATATCACTGTGTCGATGCCATGTTGAAAGTAGGTTTTTGCAACTTCGTAGCCACCGTTGGTGCCTGCACCATGCGAAACAACAACTTTTCCAACTTTGTTTTCTGGTTTTCCAAGGCGAATCCTGATTCTTGTCTGAGCGTTTTTAAATTCTGGAAGCTCCATTAAAGCGGAAACGACATCTTTCACCTTTGAATCTTTATTCAGTCTCCCATCAAGTTGTTCGATCATTCTTCGTCTTCCAATGACATCAAGGGGATTGTGAATATTCATGAAAGGCAACTCTAAAAGCCTAGCAAAGTCGATGACATGCAAGTAATTTCGCGTCTGTGCCTCCAACTCAAGTTGTTCAAGCTTCTTCCTCACGGCGTTTTCCGCAGCCTCCTCAGGTACACCAGCCTCAACCATTTGCTGAACATGCCTCTTGAAAACTTGATGAAAATTGAGGATAGCTGTTCCACCAACTGGATGGTGAGCTATTACAACATCAAAGCCTAACTGTTTGGCTAATAAAAGTTCTGCCGGTCCAGCATCTATGCAAAACAAGGCTTTTTTAATGTTTTCTCCATTAACATATATGGCGCTGTCTTCTGGGACCTCATCTAAACCGGCAAGTCTAAGAGAGAGTTCCATAATCTCTTCGGTGTTCAATGTCCTACCACCTTTTGCAATAGCTTGCAAACCTATCCGCCATGAGTAGCTAATAAGTTTTATTTAGGCATAACTTATATCGTGTAGTTGGCTGGGTGGGGAGAAAATGGATGTTTTCGAAGCAATTAGGGGAAGACGCAGTATTAGGGCTTTTCGGGAAACGGATGTTCCTCAAGAAACCGTTGAAAAGCTTATCGAAGCGGCAAGTTGGGCACCCTCTGCTGGAAATATCCAACCTTGGGAGTTCATAGTTGTACGGAATCCTGAAACAAAAAGGAGGTTAGCTGAGGCTGCTTTAGGGCAGTCCTTTATCGAGGAAGCCCCCGTTGTTATTGTTGTTTGTGCGGATGAAGAACGTTCAGCGAGAGGCTACGGAACAAGGGGTAAAACCCTCTATTGTATACAAGACACGGCCGCAGCTATACAAAACATTCACTTGGCGGCATATGCCCTAGGTTTGGGCACATGCTGGGTTGGCGCCTTCAGAGAAGAAGAAGCGAGAAAAATTTTAGAAATCCCGGATGGTGTGAGGCCCGTAGCTATAATACCCGTGGGCTATCCAGCAGAGTCCCCGTCTCCAAGAAGTAGAAGACCGCTAAAACAAATAATTCACTACGAGAAGTTTTAGGGGCGCCTAGGCCTTGAAAACGCGAAGCTACTACTTGGGCGAACTGACATGGGTTGACGTGCAAGAATTCCTCAAAAAACATAAAACCGTCATTGTTCCAGTGGGAAGCTGCGAACAACATGGACCGCACTTACCGTTGGACACGGATGCCTATGACGCTTTTTGGCTTTCGCTCAAGGCTGCCGAAAAGGCCAAATGCGCCCTAGTTGCTCCGCCATTATATTACGGTGTTTCATCGCATCACATGGATTTTCCAGGAACAATAACGCTGAGTCCACAAACCCTTGAACAAACAGCTTACGAAATAGGCTTATGCCTAACCAAACATGGGTTCACAAAAATACTGTTTGAAAACGGGCATGGTGGAAACACCCCAGCTTTAGAGGCTGCAGCTCAAAGAATCAAAACTGAAACAGACGCCTTTATAGCTATAGACACCGTCAGCCTCATACCAGACTTTATAGAGCAACACATAGAAACATCCTATGACGCTCATGCGGGAGAGTTTGAAACATCCACAACGCTGGCAAACCGCGAACACGCTGTTGTCAAAGAAAGAATAGTGAAGCCAAGGCTTACCATTCCCAGATCGAAATACACAAAAATTGGACTGAAAGAGGCTGGGCCAAAAGTTTCGTGGACGTTCAGGACAAAAGAGCTAAGCGACACCGGCGTCATAGGCGATCCGACGAAAGCTTCAAAGGAGAAAGGCGAAAAAGCCTGGCAGCTCGCCATAGAAAGGTTAGCGGAACTTTTGAAAGAGCTGGACAATCTGTGAACCGCAGGATGCATTTCTAACCAGACAACTTAAATGCACCTTTTTAGAAGCCACGCAGACTAGAAAATGAAGCTTAATATAGTTGGCCGTTTCCCTATCACCATTGAGGAATAGTTTTGCTGTACTCTGAAATCGCTGATGTTTACGAAAAAATTGAAGCCACCACAAAAAGACTTGAAATGACCGATCTTCTAGTGGGTTTATTGAAAAAGACGCCTAAAGAAATCATCGACAAAGTTGTTTACCTGACGCAGGGAAGAATCTACCCAGAATTTGTTAAACTTGAAATAGGAGTGGCTGAACGTCTTGCCATAAAAGCTCTCGCACACGCTTCTGGACGACGGGAAAGTGAAATTGAAGAGGACATGAAAAAGACAGGCGACGTCGGCGAAACAGCCCAGAACTTTATAGCCCGAAAAAGGCAGATCACTTTCTTCCAAAAACCACTAACCGTTCAGAGAGTTTACGAGACATTTGACAAAATGGCAAGAGCCTCAGGCCCAGGCGCAATTGACACCAAAGTTGCGCTTTTAGCTGGGCTTCTGGCTGACGCATCGCCAAAAGAAGCCAAGTACATTATGCGAACGGTCACTGGAAACCTCCGTTTGGGCATTGCAGACATGACCGTGCTAGACGCCTTATCAATAGCCTACGGCGGAGGCAAAGAAACCCGAGAACTCGTGGAACGCGCCTACAATATATCATCTGACCTTGGAAAAGTTGCCAAAGTACTCGCTGAAGAAGGCCTCGAAGGCATCAAAAAATTCAAGGTTGTGGTAGGCAACCCCATAAGGCCCATGCTGGCTGAAAGGCTCTCTTCACCGGAAGAAATCCTCGAAAAGCTTGGTGGAAAATGCATAGCCGAATATAAATATGATGGTGAACGAATCCAAGCCCACAAGAAAGGGGACGAAATAACCCTATTCTCAAGAAGGCTGGAGGACATTTCCGACCAGTACCCCGACGCCATAGAGCTTTTGAGAAAACACGTCCTAGCCAAGGAAGCCATAGTGGAGGCCGAATGTGTAGCCATAGACCCCGACACAGGCGAAATGAGGCCATTCCAAGAGCTCATGCACCGCAGACGCAAATACGGCATAGAAAAAGCCATGGAAGAATATCCAGTCTCGCTTTTCATGTTCGACGCCCTCTACGTGGACGGAAAAGACTTAACCCTCGAGCCCTATCCGGTTCGACGGAAAACCCTCGAAAGCATAATTCAAGAGGGCGAAAGAGTGAAGCTAGCCAAATCCATAACCACCGACAACATTAAAGACCTTGAAAACTTCTTCTTGGAAGCCATAGAAAACGGCTGCGAAGGCCTAATGTGTAAATCAACAGCCCCAGACTCTATATACCAAGCAGGGGCACGAGGCTGGCTCTGGATAAAATACAAACGCGACTACAAAAGCGAAATGACAGACACCGTAGACCTCGTCGTAGTCGGCGCCTTCCACGGACGCGGAAAACGCGCCGGAACCTACGGCGCCCTGCTATTGGCGGCATACAACCCAGAAAACGACACCTTCGAAACAGTAACAAAATGCGGAACAGGATTCACAGACGAAGACCTAGCAAAACTACCAGAAATCATGAAAAAACACGTCATACCCCACAAACACCCAAGAGTAAACTCGCTGATAGAAGCAGACGTCTGGTTCGAACCAAAAACCGTCATAGAAGTCCTAGGCGCAGAAATAACCCTAAGCCCCATCCACACATGCGCCATGAACGCTATCCGCCAAGGAAACGGCCTAGCCATACGCTTCCCAAGATTCACAGGCAACTACAGACTTGATAAAGCAGCAGAAGACGCAACAACCACCGGCGAAATAGTTGAAATGTATCAGAGACAACTAAAGAAAATAGTTGAAAGTTAAGCTGTCTCTGTTCCATTCATGTTAAAGTAAACTTACCATGCTGCATGACGTTTAAAGGATAGTTAAACTAATATAATTAAAACTACGAAAAATATATATTCTGTGAGGGGAG
>JAGTQG010000011.1:0-7314 GCA_018396875.1 Candidatus Bathyarchaeota archaeon
GTTTATGTATGCCGTGTAGCATGGGTAGGCGTTTGTTATCTTGACTATTATGGTGTCTTTGTCGCATGTTATTTGGGTATGTTTTACGTGCCCCACCCTCGGCACGGGTTAGGCCGCGCGGCCCAACCATTCTATTATAGCCGGCCCTAAAGCCTAACCAACAATATGTTTAACACCACCCCATATAAACCCCCATGAAACAAAAGACTAGAACAAAAGACTAGAAAAATAAAACGTGCAAAACTAGAAACCATACCAAAAGTCTAGCCTAAAAGACCTCAACCATTTATAAGCAGCCAAACCTTAAACCTCTTAACAAACCTCTCCAGAAGGCGTTTCCTTGTCAACAAAACTTGAAAGGCTTTTAACGCTTCTCAACGACAACCAATGGCACAGCATAAACGAAATAGCCGAAACCCTCCAAACAACCCCAGAAAACGCCCAAAAAATAATAGAAATCCTAGCCGAAGCAGACATGATCCAACACAACCCCACAACAAACCACATAAAACTGAACCAAAACTGGAAAACCCTCATAATAAACCAGAAAGAAACAACGCCAGAACAACCACAACAAGCCACAGCCATAGCCACCATAATAATACCACCCCAGAAAACGCTAACCATCCAACAAACCCGCATAACAAACCTAACAGACACAAGCCTAGAACTAGAAATCCGCATAAACAAAAAACTAAGCGAAATAGCCATAAACAAAATCCACTAGACAGACAGAAACTCGCCAGCCTTCTCCAAAATCTTCAAAAGCTCCCGCCCCTTCTCCGTAGTCCTATACAAAACCATGCCAGCCTCCGGGTTAGCCGCAACCCGCTCCAACAAACCCGCATCCAACAACTCCCGCAAATAACGATTAAAACGCCCAAAATTCAAGTTACAACGATACATAAGCCTAGTCTTATTGGCGCCATCCAAAGCCTCCCTCAAAATCTCAACAATAACCTCAACACGGCTACGCCTACGCCTAACCCCACCTCCCCCACCATCGCCCATAGCAAACCACAAACTCAAACCCTAAAACCAACAATACAAATTATGTAAATCGAATCTAATAAAACTAACCATCAACCACAAACAACAAAACAAAATAAAAATAGAAAAGGAAGCTACGTCGGCGAAGCCACTTTCAAGGCTTCCTGGAAAAGCTTCTTAGTAGCTGTTATACGAGCCTTCTGCGCCAACACATCCGCCGTAACAAGGTCCAAAGCTTCCTCCGGACACCACTTAACACACTGAGGGCCGTCAGGCTTATCCTTGCACAAGTCGCAGACAAAAACCACCTTCTTATCCGGATGAAGCGAAATCGCACCATAATCACAAGCCTCAATGCACCATCCGCAGCCATTACACTTATCCTCATCCACCAGTATAGTGCCGTTCTCCTCAGACTGGGTTAAAGCGTCTCTTGGACAGGCAGCCACACACGGCGGATCCTCACAAAGCCTGCAAGTGATGGAAATGTTAACCAGCGGGTTAAGCCTAACAACCCGAATCCTCGACTTCAACGGATTAAAAACCTTCTCCTTGTTCCAAGAGCAAATGTACTCGCAAACTTGGCAGCCAACACACTTGTCCGGATCCGCTGAAACAAACCTTCTCTCATGAATCTTAACCATAACAACGCCTCCTAAGCCTTACGAATCTTCGCCTCCACAATGGGAATCAAGTCATCCATACCCAAAGCCTTAAGCTTTTCAGGCGTCGGAATGCCATCCTTAGTCCAGCCCCGCACCTCATAATAGTCGTCCAACATCAACTCAAGCTCCTCCTTGGTGACATAGGCGCCCTTTGATGGGCCTTCGTCTGGAATCGGCACATTCATAACCTTCCACGGCAACGTGTCGTCCTTGCGGCCCAACCCCTCACGCACATTAATGACCCTTGCGAGGTTATTGATCCGCTCGCCCTTCAAACGCATTTCTTCAGGCGTCGTCTCCCAACCAGTCACAAGCGTGTAGAGCTTGGCTAAATCCTCAAACTCCTTGTAGTAGGTGCCCCTGGAGAACTTGCAAATAATCAGCGAATCAATAACCGTGTAAACGTCCTCAATATCCTTGACGGCTTTAGCCCTACCCTTCTCATACGTCAACCTATTAAACTTGCCCTTCACGTCGAAAGCGTAAGCCCCATGCCTATTGTGGTCGGCGCCACGGAACGAAACAGCGAAACCCAAAGCCGCCGTCTTCAAACAGCGCAAGTCATACCCTGTAACCTCAACGCCTTTAATGTGTTGGGCAAGTTTCTCGGCGCCTTTGCCAATCTTCTCCGCTGCAAACTTTACGCCTTCAGCCAAAATGTCGCCGATGCCCTCCCGCTTGCCAATCTTCTCAATAAGCTTCACCATCGCCTCATGATTGCCAAAGCGAGCCTCAATACCATCCATGTCCTTAACCGTTAGAATACCATTCTCAAAACAGTCCATGGCAAAACCAACAATCACACCAGCACTAATAGAGTCTATGCCATAATAGTTACAGAGCTCGCTACCCTTGATAATGGCGTCAAGACGGTCAATTCCACAGTACGGCCCCATAGCCCACAAAGGCTCATACTCAACCCTCGCCATAGCACCCTTATACGGCCCCTCATTAACAACACAAACGTGTTCGCAGCGCATGGCACATGAACTGCAACCAATGATTTTGGCCACATACCGCTCGTTCAAGTATTCGCCGCTAACCTTCTCAGCAGCCTCAAAATGCGCGTTATTATAGTTCCGCGTCGGCATACAATGCAAAGCATTATGAACCAAAACGTTTTCAGGAGTGCCCAAAGTCCTATACTTCTTCGTGGCAGGCCCCTTCATCCTCTCATGAAACTCCTTAACAAACTCTAGAAACTCGTCGGGTTTAGCAACCATCACATCCTTCGTCCCGCGAACAGCAATAGCCTTCAAATTCTTCGAACCCATAACAGCGCCCAAGCCGCACCTACCAGCAGCCCTAGACTTCTCATTAATTATGCATGCTATCCGCACAAGCTTCTCTCCAGCAGGTCCAATGGCAGCCACACGAATGTAGTAGTCGCCCAACTCCTCCTTTATCATGTCCTCGGTTTCAGCAGGCGACTTACCCCACAAATGCGAAGCATCCAAAATCTGCACAGAATCGTCGTCAATCCACACGTAAACAGGCTTCTCAGCCCTGCCATGGAAGACAACAGCGTCATACCCCGCCCGCTTAAGCTCCGTGCCAAAACTGCCATGAGACTTCGCCTCAGCAATACCATAGCTCTGCGGAGACTTAGAAACAAAAGCGTGACCGTTGCCGCCCGTAGGCCAAACACTCCCAGAAGTCGGCCCAGTCGCCAAAACAAGCGGGTTTTCAGGGCTGAAGGGGTCAACGCCAGCCTTTGAATAGTCAAGCCACAACCGCATTCCAAGACCTATGCCGCCAATGTATTTTTTGGCATAATCCTCGTTCAAAGGCTCCGTACGCGTCTTTCCAGTCGTCAAGTCCACGTGGAGAACTCTGCCAGCATAGCCATACAACCTAACTTTCCTCCATCCTACCCTTTTAACGAGAATTAGATAACTTATGCAGTCGATATATTAATGTATCTATAGCAATTCAGAACTTCCTTCGTTAAAGGCAACCGTTGGAAAGGAAAGACATATCTCTGTGGGCGAATCTCTATTGCTAAGGCGCCCTAACATGGAGAACAAAATTGCAAGCTTCAAATCCAAATACGAACGATTTTTGAAAAATGAAGGCGAAGATCCTCTAGCCCTAAAGGCGGAGGCGGAAAGACTTCTCGCCGAGGTGAAAACCAGTGGCAACAAAAGTCTAGTGGAGGAGCTTGAAGAAATCCTAATGGAATTAACTCTTTCAGTTGAAGAAACAAAATGCCACTGCCACATGAGCCAATGCCGCAAATGTTGAAAAATAAGGGATAAGAAAAGCTATAGGGTTTCCTTCAAAATTTCAAGAATATCCTTGACGGCTATTTTGTCTTCCACTTCCAAAACTTTAACGGCGTCTTCAAGGGTTGTTATGCAGAATGGACAAGCCACAGCTATAACTTCGGCGTTAAGCTCTAACGCTTCTTTAACACGGTTTACACAAGGCCTCTTTTCAGGTTCAGCCTCTTCAGTCCAAACTCTGCCAGCCCCGCCGCCACAGCAAAAGCTTGCCTCTCTTGTGCGCCTCATTTCGATAAGTTCCAAGCCTTTTATGGACTGGAGTATGCGTCTTGGCTCCTCGTAGATTTGGTTGCGCTTCCCCAAGAAGCATGGATCATGATAAGCAACCCGTTTCAGATAAGGCTTTGAAGATTTAAGCTTGCCCTTGTCTATGGCTTCAGCCAAAAACTGCGTGTAATGCTGAACGTTTAAGCCTAAATCTTTGTAGGGTTTCTCGTTTTTGAAAGTGTTGTAGCAGTGGGGTGAAACTGTCACGATGCGGTTTGCCTTGAACTTTTGGAAAACAGCCACGTTGTGTTCTGCAAGCATTTCAAACAGGCCTTTCTCGCCCATGCGGAGAATGTGATCTCCACAGCACCATTCCTCCTCGCCTAAAGTGGCATAATCAACGTCCAGCTTGTTCAACAGAAACGCCATGGCTCTGGCAACTTCCCTGTTCCGTATGTCGTAAGCCGCCGAGCAACAGACAAAATAGAGCACATCCGCCTTCGTCACGTTTGGGTACACTTTTATGTTTAAGCCTTCAGCCCAAGCCATCCGCTTGCTCTGATGGGTTCCCATGGGGTTATGATATTTCATAACGCTTTCCAACACGTCCTTGACGGTTCTCGGGATGACGCCCATTTCCACCAACAAGCTGCGATCCTCAACCACGGAATTTGCGCAGTTAACAAGCTTTGGACAGAAAAGCGTGCAGGAATTGCATGCAGTGCAAAGCCAAACATTGTCAGCCATAACCTTAAGCCTCTCGTCCAATCCCTCATCCCTTGAATCGGCAATAAACCTGTAATTGGCTGTTAAGGCTGAAGGTCCAAGAAACCTCTCGTCTATGGCAGCTGGACAAGCTGAATAGCAAACCGAACACTTCGTGCAGAGTGTCAAATCCCAGTATTTTCTGAGGTCTTCTGGCGATTGTATAAACTCTTCAGGCTTTTTGAAGGCTTCAACAGGCTTAATCAACACGTTTCTAATCTTCCTATAGTTTTTGAAGAAGGGCTGAATGTCCACAACCAAGTCCTTTATGACTGGAAGATTTGACAAGGGTTCAATAGTCACAGTGTCAGCGTTTAAGTCCAGCACTTGCGTGTAGCATGCAAGCATGGGCTTTCCATTAACGTTTACGGCGCAGCTTCCACAAATCCCCATTCTGCAGGAATGCCTAAACGTAAGCGTCTCATCCAAATTCTCCTTAATATAGTTGAGCACGTCGAGAATTGTTGTTCCACGGAGAATCGGCACCTTATAGGTTGAAATATAGCTTTTTTTAGAGTCTGGATCGTATCGGCGAATTCGAAACTCAACAACTTTCACAACCTCGCCGTTCATGAGACGCCACCCCCCTAATATTTTCTGGCGGCAGGCTGCCACCTCGTGATTGTCACCGGAATGTAGTCAAGCCTTGGGCCGTCCACAGTGTAGTAGGCTAACGTGTGGACAAGCCATTTCTCGTCGTCCCTGTTTGGGTAGTCAAGCCTTGTGTGGGCGCCGCGGGACTCTGTTCTCGCCAAAGCGCATATGGTGGTGACTTCAGCCAAATCCAGCATAAAATCGAGCTGGAGGGCAGCCACAAAGCCTGTGTTAAAGGTTTTTCCCTTATCCTCAACCTTTATGTGTTTAAACCGTTCTTTGAGCGTTCTAATCTCTTTGAGGGCGCTTTTCAACTCTTCGCCGTTGCGGAAAATCCAAACCTTGGTGTTCATGAGCCTTCGCAGTTCATCCCTAAGCTGGGGAACCTTTTCGTCACCCTCGCTGCCGAGGATTCCGTCGAAAACCCGTTTTTCTTCGGCTAAAGCCTTCTCCATTGGAAGTTCTCGGAAGCTTGCGGACAAGGCGTATTTGGCGGCTTCTTCGCCGGCGACAGCCCCAAAAACGAGGCATTCAGCCGTCGAGTTTGTTCCAAGCCTGTTAGCTCCGTGAAGGCTTAGACATGAGCATTCGCCAGCTGCATATAAACCCCTAATAGGCGTCTCAGTCCGAATGTTGGCTTTTATCCCGCCCATGGAATAGTGGGCTGCCGGCCTGATGGGAATAAGCTCCTTAACTGGGTCAACTCCGGCAAGTTTTATGGCTACTTCCCGTATCAATGGCAGCCTCTCGTTAATCTTCTCTTCGCCTAAATGCCTAAGATCTAGGGCGATGTAAGGTCCATAAGGTCCTTGGAAAGCTCTCCCCTCGAGGATTTCGGTTTGTTCAGCCCTTGCAACCACATCGCGGGGCGCCAACTCCATCATTGCCGGTGCATACCGTTTCATGAAACGTTCACCTTGAGCATTTATCAAGTAGCCGCCTTCGCCTCGGGCGCCCTCGGTTATTAAAACACCGGATGGCACGAGTCCCGTTGGGTGGAATTGGACAAACTCCATGTCTTCTAGGGGTGCGCCTGCCCTGTAAGCCATGGCCATGCCGTCGCCGGTTGTAGTGTGAGAGAACGTTGTAAACTCGTATATGCGTTCATGCCCGCCTGTCGCCATGACAACGGCTTTGGCTTGGAAAACATGCATTTCGCCTGTTTTAAGCTCTATGGCTGTTAAGCCCACAACCGTGTTGTCTTCAACGATAAGCGATGTGGCAAACCACTCGTCATAAAACTTCACGTTTGGACAGGTCACCACCTTGCCGTAAAGCGTGTGCATCTCATGAAAACCCGTCATGTCCGCCGCGAAGCAAGCCCTCGGGTAAGAATGACCTCCAAAGGGACGTTGGTCTATTTTGCCGTCAGGTGTGCGGCTCCACGGGCAGCCCCAATGTTCCATCAAAATGATTTCCTTGGGCGCTTGTTTAACGAAAAACTCCACGACGTCTTGATCAGCCAAATAATCGGCGCCCTTAACAGTGTCAAAAGCATGCAAATCAAAAGAATCTTTTTCCCGCATGACGGCAGCTGTGCCCCCCTGAGCACAGACAGAATGCGACCTCAATGGATGAAGTTTCGAAATAACAGCGATGTCCAGTTTGTCACTGTATTCAGCAGCTGCAACAGCAGCCCTCAGACCAGCCAAACCTGCACCGACAATAACGATGTCATGGAAGTGTTTTTCCATTTTTGAATACCACCATGTCTTGGGAGGAATACCTACATTCTTTTTTCAACGTTTATATCTTTTATGTGAACACTCAAGCGTGCACCCAACGTCTAAATTTGTATTTCCGAAAGG
>JAGTQG010000011.1:7699-20575 GCA_018396875.1 Candidatus Bathyarchaeota archaeon
AGCATGGGAAACAAGGTAGGGGCTCGGAAAGCTGCTGCAAGGGCTGGGGTGCCAGTTATCCCCGGAAGCCTTGAGCCAGTTCAAAGCGGGGAGGAAGCCATTGAACTAGCCCACAAGCTTGGTTTTCCAGTTTTGGTTAAAGCTGTTTACGGCGGCGGCGGAAAAGGCATGCGGCTTGTTCAGAACGAGGCTGAAATGCGGAAAGTTTTGGAAATGGCTGCTTTGGAGGCGGAGTCCTCTTTTGGCAACCGTGAAGTTTATGTGGAAAAGTTTCTTCCAAAGGCTAGACACATTGAATTCCAGATTTTAGCAGACAAAAGTGGCAGAATCATCCACCTCGGCGAGAGGGAGTGTTCAATCCAGAGGCGCTATCAGAAACTCATCGAGGAGACGCCCTCACCGTTCATGACGGATGAGCTTCGAAAAGAAATGGGCAAGGCTGCCGTAAAAATTGCAAAGGCTATAGGCTACGTTAACGCTGGAACCGTTGAATTCCTCGTGGATCAAAACAGAAACTACTATTTTCTGGAGATGAACACGCGGCTTCAAGTGGAACACTTGATCACTGAAATGGTGACGGGCATCGACATAGTCAAGGAGCAAGTCAAAATTGCGGCTGGCGAAAAATTGGCGTACACGCAAAGAGACATAAAGCTTCGCGGACACGCCATAAACTGTCGAATAAACGCAGAAGACCCCTACAACAATTTTGCGCCTTCTCCGGGGAAAGTTTCCAATCTGCATTTACCAGGCGGTCCAGGCGTTAGGGTTGACACCCACCTGTATTTGGGTTGCACTGTTTCGGTTTTCTATGACCCGTTGATTGCCAAGCTTGCTGTTTGGGGTTCAAACCGCCTTGAAGCCATAAGAAGGATGCGCAATGCTTTGGACGAGTTCGTGATTGAAGGTGTTGAAACAACAATTCCTTTCCACAAGGCAATAATGGAGGACGAGGACTACCTAAAGGGCGATATTCATATAAACTTTGTTGATGAAAGAATTGAAAGACTTTTGCCGCGGAAAACCTTAACTGACGAAGAAACAGCAGCGTTGGTTGCGGTGCTTTTAAACCAGACAAGCCAATCAAGGGTTAAGGCGCTAATCCCCAGAAGAGAGCGGGGCACAACCTCACTTTGGAAGGCTGTTGGCTGGAGGATGAGGGGTATCCGTTGAAAACCTACGAGGTTTTTGTTAACAAGAAAGCTCACAATGTTCGTGTAGCTAAAAAGGATGAGGGCTTGTTTTTGGTGGATGTAAATGGGAAGAATGTTGAAGTTAAAATGACCACTTCAAACAATGGAAGAAGGGTTTTTTTGGAAATAAATGGGGGAAGAACCGTTCAGGCGGAAATATTGGAAGCTTATAGCGGTTTGTGGCAAATCAAGATAGGCGGTAAAACCTTCGAAGTTCAACAGCCCACGTTTGCCTCTAAACTGGGAGATGTAAAGTTTGAACCAGCCGCCTCTACTCCACTTAAAAAGTCTGCGGCGAGCACTGTTTCCATAAAGGATGCGGTTTTAGCTCCCATAGCTGGGAGAATTGTTGCTTTAAAAGTCGCTGTTGGGCAAAAAGTTTCTAGAGGAGAATGCGTGTGCATTCTTGAAGCCATGAAGATGGCGAATGAGGTCACCGCACCCAGAGATGGCGTCGTTAAGGAGGTCCGCGTTTCAGAGGGCGCTATCGTAAATAAGGGTGATGTTTTGGCGGTCATAGCCTAGAAACCTTTTATAATAGGTTGTAACCGCATTTAAACCTCAAAAGAGTGGATGGATGATTCGCAAAATGTTTATGGGAATGGACCATGTGGGAGTAGCGGTCAAAAACTTGGACGAAGCTATAAACGTGTACCGTGACCTTTTAGGTTTCAAACTTTTAAGAATCTATGAATCTATCGAGAACAAGGTGAAGGTGGCTGTTTTATCCACGGGCGGCGAAACCAAAATCGAGCTTTTAGAACCTATTGGAAGCGACAGTCCAGTGGCAAAGTTCCTCGAAAAACGAGGAGAAGGAATCCACCACATCGCCGTGAAAGTTGACAACATCGAAGAAACTTTAGAGGAGTTTAAGGGGAAAGGCGTTATGCTTGTTGATGAAAAACCAAGAATTGGTGCTGAAGGGAAAAAAGTGGCTTTCATCCATCCGAAAAGCGTCAAAGGCGTACTTCTTGAACTTGTGGCGGAGTAAGCCAAGTTTTGCCTTTAATGGGTTGATGCCCCCTTGCGCACAGTAAGAAATGCTTTGCTTATCCAAGCGTTCCATTCCTTTTCAAGCGGGATTTTATGGGTTGTCATACCCCTAATGATGAAGGAGCGAAACATAGGAATCGTTGTAACAGGCTTTGTTTTTGCATCAATGCCCATAATAATGCAGCTGGGTAGAATGTTTTTTGCAACGCTTTCAGACTTCTTTGGAAGAAAACCATTCTTTATGGCTAACGGCTTTCTGGGCGCGGTTTCAAGCCTAATATACTGTTTCGCTCATACACCCATGGAATTCTTGTTTGGCAAAATAGCCGAAGGAACAAAAGAAGGCGCCATATGGGCTGTTAACCGGGCTTACGTGCTAGAGAGAAGCGGTGGAGACTGGCGGAGCCTCGTACATTTGAGAACCGTTGTTTACTTGGCTTACGCTGCTGGAGGCTTAGCCGCCGGTTTTCTGGCAGTGTCCCTTCTCTACGATGGAACCTTGGTTTTGTGTGCCTTGCTCGGCGTTTCTGGATTTCTGCTTTCTCTTGGACTTGTGGACGAGAAGAAAGGCGAGTTTAGCGTGGAGCAAGCCTTGCATATTCTAGACTTCAGAAGAAAGGGGCGCAAGTTCAAAATTTTCCTTTTCCTCTTTTTCATGATGGGTTTAGCTTTTGGCTTTCGCTCAGGATACGTCATACCCTACTTTCTTAGCGATTCCGGTTTTTCCGAAGAAGCTGTTGGGCTTATCGTCGGCGCCATGATTCTGTTGGCTGGCTTGTCCTCTCACATTTTCTCCAGAATTTCTAAAGTGAAAAGGCTAATTTTAATAAGCGGAATCACCTATTCAGCCCTCCTAACAACTTTGGGCTTTTCTCATCCAACCCTTGCAGCAGCCATTTTGATGGCTATAGGCTTCGCTGAGGGAGCGAACAGTATAGGTCAAGAGGGCGTCCTCTCAGAGATATGCGATAGAGAATCCTATGGGACGGATATAGGCTTGCTTATGATGGGTCTCCACCTAGGCGAGTCCGCCAGTCTAGCCCTAAGCGGCATATTAATCGAAAACTGGGGTTTCGCCGCATCCTTCATACCCGCAGCAACGTTATACGCAGCCTTCTACATAGGCACATTCATACTTTACGAGGAAAGGTGACATGCCAGCAACAATAAAAGTGGACAAGGTTCAAGAAAGCCTAAAAACAAAACTTTTCGGAAAATACATCTTTTTCAGTCGTGAGGTCAGCTCAACCAACGATTGGGCTAAGGAACTGGCGGAACTCGGCGCCCCAGAGGGCACAGTTGCCATAGCTGAAACCCAAACCTCTGGGCGGGGAAGGCTTGGCAGAAGATGGCACTCGCCCAAAGGCGGATTATGGCTTTCCATAATCCTTAAACCAAACCTAAAACCGTCGGAAACCGTCAAACTTGTGTTTTTGGCAAGCTTAGCAGTGGCAGAAACCCTCCGCGAACTGTGCGGCTTAAAGGCTGAAACCAAATGGCCCAACGACGTTTTGGTTGATGGACGAAAAGTTTGCGGCATCCTTTCAGAAATGAAAACAGTTGGCGAGAAAGTGGACTACGTGGTTGTAGGTGTGGGCGTAAACGTCAACATTAACGTTGAAAAGGAGCTCCCGCCGGAGCTTCGTGAGACGGCTACGTCGCTAAAAGCCATGTTAGGCAAGGAAATCTCCATGGAAAATCTCTTCAAGGGTTTGCTGGAAAAAATGGAAAGTCTTTATCAAAGCTTTCTCATGGAAGGCTTTAACCCGATTCTGGTGAAATGGAAAAGCTACGCCTCTTTTCTTGGCTGTGAAGTGGAAGTTCTCCAAGGAAACGAGAGGCTTGAAGGCTTAGCCCTCGATGTGGACGGCGACGGCGCGTTGGTTTTAAAGCTTAAAGATGGCACAGTAAGACGTGTTTTCGTCGGGGACCTTTCCGTAAAAATAAAGAGAATTTAGAAAAGTTCTAACATTTACCCTGTTATGTGGAAACCGCGTTTCTCCAGCTGTTCAAGCAGCACCTTCGGGTCTGGGAACCATTGCCCCCATTTTCGGCAAATATGCTCTGTCCAGCTGTAATTTTCGTAGGTGTATGGGTCTGGGCGTCCATTTTCCAGCGGGATTTTCGCGTTTAACCGCCTGTAATAGTCTTGCGCCAAGTAGCCTTCATCCATAACTCGCATGGCTTCTGAAACCATTTCATCTGTCAGCTCTGGGTATTTGCCCTCAAAAAGTGTGAACTCCAACGGGTATCTTGGTCTTGGCGGCGGGTCTTCAGCCGGATAGCCCATAACCAACTGCACCAGCGGGAAAACCCTTTTCGGCAAGTTGTATTGTTGGGCTATTTTGTCTGCTTGGAGCATGGCGCTTCCCAAGAAGCAGCTTCCCAAGCCTAAGCTTCTGGCGGCTATCACCATGTTTTCAGCCATCAAAGCGGCGTCTTGAATCCCGAAAAACAAAAGCACCAAATCGTTGGTCACCATCCTCCAGCCCCTTTTCTCCATAATCCTTTCAAACTTGTGGTAGTCCACGCAGATGGTGAACATCAAAGGCGCCTTGTATGGGTGATGTTCCCTATCCCGCGATAAGATTATGCTGTAGGCTTGCGAGGCGAAGGGCGCCTGTTGTCCAGCCCTAACAATTGTGCGGATTACATCTTCAGGCGGCATGTCCGGCTTATACTTGCGTATAGACTTGTGGCTAAGCAGCACCTCTATAACTGGATTTGACAAGGCCATGTGTTTTTCCTCCAGCTTGTTTTGGAATTAAGGCGCGATGGCGCATATAATTTCTGCCATAGGTTCTAAATACTGATTGTCTCTACATACTTTAGCGACTGAAAGGTGGCTGTGTATGGTTGAGCTTAGGGAGCCAACCGTTGAAGAAAAAATCAAGCGCTTACGCGAAATGCGGGAGCAAGCCAAACTCGGCGGCGGACTTAAACGCATAGAAGAGCAGCACGCTAAGGGCAAGCTTACCGCCCGAGAACGCCTAGACCTCCTATTAGACCCGGGAAGCTTCAACGAGCTTGACCAGTTTGTCGTCCACCAGTGCACGGAGTTCGGCATGGCTGAACGCAAATACTTGGGCGACGGCGTCGTAACAGGCTATGGCACAATAGACGGAAGACTCGTATTCGTGTTTTCACAAGACTTCACGGTTTTCGGCGGCTCGCTCGGCGAAATGTTCGCCAAAAAAGTTTGCAAGCTCATGGACTTAGCCATGAAAACCGGCGCGCCGGTCATAGGCTTAAACGATTCAGGCGGGGCGCGCATCCAAGAAGGCGTAGCAAGCCTCGCCGGATACGGTGACATATTTTTCCGCAACGTGATGGCTTCCGGCGTTATACCGCAGATATCCGCCATAATGGGACCGTGTGCAGGCGGCGCCGTTTATTCGCCAGCCCTCACAGACTTCATCATAATGGTGGATAAGACAAGCTACATGTTCATCACTGGACCGGATGTTGTCAAAACCGTGCTTGGGCAAGAGGTCACCTTCGAAGAGCTTGGAGGAGCCATGGTGCACAGCCAAACCAGCGGCGTAGCCCACTTCATAGCCAAAGACGAGGAGCACTGTATCCAAATAATCAAGAAGCTTTTGAGCTACCTGCCAAGCAACTACCTTGAAGACCCGCCCTATGCGGAAACGGGCGACGACCCAAACCGCACAGACGAAGAGTTAGCCCGCATAATGCCAGACGACCCGGACAAGCCCTATGACGTTAAAGAAGTAATCCATCGCGTCGTAGACAACGGTGAATTCTTCGAAGTCCAAGCCCTCTGGGCGCCAAACATAGTCATAGGGTTTGCAAGGCTTAACGGACACGTGGTTGGCGTAGTGGCAAACCAACCCGCCTACTACGCTGGAGCATTAGACATAAACTCGTCAGTTAAAGCCGCAAGATTTGTGAGGTTCTGTGACTGCTTCAACATACCAATAATAACCTTCGTGGACGTGCCAGGTTTCCTACCAGGCATAGAACAGGAACACGGCGGCATAATCCGCCACGGCTCAAAACTGCTCTACGCTTACTGCGAGGCCACAGTCCCAAAAATAACGGTTATACTGCGGAAGGCTTACGGCGGAGCCTACGACGTCATGGGCTCGAAACACTCAGGAGGCGACATAAACTATGCTTGGCCAACAGCCGAAATCGCCGTCATGGGACCCCAAGGAGCCATAAACATAATCTTTCGAAAAGAAATAGCTGAAGCCCCAGACCCAGAACAGAAGCGACTGGAACTCGTAAGCGAATACCGCCGAAAATTCGCAAATCCATATGTGGCAGCGCAGAAAGGCTACATAGACGACGTTATTGAGCCAGCGGAAACACGGCCCAAACTGATAAGCGCCCTTGAAATGCTCATGACAAAACGGGAGCCTAGACCATCCAAAAAACACGCGAACATTCCGCTATAGCTGAGGTTTTGCTAAACGTTAAATGTGTGATGATAAACCTATACTTAGGATGAAATGGTGATGGGTTTACCGATTGAAGATTTAATGGAGAAAGCTGTCGAACATGCCCTAAGGCTTGGTGCAAATTTTGCTGAAGCAAAAGGAGAAGACACTAAAACCCTCACTATCGAGGCCATAAACGGTCAAATCCGAACAGTTTCAGAAATTCGCAATATTGGAATAGGCGTTAGGGTCCTCTACGGAAAAAGCATGGGCTTCTCCTTTTCAAACATACTAAACGAAGAAAACGTTACTCAAGCGGTTGAAACAGCCATGCAAATCGCAAAGGCCTCAAAAACCAAGACTTTAATGAAGTTTAGCCTCGCTTCTGTTAGCCCGGTTCAAGAAAGAAAATCAACGGTCGTGAAAAAGCATCCAAAGGATGCTTCACTGGATGAAAAGAAGGATTTATGCCTAAGACAGTGTGAAACTGCTGAAGCTGCGGGTAAAGCCATAACTAATACCACAAGCAGCTTTGGCGAGTACTACGGGACAATTTACTACGCAAACAGCGATGGAACTAAAGCGTCTTATGAACCTCTCCTTATTGGGTTAAGAATATTGTGCGTAGCAAAAAAAGGCACAGTCATCGTTGATGCGCGGGAATCTTACGGCGGAAGCTTCGGCTTGGAAGCATTTGAGGAAGACGAGCATACGCCGGAAAAAATGGCTGAAGAGGCGGCAAAATGGGCGTTGGAAAAACTTAAAGCCAAACCTGCTCCAGCGGGAAGGTTTGACGCTTTTATAGATCCGAGGCTTGCTGGGGTGCTTGCCCACGAATCTTTTGGACACTTGTCGGAAGCAGACTTCGTTGTAATTGGAGGTTCTCCACTAACCGGCAGAATTGGGCAAACTCTTGGAGCCGAATGCGTATCAATAATTGACGAAGGACTTCCGGAAAAGGGAGGCTACAAAATCCCCTTTGACGATGAAGGGGTTCCCTGCCGTCGTGTTGAAATACTCAAGAATGGAATTTTAAATAACTATCTGCAAAGCAGAATAACCGCCAAAGCTTTGAAAATGGAGCCCACCGGGAACGCGAGAAGCCAAGACTACTCCTTCGAGCCCATTGTGAGAATGAGGAACACTTACTTTGATGCTGGAGACTGGAAACCCGAAGAAGCCCTAAAAGAACTGAAAAGGGGAATATATGCAATCGACACTGCGGGTGGACAGACTGAGGCTACTGGAACATTCCTCTTTAAAGCCGTCAGAGGGTACTGGGTTGAAAATGGCGAACCAAAACACCCCTTAAAAGACGTGGCTTTAACCGGGAACATCCTTGAACTGCTCAAAAACGTGGAAGCAGTCTGCAACGATCTAGAACTCCATTCCAACCCCTTTGGAGGATGTGGCAAAATGAACCAAAGAGCCTTCGTAGGCCTCGGAGGACCCCATATGCTAATTAAAAACGTTCTTTTCGGAGGCGTCGCCTAAATGGATAAGAATGAACTTTTGGAGATAGGAAGAAAAGCCTTAAATCATGCGCATAAAGTGGGTGCAGAGGAAGCGGAAGCATTTCTTTACGTGGAAAGACAGACATCTGTACAGTTCGTTGGCGGAATATTTGCCTCAAGAAGCGGCGCCATAAAGGGGTTGAAGGGTTCCTTCATTCGAATGCTGGAGCCTTGGATAAAAAGGAAGGGGCTGCCGAAAATAACTAGCGGAATTAAAGTTGGCGTTGGCGTAAGGGCGGTTGTCAATAAGGCGATTGGCTTCTCAAGCGTCTCAAGCGTAGAGGAAGATAAAGTTTTAGAAGCAGCCGAAGAGGCGACAAGAATTGCGAAAATAAGGCCCCCAGATCCTTATTGGGTTTCTTTCCCAAGTCCCAGAGAACAGCCTGGCGTTGAAGGAGTGTTTGACAAGAAAATTCTGGACGTTAGCATAGAAGACTTGCTGAGGCTTTGTGTTGACAACTGTGTGGCGATTGGGGATCTTGACAAGAGGATCAATCAAGCTATGGGCTCTGTTTCTACCTATGTTGTTTCAAGGGCGGTTGTCAACACACATGGTGTAGAAGCCTTTGACGAAGGCACAGTTTTCGGGGCTTACTTTTACGCTAAAGCGAAATCTGGTTCAGAAGAGGTTTCTAGCGGAGACTTTCTTGTATCAAGGCATTACACAGAAGACTTGCATTCGATAGCCCTCAACGCAGCGAAATGGACCATTGAAGGTTTTGGAAAGAAATCCTTACCGCAAAAATATGTTGGACCAGTGGTTTTTGAGAACCGTAGCTGGAACGAGCTTTTCTCTTTTATATTTCCCTCTGGAGTTTCAGCGTTTAACGTTCAAGAGAACCGGTCAGTGCTCAAGGGAAAACTTGGAAAACAAGTTGCAAGCAACTCTCTGTCAGTAACTGATGATGGAACAATACCGGAAGGCATCGGAACAAGCAAATTCGACGACGAAGGTGTGCCGAGGCAGAAAACACCAATAATTGAGAAAGGTGTACTATCAAGTTTCCTATATGACAACTACTCTGCGAAACGGGAAAATCGTGAAAGCACCGGAAACGCCAGCAGAATGGGAAGAGCAACACCCGCCTATGCTAACCTGCCAACCATAAGACCAACAAACATGCTGATTCAACCCGGCAAAGGAAACCTTCAAGACTTGACACGAGAACTGAAAAACGGCGTACTTGTGAAAGGCACGCTTATAGGTGCTCTCCATTCAAACGTTGTGACTGGCGACTTCTCGGTGACGGCTCAAAACGCTTTTAAGATAGAGAACGGCGAAATCGCATACCCCATCAAGCCCTGCACTGTTGCTGGAAACCTCTACGAAGCCTTAAACAACATCATTGCAATAGGCGATGATTTAAAGACCTTCGAGACTTTGATAAGCCCATCCCTTATTGTGGACAAAATTGTCGTGTCCACCTAAAATTCCAGCATTTTCCTCTTTATTTATCTTCATAACTTATGAATTTTTGCAAATATGAAAAAGGTTTTTCACCAGTACAGATTAATATAGGCTTAGGCTATTTTCAGCTCTCTAAAGAGGCATTCGTTTATGGTGGAGAAGCCCGTTAAAATTACGGATACAACTTTTCGTGACGCGCATCAGTCTTTGATGGCGACTCGTATGCGCACCGAATCCATGATTCCCATAGCCGAGAAGATGGATATGGTTGGCTTTTTTTCCATGGAGGTTTGGGGCGGCGCCACCTTCGATGTTTGTATACGCTATTTGGCTGAAGACCCTTGGGAGAGACTTCGCCAGTTAAAGCGTCGCATAAAACGCACGCCGTTGCAGATGCTTTTGAGGGGACAGAACGTTGTTGGCTATCGGAATTATCCAGACGATGTTGTCGTAAAGTTTGTGGAGAAGGCGGCGGAAAACGGCATAGACATATTCAGAGTTTTCGATGCTTTGAATGATGTGCGCAACATGGAGGTCGCCATAAAAACCGTCAAAAAGGTTGGGGGGCACGCGCAGGGCACAATCTGTTACACCATAAGTCCTGTCCACACAACAGAATATTATGTTAATGTCGCTAAGAAGCTGGCGGAGCTCGGCTGCGACTCTATATGTATAAAGGACATGGCTGGGATGCTTGCACCTCAACCAGCCTACGAGCTTATAACCGCCCTAAAACGGGAGGTCGGCTTGTCAGTGCATTTGCATTGCCACTGCACCAGCGGGATGGCTATGATGACCTATTTGAGGGCTTGCGAAGCCGGAGTGGACATTTTGGACACGGCTTTTTCGCCCCTTGCGTGGGGCACATCCCAGCCGCCGGTGGAATCCGTTGTTGCAGCCTTGAAGGGCACACCCTATGACCCGGGCTTAGACATGGGGCTTCTTCAAGAGATTGCCCAATATTTTTGGGAGCTTAGGGAGAAATATTATGACCCGCTTGGACTTATAGATCCCAAAGCCGAAAAAGTTGACCCTTCCATAATGGTTCATCAGATTCCAGGCGGAATGTTCTCCAACCTTCTTGAACAGTTGAGGGAGCAAAATGCTGTTCACAGGCTTAGAGAAGTTCTTGAAGAGGTTCCAAGGGTTCGAAGGGAGCTTGGCTATCCACCGTTGGTTACGCCTACAAGCCAAATTGTGGGGACGCAGGCTGTTCTAAACGTTTTGTCTGGAAAACGCTACAGCATCGTGCCAAAAGAGGTTAAAGACTATGTTAAAGGGTTTTATGGGCAGCCTCCAGCCCCCATAGACGAGGAGGTTAAAAAGCTGATTATAGGCGACGAGGAACCAATAACATGCCGTCCAGCCGACCTTCTTGAGCCAGCCCTAAACAAGGTTCCGGAGGATATTAAGCCCTACATTGAAAGCGAGGAGGACATGCTTACATACGCGTTGTTTCCAGCCGTAGCCTTGGAATTCTTCAAAAAGCGTAAAGCAAAAAGGGAGGAAGCCAAAGCCGAGGTGCCTCCGGAAAGGCTGGCTGAGCTGGAACGGGTGGCAGCTATTTCAGCGGCTGTTGTCATTCACATGGCAAGCCAAAGCGAGGTTAAAGCCTTAACTTTGCAGAGAGCTAAACGTGAAGTTTCGCCTTGGGTTTTGGCTTGGCGTCAAAGCTTAGCCGAGCAAGGTGCATAGACATGCCAACCTACGAGGTTTTGGTGGACGGAAAACCCCGAAAAATTGAAGTTTCAAAAACTGGAGAAAAAACTTTTTCAGTTAAACTTGACGGCGAAACCTTCACGGTGGAAGTTCCAGAGGGCAAGCCTACTTTTGGAAAAGAGCTTCAAATAAAAATTGGCGGCAAAGTTTATGCTATAACACTGCAAGAAGTCAGCAAAACGAAGCCTTTCACCGTGAAGGTTGAAGAAGCCTCCTTCAAGGTTGAGTTGAAAACGCCAACATCCACACAAAGGCTTGTGCCAGTGGCAGAACAAGCCCCTTCAACCATTGCGGTTAAGGCTGCAAAACCTAAACAAGCGGTTTCCGGAACGGTCACTGCGCCCATGGCTGGCAAAATTATATCCATAAAGGTCAAAAGGGGCGAGCAGGTTAAAGCTGGACAAGTTTTATGCATTCTGGAAGCCATGAAAATGGAGAATGAGATTACTGCGCCAACAGCTGGATCCATCCGGGAAATCCTTGTTTCTGAAGGTGCATCCGTAAACGAGGGCGACCCATTGTTTGTTATTGGCTAGAATATGGTTGGCGGTTTATATTCGCCGAAGACTTCGCGGAGAACGTTGCATATCTCGCCCAAGGTTGCGTATTCCTTAACTGCCTCAATTATGTATGGCATTAGGTTTTCGTCTTCCTTTTCAGCAGCCTTGCGCAGTCTGTCTAGGGTTTCTCTGACTTTGGCATTGTTTCTTTGACGTTTCACCTCATTTAGGCGTTCCACAAGCCTTTTTTCGATTTCCGGATCTATCCGCAAAATTGTTATGGGCGTCTTTTCCTCGCTTGTAAACTCGTTTACGCCTACAACTATGCGTTTCTTGCTTTCCACTTCCTTCTGGTAGCGGTAGGCGCTCTCCATTATTTCCCGTTGCATGAAACCCTTTTCTATGGCTGCTACGGCGCCGCCCATCTCGTCTATCCGCCTAATGTATTCGGCGGCTTTCTCCTCAATCTGGTTTGTCAAATACTCCACATAATATGAGCCGCCAAGGGGGTCTATGGTGTCCGCTACACCGCTTTCGTAGGCGATTATCTGCTGGGTTCTAAGGGCTATGGTGACTGCTTGCTCGCTTGGCAAAGCATAAGCCTCATCAAAAGAGTTTGTGTGAAGCGATTGTGTTCCACCCAAAACCGCTGCAAGTGCTTGAAGAGTCACGCGGATAATGTTGTTTAGGGGCTGCTGGGCTGTAAGCGAAACTCCAGATGTCTGTGTGTGAAAACGCAGCATCCAAGAGGCTGGATTCTTAGCTTTAAAGCGTTCCCGCATGATTTTTGCCCAGAGGCGTCTGGCAGCCCTGAATTTGGCGACTTCCTCGAAAAGGTTGTTGTGCGCCGCGAAAAAGAACGATAGTCTACTGGCAAAACGGTCCACGTCTAAGCCTCGGTCTATGGCGGCTTGCACATAGGCGATAGCGTTTGCAAAGGTAAAAGCGACTTCCTGAACGGCGGTGGCGCCTGCCTCGCGGATATGGTAGCCGCTTATGCTTATGGTGTTCCATTTTGGCACGTTTTTGGCGCAATACTCGAAAATGTCTGTGACAAGGCGCATGGAGGGCTTCGGCGGAAAAATGTACATGCCTCTGGCAACATATTCCTTCAAAATGTCGTTTTGCACCGTGCCGTCCAACACG
>JAGTQG010000011.1:20876-34448 GCA_018396875.1 Candidatus Bathyarchaeota archaeon
CATACTGCCTCATGGTCCAGAGGCGCGCCCTATACATGGTGGGATAGACGCCCCGCGTGAAGGGATAGTCGCCTGGAAACCCCAAGTCTCTGAAATAGTTGATGTTGGCGATGTCGGCGGGCGTGTAGAGCCGCTTCACCGGTATGTCTGAACTCGTGAAAAATTCGCCGCGTTCCGGAAGCCTTTCAAGGCTTTTAGCCACCGTTTCTTTTTCCCAGCGCTCTTTCTCTATGCTAATTTTCGTCAACGTTTCTTGGTCAAACAAGATGGAGCACCCAAACTAGATTGCATTAAACTGAATATAAAATGATTAGCCAACCTTCAAGCCTAAACAAATATAAGGTGTTTCCCCTCTGTTATTTTATGGCGAACAGGGGGCGCCCGAGTTGAAGGTTAAAGTCGAATACATTGGACATATCAAGGAGATAATTGGCAGTGGAAGAGTTGAGGAATTAGAGGTTGCCGAAGGCGCCTCGCTTGGCGACTTGCTCTCGATGCTTGCGGAAAAGTATGGAGAACCATTCAGAAAAGCCGTCTACGAGCCGGGCAGCTCAGACGTTAAACAAAGCTTCATAATCACCGTCAACGGCTATTTGCTAAACCAGTTGGGCAGCGGCGTTGAAACGAAACTTAAACATGGCGACCACGTTATTTTGATGTCAATAGTTAGCGGCGGCTAGAATCGCCCACCTGAATTTTCGAAGAACATGGCGATTAAGCTGTTTTCAGCAACAAGTTTTATAACAGATGTCAGACGCAATACTTTTCTTCTAAAATGGAGGTTGAAGCTTGAACAGAATAGACCTTTTAAAGAAGAAGGCTTTTGAGGAAAAGGGGTTTGACGGGTTTTTGATTGCAAACGAGGCTAACATGCTCTATTTTGCTGGTTTCCCGGGAGCCTCTTGCCTTTTGTTCCCAAGGGATGGTGAAAACATGTTGTATGTTTACGGCGTCAACTATGAGCAAGCGAAAGCCGAAGGAAAGGGCTTTCATGTTGAACTAGTCAAGCGTGATGAAAACTTGATGGCTAAAGTTGCCGCCAAGGCTTTGGATTTTGGCATCAAAAAGCTTGCCTTTGACACCTTAACAGTCGAGAACTATCGGAGTTTGGCTAAGAGCTTGCGGGGCAAGGCGAAACTCAAGCCAATGGGCAAGCTTGTCTGGGAGCTCCGAAAGGTGAAAGACTCTGGCGAAATTGAGCTCATGCGTAAAGCTGGTGAACTTGTATGCGAAGGGATGAAAGCAGCCTACGAGACAGTGAAACCCGGCGTGCGGGAGTATGAGGTTGCGGCTGAAATCGAGTATGCCATGCGGCGGAAAGGCTCTTGGGGAACAGCCTTCGACACAATAGTGGCTTCAGGCGCTAGGTCCGCTTTCCCCCATGGAGGCTGCACGGACAGGGAAATCCGTGAAGGCGACTTGGTTGTAGTTGACATTGGCGCCTGCTACCGCTATTACCGTTCAGACATGACGAGGACGCTTGTGGCTGGAAAGCCTTCAGAAAAACAAAAGAAGCTTTACGAGGTGGTAAAAACAGCCCAGCAAAAGGCTGTTCAAGCGGTCAAAGCAAAGGCTAAAGCGAAAGACATAGACACTGTAGCAAGAAAAATTATCGAAGAGGCTGGACACGGCGTAAACTTTGTTCACGGTTTGGGACACGGCATAGGCTTAGAAGTCCATGAACCGCCGGCTTTAAGCCAACAAAGCAAGGACAAGCTGGCGGCAGGCAACGTTGTAACCATTGAGCCTGGAATATACATTGTGGGGTTCGGCGGCATCCGCATAGAGGACACCGTGCTCGTGAGGGAGCAGGGCTCAGAAAAGTTTACGGATGGCTTCTACACCCTTGAAGCGTCTACTTAATTCTCGAGGCGAACTCCTCTGAGATTCGCCTATACATTTCCAACTCTTTCTGAGAAATGGGCTTAACCCTCTTCAACGCTTCTTCGAAGTGGCGTCTGCTCACCCTTATGTTTTTAACGTTCTTCTTCGCCTCTTCTGGATCTTTATTCGCCATTACGTGTTCTCTTATCGCCAGCATAACAGCCATGTTGCATACAGCCGCCAAATCGGCGCCAGTATAGCCCTCCGTTCGCTTGGCAAGTTCATCAATGCTAACATCTTCTGCTAAGGGCTTCTTCTTGAGGTGAATTTTGAGAATCTCCTTTCTTGCTTCAAGGTCCGGCGGCGGCACATAAAGAAGCTTGTCAAATCTTCCAGGCCTTAGAAGCGCCGGGTCAATGATGTCCGGCCTGTTGGTGGCTGCCAGCACCACGACGCCTCGCAGTTCTTCAAGCCCATCCATTTCCGTTAAGAGCTGGCTTATCACACGCTCGGTCACATGGGAGTCACCGTAGCCTCCACCGCGAACAGGTGCGATGGCGTCAATTTCGTCAAAGAATATTATGCTCGGTGCGGCTTGCTTGGCTTTCCTGAAAACTTCTCTTACGGCTCTCTCGGATTCGCCAACCCACTTGGACAACAGTTCTGGACCTTTAATGCTTATGAAGTTGGCTTCGCTTTCATTTGCCACGGCCTTCGCCAGCAAAGTTTTGCCTGTTCCCGGAGGCCCGTAAAGAAGTATGCCCTTAGGCGGTTTGGCATCCAAGTGTTCGAAAACCTCTGGATATTTAAGCGGCCACTCCACAGCTTCCTGAAGTTCAAGTTTAACGTCTGCCAGTCCACCGATGTCCTCCCATTTAACCGTTGGCACTTCGACGAGGACTTCCCGCATGGCTGAAGGCTCCACGTCTTTCAAGGCTTCCATGAAGTCGTTCATGGTCACCGTTATCTTGTTCAATATTTCAGCTGGAATCGTTTCTTTTTCAAAGTCTATTTCTGGAAGTATTCTGCGCAAGGCCCGCATGGCAGCCTCTTTGCACAAGGCTTCAAGGTCTGCGCCTACAAACCCGTGGGTGACGCTGGCTATTTTCTCCAAGTCCACGTCTTCGGCTAATGGCATGCCGCGTGTGTGAATCTGCAGTATTTCGAGGCGTCCCTGCTTGTTTGGCACACCAATTTCGATTTCCCGGTCGAAGCGACCCGGCCTGCGCAGGGCTGGGTCTATGGCGTTTGGCCTGTTAGTGGCGCCTATGACGACAACTCTGCCGCGGGGCTTCAAACCATCCATTAGGGCTAGTAGCTGCGACACAACTCGTTTTTCAACTTCGCCTGTCACTTCCTCCCTTTTGGGTGCAATGGCGTCTATTTCGTCAATGAATATTATGCTTGGCGCGTTCTCCTCAGCTTGCCTAAAAATTTCTCTTAGGCGTTCCTCGCTTTCGCCGTAAAACTTGCTCATTATTTCTGGGCCGCTTATGCTGAAGAAAGCCGCATTAGTCTCGTTTGCCACAGCCTTAGCCAGCAAAGTCTTCCCAGTTCCCGGCGGTCCGTAAAGCAGAACGCCCTTAGGGGCTTCAACTCCAAGCCTCTCGAAAAGCTCCGGATACTTCAATGGAAGCTCCACCATCTCTCTAATCTTTCGAATCTCCTCCTGCAGACCGCCAATGTCTTCGTAGGTTACCCTTGGAACTTCTCGCACCGCGGCGGCTGGCTTTTCGCCGATAACAATCTGCGTGTCCGCAGATATTATGACGGCTGGAGCTGGAGGCTGGACGCTTGTAACCATCAAGTCTACTTTTCGTCCCATTATTCCAATTGGAATGTAGTCTCCCCTGGTGACGACGCGTCCTTCTAAGAGTTGGGCTAAATAGTCTTCGGCGCCTTCGATGCGTAATGGCTCTGTGGGCGTTAGCGTTATCTTCGCAGCTTTTTTGGCTTCAACCTTCCGCACAGTGACCTTCTCATCTATGCTTACGCCAGCATTATTCCGTGTATAACCATCTATGCGAATAATCCCCTTACCAGCATCCTCACCATAGCCAGGCCAACAAATAGCCACCGTCTTGCGTTTGCCACTGATCTCTACAATGTCTCCGGGAGTCAAGCCCAACTTTTCCATGGCTTCAGGGTCGAGCCTAGCAATACCCCTACCTACATCGCGGCTGCGAGCCTCAGCAACTCGCAAAGTTACAACATTGGAGCTGGACAAGGCAGAGCCTCCACGAGAAATGTTCAGAAGTATTCAATATTGACAAAGCCATATAAAAGCGTATAACTGGTCTGGTTGAAGCTGTTAAGCGGTGTGGGGGTGTAAAGCATTTAAACCGAAAATTATTTTAGTTGCACCATTTTGTATTTTTGGCAATTTGGAGGGGTATGCGTGAAAACCTATTTGACCATCTGGTTTTACAGTGAAGGAGCAAGTCCTCTAGAGGTTGTTGAGAAACTTCGTTCCATGGGTTTCGAGCCTTTGAGAGGCTACCACGACCACGTTTACGATTGGGGGAGGAAGAAAGTTGAGCTTATAGAAGTTCTCCAGCTTGCCAACAAAGTTCACGAAACCCTGAAGGGCATGAAAGTAATCTACAAGCTTGAAACGGAAGAATGAGTTTAACCTATTTTCCAGCGTAAAGTTTTTATATTGCTGCTTATCTCTACCCATCCCTCAATGTAGGAGGAGAGGGAGCCCAAAACGGGTCTGGCGAAATCGCGGTTTTTGGTGTCTCCCTTCTCTCCTTTCTCCCCTCGGAAACCAATTTTCGCCGGACCCGTGGGCAAAACCGAAATTGATTTTTGCTGTGGATTATGAATACTATTTTTGGGTATGTAAACGATTTATACTGATTTGAGATAAATATCACCGGCAGTGGAATCGTATGCTTGTCACAAACAAGGAGCTTTTGTTAGCCGCCAAACGGGGAGCTTACGCTGTCGGCGCCTTCAACATCCAAAACCTCGAAAGTCTGCTGGCGGTTGTGGAGGCCGCTGTCGAGGAAAAATCTCCGGTTATTGTGGCTGTTACTCCAAGCGCCATAAAATACGGCGGACTACGGTATTTAACAAGCCTTGTTAAAACGGCGGCTGAAAATGTGCCTGTGCCCATGTCGCTTCACTTGGACCACGGCGAGGACGTTGAAACTGTTCAGAAGTGTTTGGAGGCTGGCTTCACATCGGTTATGATTGATGGTTCACATTTGCCCTTTGAGGAAAACATTGCTTTGACGAGGCGTGTGGTTGAGCTAGCCCATCCAAGGGGGGTTTCGGTGGAAGGCGAACTTGGAAGGCTTGCGGGCGTCGAAGAGAAAACCGTTGAGGAGCGGGAAAAAGTCCTAACAGACCCAGATGAGGCAGGGGAGTTTGTCAGGCGCACGGGCGTGGATGCTTTGGCGGTTTCTATTGGAACCTCTCACGGAGCCTACAAGTTTAAGGGCGAACCGAAACTGGACTTTGAAAGACTTAAGCTTATACGTGAAAAGGTTGATGTGCCACTGGTTTTGCATGGCGCGTCTAGCGTTCCCCAATGGATTATTGAGAAAGCCACAAAATACGGTGCGGAGTTGACGGGCGCTAAAGGTATTCCGGAAGACCATATTAGGCGGGCGATAATGCTTGGAATAACGAAAATAAACATTGATACGGACTTGCGGTTGGCTTTTACCGCCACAGTCCGGGAGGTTTTGGCAAACCAGCCTAAAGAGTTTGACCCAAGGAAGATTTTGGGTCCGGCTAAGGAAGCCATGAAGGAGGTTGTTAAGGCTAAGATGCGCTTGTTTGGAAGTTCCGGCAAAGCCTAAAAGGAGGCGGGTAAAGTGAAGGTTGGAGTTTTAAGTGGAGGCGGAGACGCGCCGGGCATAAACGCCGTTATAAGAGCCATCGTTAGGCGTGGAATCCAAACCTACAACGACGAAATAGTGGGCATAAAGGACGGGTGGCGCGGTCTATTAGAAGGCTGTTTTATGCCGTTGGATTTGAATGCTGTGGCTGGAATTTTGCCCCGCGGAGGCTCCATTTTGGGGACTTCGAGGACCAACCCATTCAAACGGGAGAAAGGCCCAGAGCAGATAATGGAGAATGCGGCTAAAGCTGGTTTGGACGCTGTTATCGCCATCGGCGGAGACGACACCTTAAGCGTTGCCCATAAAATGGCGGATTACGGGCTTAAATGCGTCGGCGTCCCAAAAACAATAGACAACGATTTGGTGGGGACGGACTACACTTTTGGGTTTCACACGGCTGTTTCCATAGCCACGGAAGCCCTTGACCGACTGCACAGCACAGCCGAAGCCCACAACCGCGTCATAGTCCTAGAAGTCATGGGCCGCTACACTGGGCATATTGCCCTATATGCAGGATTGGCTGGCGGCGCCGACGCCATACTGATTCCAGAAAAACCCTTTGACATAGAAGAGGTTTGCGAGCACATCCGAAGCCGACAACGGCGGGGCCGAAACTTCAGCCTCATCGTGGTGGCGGAAGGCGCCAAGCCAAAAGGCGGAAAAGAAATTGTTTACAGCGAACGCATAGACGAGTTCGGCCACATAAGCCTAGGCGGAGTCGGCTACTACTTGGCTAAGGAAATCGAACAGCGCACAGGCATAGAAACCCGCGTGGTCGTGCTGGGGCATCTGCAACGAGGCGGCTCGCCAACAGCCTTCGACCGCATACTAGCCACAAGATACGGCGTAGCAGCCATAGATTATGCGCACGAGGGAAAATTTGGCTACATGCCAGCCCTCCAAGGAAACCGCATAGTCCCAGTCCCCCTAAAAGACGTGGTTGGCAAAAGAAAAACAGTAGACCTAGAACTCTACAACATAGCCACCACATTCTTCGGCTAAAGCGCTCTGTCGGCGATAAGAAAACAGAAAACACGAAAAAGATTGCACATTATAGCCTATTCTGAGGCCCTATAAACGTATGAGTTCTTGATAATCCGGGTTCACTCTTCCGTATCTTTCTTTGATATTTTTGCTAATTTTATGCCAGTCTTGGACTATTTTTGGCCATAGCTCGCTGGTCATCAATTGTTTTGCCACATATTCTTTTAGTGGTTTTTCTCGTTTAATTTTTCTTTGGCGCCACTCGAAGCTTATGAGCCCCGCGCGTTTCAAGTGTTGGATCATATGGCCTACTTGATGGTGGTCAAGGGGATATCCCAAACTTCTTTCCAGATCTTCTAGGAGGGAGTCAACTGTTATTTCGTCTTCTGGACACAGACAGATGACGGCTATAACATTTTGGATGAGTCTTGCAGTTTTGGTGAGGTATATACCCATCTTCTTGGGCGGGATTAGGGTTTGTTCTAGGCGGTAGCCATATCTCCTATAAAACCAGCTTTTTATTATTTCCGCCAGCGCGATATAGGTGCCTAGGATTATGGCTAGGGCTATGAAAAAGGTTGCTGGAGGCTTTACGAACCTGAAAATTTCCCCTAATGGCGTATGGGGAATTATCAGCGTGAATGTTATTACTGCTATGCTGCTGAAAAGCAAGAGTCGACTTGGTTTGCTTTTCCAAAAGGGCGACTTCCTTGTTCTAATGACAAAAATTACAATAGTCTGTGAGGTTAGGGATTCAATGAACCAAGCAGTTTGGAACAGCGGCTCAGAAGCGTTAAAGATGAAAAGCATTATAAAGAATGTTAGGAAGTCAAAAAGGGAGCTGACAGGCCCAAGGCACACCATAAACCGCCTAATGAAGTGTATGTCCCACCTTTTGGGCTTCTCAATGTATTCTTGGTCAACCTCGTCCGTGGGTATTGTCGACTGAGAAAAGTCATAGAGCAAATTGTTAAGTAGTATCTGTATGGGAAGCATGGGCAGAAATGGCAGAAACAATGATGCTCCGGCTACGCTGAACATGTTTCCAAAGTTTGAGCTCACACCCATCATAACATATTTCATGGTGTTGCCGAAGGTTTTCCTGCCCTCCAAAACTCCGTCGTGAAGCACCCGTAAATCGTTCTGCAAAAGAATTATGTCGGCAGACTCCTTTGCAACGTCAACGGCGTTTTCAACGGATATGCCGACATCCGCCGTTTTCAATGAAGGTGCATCGTTTATTCCATCCCCCAAGAACCCAACAACATGCCCATTGTTTTTTAAAGCGTTTATTATTCGGTCCTTCTGAGCTGGTGTAACCCTACAAAAAACGTTGGCCTCCTCAACGACTCTTGCAAGGGCATCATCATGCATCTGGGCAATTTCGCCTCCTGTGACAATCCCCTTTATGTCGAAGCCTAGGTGCTCGCAAACCTTTCTTGTTACCAGCTCATTGTCGCCTGTGAGAATTTTCAATTCTATACTGGCGTTTTTAAGAAGCTGTAGGGCTTCTTTGGCTGTTTCTTTCGGCGGGTCGAGGAAGGCTATGAAGCCTAAAAACACCATTTCCGTTTCGTCGCCTGCCGTGTAAACGGTTTTGTCCTCCCTTAAACGCTTGTAGGATACGGCTAAAACCCTGTAGCCCTCAGAGCTAAGCTCAACATATTTTTGCTCGATATTTCTGCGCACTTCATCCGTTATGTCAGCTATAACCTCTCCAACCTCGTAATAGGAGCATATCTTAGCAATCTCTTCTGGAGCACCTTTAGTGATCATAAACCGTTGATTTTGATACTCGACAACCACGGAGAGACGTTTACGGACAAAGTCAAAAGGAACCTCATCAACTTTCCTATAACCCTTAACATCCACGTCCCTAAATCTTAGTATGGCCTCATCGAGGGGGCTTTTAATTCCAGTCTGGTGGTAGCTGTTAAGGTAGGAATAAAGCAGAACCTTATCGCTTTCGTTGCCGTCAAGGTCCACGTGCAGGACAAGCTCTATTCTGTTTTCCGTTAAAGTTCCAGTTTTGTCTGTGCATAGGACGTCCATGCTTCCAAAATTTTGTATGGCTGCTAATCGCTTGACTATGACACCCTTCTTAGCCATCGACACCGCTCCCTTAGAGAGGTTCACCGAGATGATCATTGGCAGAAGCTCCGGCGTCAAGCCCACAGCCAAAGCCACAGCGAAAAGAAGCGAGTCAAGCACGCTTCTCATGTAAAGCGCGTTAATGAAAAACACAAAAAGAACAAGCAGAAAGGTTACCTGCATTATCATATAGCCAAAACTTCGAATGCCTCTTTGAAACTCTGTTTCAGGCTCCCTTTCCACAAGTCTCTTGGCGATTTTTCCATACTCTGTATGGCTGCCGGTTTTAACGACAACGGCGGTTGCAGTCCCGCTCACAACAGAGGTGCCCATAAAAAGATAGTTGTTCCACTCCGTTATCGAAGGGTCGAAACTTTTCAGCGGTAAGCCCGTTTTCTCAACTGGGAAAGATTCACCAGTCAATGCAGACTGGTTCACGAACAAGTCCTTCGCACTTATGACGCGAGCATCTGCAGGTACGATATCGCCTGCGGAAAGAAATATGATGTCTCCGGGAACTATCTCCGCAAGCCTAACTTCCTTTTTAACTCCGTCCCTCAAAACTGTGGCTGTTGTCGCCACCCTCTGCTTCAGCATTTCAGCTGCTCTTTCAGCCTTAGACTCCTGATAAAAGTCTAAGACCACGCTAAACAGCACTATAACAATTATAATTGCCATGTTTGTAATTTCTCCAAAAAAGCCGGATATCATCCCAGCGATAAGGAGAATTATTATCAACGGGCTTTTGAAATGGGAGAGAAAATCAATGATAATTGCTTTCCTTTTTCTCTTTACAAGCTCATTATAGCCGAAAAATTCGAGACGCCTCTTCGCTTCCTCGGAGGAAAGCCCGTTCAATGAAGTCTTTAAGCGTGAAAGAAGCTCTTCAACGGGCAAAGTTAAAACTTCTTCAGCGCTTGGCAGAGCCCAGCCTAAACCTTCGCCAACGCTCGACTCTTCCAAATTCTGAATCGCCAATATACACACCATCCATTTCTTGCCGAATAACCTCCAAGGCTGGGCTCCACCGTTCTACGAGATACACGCTAATTCATAAAATTTTTCTGCACTTTCTCAATGTTGGCTTTAAGCGTGTTATGTTGCTAGTGTTTTCGCTAGTTCCAAAAGTCTCGTGTCTAATTGTTTTTGGTTTTTGCATGATTCTTCTAGGCTTATGCTGGTGATCTCGCCCCTCTGCAATCCAACCACACGGTTTCCAAAGCCTTGTGTTATCAGGCGTATGGCTTTTTCTGCGAATAGGCTTGCCAGTAGGCGGCTTCTGGCGGTTGGGCTTCCGCCTCTTTGGGCGTAGCCTACTATGCTTAGGCGGACTTCTGCGCCTGTGTTTTCCTCGATTTGTCTGGCGATTTTGCGGGTGTCGCCTACGCCTTCAGCCGCCACAATTATGCCGGACCGCTTGCCCTTGGCGGCATTCTCCCTTATGGTTTTGTAGACTTCTTCCATGTTTAGGGGCGCTTCTGGCACGAGGATGACTTCGGCGCCGACGGTTAGGCCTACAGCCAAAGCCAGAAAGCCTCGCCTTCGCCCCATAACCTCGACGACAAAGACTCTTTCGTGGGATACCGCCGTATCACGGATTTTGTCTATTTCCGCCACAGCGGTGTTCACTGCCGTGTCAAACCCTACGGTTTCGTCTGTGCCATAAACGTCGTTGTCTATGGTGGCTGGCACCCCAACAATAAGCGTGTCTGTTTCACGGCTAAGCTCCAAGGCACCCCGGAAAGAGCCGTCGCCACCAATAACCACAAGTCCGTCCACATGGTTGGCAGCCAAGTTCTGAGCAGCTTTCCTAACGCCTTCCGGCGTTTTAAACTCTGGACACCGGGAAGTCAAAAGAATGGTGCCGCCCAACTGGATTATGCCGCCCACAGAACGCGGGTCCAAACGCCTAAAACGGTTCTGTATCAAGCCTTCCCAGCCCCGCTCAAAACCCAAAACCTGAAAGCCATGCGCGTACGCTAAACGCGTAACCGCCCTTATAGCCGCATTCATACCCGGCGCATCACCGCCGCTCGTAACCACGCCTATAGTTTTCATTTTGCAACCACGCTAATGTCAGAAGTCTCTGCTTCCATCGGTAAAAGATTTTGCACATGTGACCCGCAAAATTTTCAAATAGTCGCATCCGTAGATAAATTTGCATTGATATGATTGTTTGCCAAAACCTCTACGTGACCTACAGATGGCGCCAAGAACCAGTCCTAAAAGGAGTAAACGGAACCTTTAAGGGAAAATCCCTAATCTTGGGGCCTAACGGGTCGGGCAAAACCACCCTTTTTAGGGCTATATGCGGCTTAACCAACATAAAGTCTGGAAAAATCTTGATAGACGAAAAGCCCATCGAAGAAATTTACGCCACAAAAGGAGTTGTTTCAGCAAACTTCCAAGACATCTACACGCTTATAGATGCCAAAGCCTTCGACCTGATAAGGCTGTACACAGACCTAGCCGAAGGAGACCCGCAGCTTGCCCTCAAAATAATAGAAGATTTTGGCATAACCGCCGACTTCCTTAAAAAGAGGAAACTTAGCGAACTATCCTCTGGACAAGCAAAAATTTTCTGCACGGCGCTTGCACTCGCAATGAAGGCTAGGCACGTTTTGCTCGACGAACCCTTCGAAGAGCTTGACCCAGCCCGCAAGGGGAGGATGGTTAACTACCTAAACGAGTATGAGGGTGTGGTTCTCATTAACACCCATGAAACATGGTTGCTGAAAAACCTGCAAGACTGGGAAGCCTTCCTAATGTTTGAAGGAATTCTCTATGGACCCCTAACAGTTAAGGACCTTTTAAATGCCAGAATATCCATGGCTGAAGAGCCCGACTCTCTGCTCAAGCTTAGCCTTTCAGGAAAAACCGTAAGCATAATCAAGGGAAAAGGTAAGGGCAAGCTGCTAACCAGCCTCGAAAACCTGGACAAAATGTACGAGATAGCGGAGGGACTGAAGACTTGACAAAGTATCTTTGGATGAACGCCAAACACCTCCTAACAAACCCGTACCTAATTTTCTGGTCAATCCTATTCATCGAATTCTGGGTTTTCATGTGGGCATACGTCTTTGGAGCCTATATACCTCCAATCGAGGAGGCTGTGAGGCTTTACATGGCTTCAGCCTACGGAAACCTTCTGATGCTTTCTTTGTCTGGGGCAGCCATAACCATAGCGTCAACGCTTCTGTATGGGTCAAAATCAATCCGCTATGTCACCAAGTACACGAGGCTTTCGCCTGCACGCTTCCTAATCGAGAACTTTGCATCAGCCCTAATCGCCTTGTTGACTATCTCCTCAGTAATGTTTCTGTCCGTGATTGGCGTATTCCATTCTAAATTTGGATTCACCATATTGCCAGCTAACGCCGTTGGACTCGTTTTCAGCATATTCTTGGGCGCGGTGTTCATCTATGCGCTGGCTTTCTTCCTAAACTCCATAGTCGTCGTTTTAAGGTCGCCGAAGTCATCTTCCTTCATCTTCTTCCTGCCCCTCATATTTGCCTTCACAGCCTACGCGGCATTATGGGTAGATTTCGGAAACCTAGCGTATGCGTCTCCGTTCAACTGCATAGTTTCAACATGCTACTATTACCTTTCCGGAAAAGCGCCACCAACAGGCAATCTAACCTCAATGGCGCAGAACAACCGCCCACTAGTCGACGTGAACATAGCGCTTGCATCCCTCCTGGCATGGTCAATAATTCTCATGGCGCTCGACACCCTCCTATTAAGAAAAATGAGGGGAATAAGCATAGAAGAGATAAGAACAGCCTAACTAAGGCGAAAACCATGGAAAACCAGTACATAATCGTGCTCGTAACAGCACCCAGCAAAGACGAAGCGGAAAAAATCGCCAAAACACTGCTGGAGGAGCGACTGATAGCGTGCGCCAACATAATTGGCCCGGTGCACTCGCTTTTCTGGTGGCTGGGCAAAATTGACAAAGCCCGAGAACACTTGATCATAATGAAAACCCGAAAAGACTTGTTCGAGAAGATATGCGAAATGGTGAAAGCTCTCCACAGCTACCAAATCCCAGAAATAATCGCCCTGCCAATCACGGAAGGCTCAAAAGACTACTTGAAATGGCTAGACGAAAGTTTAGAGTAAAGTTTTATAGGTTTTCATCGCCCATTTCATCTTGGCGGTGGGTCTTAGGCGGGGGGCTAGGGGTCCCCTGTACCGTAAACCCCCTATATGACGGGCCGAAAGCTGAGGCTGAGGCGCCTGTGGCCGCCCATCCCCTCTCTCTTCCGAAGCGGTGACCATCCGTCCCTTGGGGTCGGCGGTCGCCGGGCGGCCTCCGTAGGGAGGCTTGCCACGGTGTTTGCCGGGTGAACCTGGCTAGGCCCGGGAGGGAGCAACCTAAGCCTGGACGTTCGGCGCTCAAGGGGGTGCGGGTGCGAGTGTAGGGTTTGAGGGGGTGGGTGGATTCTGGGCGTCGAACCTCAGTGACCCACCGCCGCTTTCGGCTTTGGCTGTGTGGAGTGGTCATGTTTGGGTTTGAAGGGCGGGTTTTTGTGGGGTGTTTCCTCTAGCGGTTTTCAGTTTGAGATGGGCGATCTGTCTGGCAAAGGCGTGGACGCCAACACTGACTGGTTTGTTTGGGTGCATGACGCTGAAAACGTTAGGCGGGGTGTTGTGAGCGGCGACTTTCCGGAAAACGGTGTAGATTATTGGCACTTGTATGCGAGGGACCATGAGCTTGCGAGGAGGCTTGGCTTAAACGCTTACCGGATTGGCTTGGAGTGGAGCAGAATCTTTCCCAAAAGCACCGCCGCCGTTGGGGTTGGTGTGGAGAGGGCTT
>JAGTQG010000012.1 GCA_018396875.1 Candidatus Bathyarchaeota archaeon
CCCTTAACAGCTGTATAAGACTCTTGAATAAGACAACAAGGAGTTTTGTCAGAGACATCCGTGGAAAGATAAAGACTGTTAGGGAGGAGTTTGAGGCGGAAATCCGAAAACAGGAGGAAGTCGTGGCTCAGGAAATCAGCCGTCTAAACGAGGATTACGAGGAGCAGCGGGTCAAGCTTATGAAAGACTTTGAAAAGCAGCTGGTGCCGCTGCAGAAGGAAAAACTCAAGCTGGAGAAAATGCGAGACCAAATCGCTAGGAAAATAGAGCAATACAATTTGGAGGCAAAGTCATGCGCGGCTAGCGGTGACTCTGCTGGCGAGAAAAGGTGGAAGGAGAAAGCAAATGAAGCTAAAAGGGAGCTTTCGGAGATGGAGCGAAAAATTGAGGAGACGGAGGAGCATATTAAAGAGCTCGAGGAAAGCCGTGAAGCGGAAACTTTTAGGCTTAGGTCTGAATGGGAAAACCGGATAAAAGAGGCTAGGAAAGGCGTTCTTGAGCTTGAGGCTTCAAGGGACGCTAAAATCCAAGTTTACCAAGATGAGATGTCACGGCTGGAAAACCTTACATCAAATATAATTCAGCAAATAAACAACGTCGTGAAAATGCGAGAGGCGGATTTAGCCGAATTCAACAATCTTGGAGCCCCGCGAAAATGCAAAAATTTAAGCCTCGTATATGTGCCGTTTTACATGGCTTGCTTCGAAGCGGAACTCAAGAAGCGATATGTGGTTTTTCCACCCTCAGTTGCCAACAGCATAGGCTTCACGACAAAGCTTAAGGGTGCCCTCGGCAAGGCGAAGGTTAGACAACTTCTAACACCAAGATTTAGGGCCTTAAACTCATTTATGGAAAAGCTTCCGATTCTAATTGATAAAGACGCAGCTTTCGCCAGAGAAGTCTATGAAGCCGGAGAAAAAGCCGACATTCTAAAAAGTGAAGCTGCACGGAAGGCTATTGGTGAAGGTTTAAAGAAGCTAATGGATGAGGGCTGGCTTTCCGACAAAGAGTTTGAAGACCTCATCCAAAAACTTGCCTAACCGCCTACCTCTTTTCTAATTCTTTAAACTTTTTGATGGCATATTCTACGATTTTCATGGCTTCTTTGGCGTTTTTCCACTCCTTAAACTTAACCCACTTATGAGGTTCCAAGCGCTTGTAGGTTTCGAAAAACTCTTGGATTTCCCTTAGCCTGTGGGGGTGCACGTCGCTTATATCTTTGTAACCGTCAAATCTCGCATCGTTTACAAGCGCCGACAATATTTTTGGGTCTATACCCTTCTCGTCCTCGATTATTAATGCGCCTATAACCCTAACCTTGACTAAACAGCCTACTTCAAGGGGCTCGTAGCTGAGCGCCATGATATCCAAAGGGTCTTCGTCATCAAACCATGTTTGCGGAACAAAACCATACTCCACCGGGAAAACGACTGAAGACGGTATTATACGGTCTAAAACGAATGTCTCCCATTCAATGTCGTACTCATACTTGTCTCTTGAACCGCTAATGACCTCCACAACCATATTCAGGATTTCCGGAGGCTTCTCACCGCATGGAATATCACGCCAAAGATTCATGGATAAACACCTCCAGCTAGAGGCTCAAACATGTATTTAGGCTTTTTGAACATTATTCCTCTTTTAGCGGACGCTTTTTGACAGTGAACTCTTTCACATCGTATTTAGCGTAAAGCTCCTTCCTCAAGGCTTCTAACATTTCAATTTTTCTTCCGGCAAATTCTGCCGCCGTGGTAACTTTCACGCCATGCTTCTTTGCCTCCTCGTAAACTGTTTTTATTCGCATCTTATAGTTTAGGTCCCGTAGGAAATGGTGGTCTAGAACCAGCGTGTGTAATCCTCCTTCCTTTATAGCTCTCACTAGGTTAGCGTTAGATATCTCCAAGCTTTTGAATGAATAGCGGTACCCCAACATGTAGGTCATTGGCCCATCCACAAACAGCGTTTCTGGCTTCTGTTCTAGAATGAAGGCTATTTGATCTTCAAGCGAAGGGCCCTCCACGTCGGATGTGTGGAGAAACTTTTCGCCGCCACATTTTATGCATGTTTCCGTCACATAGCCAAGCTTTGGGTTTGTGCCGTGGCAAACCGCCCTTGAAAAAGTTATGGTGGTTTCGCCAAACGTGAAGCTTTTGCCATCTGCAATCTCCAGCTTTTTCGGCAAGCCTTTTATGGCTTCGAGGAAATAAGCGGCGCGGCCTTTCTGGCTTAAGTTAATGTTCTGGGTTGGATGTTTGATGAAGACTGTTTTGTCACGGTAAAGTTCCGGATAGTCTGGGTCGTGATGGTCGTAGTGGTAATGTGTAACGACAAGCACGTCAGATTCTTCGGCGTACTGTTTTATGACCTCCCATGTTTCGTCAAGCCTTTGCCACTCAAGGGGGTGTGGCTCTAAACCATAACGCAAAGGAGCCAAAGAAACACCAGGATCAATTAAGATTTTCAAATTATCTGTTTCAACAAAAGTCGCCATAGAACGCACGCCAAAACTGTCAAAGCCTAAAGGGAGAATCTTTTTAATCATGAGTTTTCCTCTCCAAAATAGGCTTCAAGCCCCCTTATTTCAGCCCTTTTTAGAATTTCAGCGCATTTTTTCGGGTTTAAAGCCTTAAATTCGAGTCCTAGAGTTTCCAGAAGCCTTTGCGTGTCTTTGGCTATGTTTGGCGCCGCCAAGATCCCACGCACCTCTCGGTTTGTTCGTGTCTTAACAGCCTCAATGTATTTGGCAAGCTGCAGAACCGCCTCTTTGCCGGCTGTTTTCCGTTTAATCTCCACAACCACTAGCCGCCCATTCGTGTCTACGCCGTAAACGTCCACAAAGCCTGGTTCCACTTTCTTTTCGAAGCTTATGGGCTTAAAGCCTTCTTCCAGAAGCGAAGGCTCGGCGAGGATGGCTTTCTGCATGTCTTCTTCGCTGGCGTATAGTGCGAATTCGCCTTCATCTTTTAGGCTTAGGGCTGAAACCATGTGAACTCTGTCAAAAAACACTTGAACCATTTCGGGAGGCTTCTGTCTGACGGCGTGAATTTCCAAGACTTTGTTGTTTGTTCTCGTGTGAAATATGCAGCCCGGCGGCTGCCAGTTGACGGGTTCATAGCCAACTGAACGGTGGACGAGAAGCGAACCATCCTCCTTTATGATGAGGACGCGTTCCCCAGGCTTAAGCTTTGAAGTGGCTCTGCCGTGGTAGTGGACCCAGCAGTTTCCAACAACAAGCAGCATTTTATGCTGGGATAAGGCTTCTTTGACTATTTTCTCCACTTCTTCAATGTTGGGGTTCACTGAAACCGTTAGAGGCTTAGAGTTTGACAATTTTTCCGCCAAGACAAATTTTAGAAGCCCTTTTCTACATAAGATTTCTGAAGAATGGAAATGAACGAGTGGAACAAAAAACGCGACACCATGCAGTACTACAATTTGACGGCGAAATCTTACGATGAACTTTACGCTGATGAACAAAGAGCCAAAATCGAAACAGCCCTTAAAAGAGTTAGAATAGACGAAAACAGCCTAATTCTAGATTGCGGCTGTGGAACTGGCTTACTTTTCGAATATGTGGCGGATAAAGCCAAAATAGTTGTTGGACTGGACATTTCAAGAGGGCTCCTAGAAAAGGCGAAGAAACGTGCCAAAAATTTTGATAATGTGTGTTTAGTTTTGGCTGACGCCGACAATCAACCCTTTAAGGACAGCGTTTTTGACGGCGTTTTTGCTGTGACGATGCTTCAGAACATGCCTAATCCAGAGAAAACCCTAGCTGAGCTTGAAAGGGTTGCTGGAGAAAACGCCTTTCTGGTTGTTACTGGTTTAAAAAGGAAGTTTTCTCTCGCTTCTTTTGAAGCTTTGTTGCGTAGAATTAAGCTAAACATAATTGAAACACTGAATGGCGATGCATCGCTTAAATGTTATGTGGCTGTCTGTGTGAAAAGTTAAATGTTGAAATTTGGGTGATTGTGAACCTAAACTTATATATGAAAGTGAAATGTTAGAGCTATAATCTTCACATGCCCTCGAGTCAGGCATTGGTGGTGTGGTTTGCCCCTAAAAACCTTGAAGAAGGAAGATGCGGAAACTCTTACTTTGGAATGGGTTTTGCACGTTAAAAATTACCGTTTAACTCTTGACCGAAAGCTTTGCGTTGGATGTGAAATTTGCAGCCTTGCTTGTCCTAAAGAGGCTATAAAACTTGTTAAGCAGCCTAAAACCGCGGACGGCAAAGCGCAGAGAGCGAAGGTTGACATAACCCTCGAAAAGTGCAATTTCTGTGGAATATGCGACATCCTTTGTCCCTACGGTGCCATAAAAGTGACCATTAACGGCGAGCATGTCCTAAATGTTGTGCAGAAGGAAAGTTTCCCACTGCTTGTGCGCGATATTCAAGTGGATGCTGCCAAATGTCCGGTGGACTGTGTGGAATGCGAAAAGGCTTGCCCGCTTAGCCTCATCAAGGTGTCGTGGGAGACTCCGGACGGCAAAGTTCTTGAGGATGTAAGCAGCGTTTCTGATGAATTGCGGAAAGGATTGAAGGTTAACGTTGACGTGTATAAGGAGCGTTGTCCATGCTGCCGTATCTGCGAGTTCAAATGTCCCGAAGGTGTGCTTCGAGTGCGCAAGGCTTTCTATGGTGTGATCCGCATTCATCCAGAAAAGTGTCCGGATGGTTGCCGGGACTGCTTGGACGTTTGTCCGATAACTGGGGCGCTTTACCTTTCCGAAACTGACAAGAAGGTTCATGTGAATGAAGTTTTCTGCGTTTATTGTGGAGCATGTAAGGTTGTTTGCCCTGTAAACGAGGCTTTAGAATTGAAGCGAACAAAGATTATGCACACTCCTGTTCGCTCTGGGGCTTGGAACAAAGCCCTAGAGCGTTTAGCTTCTCCTCTTGAAATAACGAAAGAGTTGAAGGCTAAAGGTTCGCTTAAAGCTCTAGACTCTGTGGAAAGAAGGTTTGTTAGGAGGGCGACGTAAAGTTGGCAGAGAAAAACGAAGCCCAAACCCAGCAAAAGCCCGAGGAACTTCGCATAGGCGTTTTCATATGTCACTGCGGCTTAAACATTGCCGGTGTCATAGACATTAAAGAGCTTGTCGAATATGCGAAGACGCTTCCAGACGTTGTTTACGTGAAGGACAACCGCTACACTTGTGCTGACCCAGGACAAGAGGAGATCCGCAAAGCCATCAAAGAGCATAGGCTTAACCGAGTCGTGGTGGCTGCATGTTCGCCGCGTATGCATGAAGTCACCTTTAGGCGAACAGTGTCGGAGGCTGGTTTGAACCCGTACCTTTTTGAGATGGCGAACATCCGCGAGTTTTCTTCATGGTGTCACCCCAGCACGCCTAAGGAGGCTACCGAAAAAGCTAAAGACCTTATCAGAATGGCTGTGGCTAAGGCTAGGCTGTTGATGCCTCTGCAAACCATCGAAGTGCCAGTCACCAACAAGGCGCTGGTCATCGGTGGCGGCATAGCTGGCATGAACGCTGCCTTGGACTTGGCTGAAATGGGCTTCAAAGTTTACCTTTTAGAAAAGAGCGAAAGCATTGGCGGGCATATGGCGCAGTTGGATAAAACGTTTCCAACATTGGACTGTTCCATCTGTATCGAAGGGCCAAAAATGGTTGACGTGGGCAGACATCCGAACATTGAGATTATTTCGTACGCGGATTTGCTCAGCGTCAGCGGTTTCATAGGCAACTTTAAAGTCCGCATTAGGAAGAACCCGCGATACGTCATTGCCGAAAATTGCACCGGCTGTGGTGAATGCAAGGATGTTTGTCCCATTGAGTACCCGAACGAATGGGATATGGGGCTTGGCACTAGAAAGGCTATATCCGTGCCTTTCGATCAAGCAGTGCCGCTTGTTTACACAATTAACCGCGACTACTGCATTGAATGTTACAAGTGTGTGGACGCGTGTGGCGCAAGGCAAGCCATAAACTTTGACCAGAAGCCTGAAGAAATCGAGCTTGAAGTGGGCGCTATAATAGTGGCGACTGGTTACGACATTTACCTGCCATACGATAACCCGCTTTACGGTTATGGACGATACACAAACGTGATAACTTCCCTAGAGTTTGAAAGGCTGATTTTGGCAGCGGGGCCAACCGGAGGCAAGGTGGTGCGAGCCTCAGATGGGCAGAAGCCCCACAGTGTAGCGTTTATCCAGTGTGTTGGCTCTCGGGACACGAACAAGTATCCATACTGTTCGAACTTCTGCTGCATGTACACGCTCAAGCATGTTGTCCAGCTTAAGGAGAAATACAAGGAAGACATCGAAGTTTACGTTTTCTACATGGACATGCGCACCAACTTCAAAGGATTCGAAGAGTTTTATCAGCGCGCCCGCGAGCTGGGCGTAAACTTCATCCGTGGTAGGGTAAGCCGCATATTCGAAGATCCGAAAACCAAAAATTTGATCATTCACGCCGAGGACGCGAACCTCGGTATGCCCATCGAAGTGGAGGCGGAAATGGTTGTTTTGGCGACAGCTGCCATCCCGAAGAAGGGCAGTGAGGAGATAGCCCGCATCCTGAACTTGACGCGTGGTGCAGACGGCTTCTTCATGGAGAGCCACCCGAAGCTCAAACCATTAGACTCTCCGACAGACGGCATATTCTTGGCCGGAGCATGTCAAGGACCAAAAGATATTCCATACAGCGTTTCGCAAGGCTGTGGTGCAGCAGCCAGAGCCGCAACGGTGCTTTCAAAGAAGACCTGGAAAATTGAACCCATCATCGCGGTTGTGGATCCAAGCAAATGCCGCAACGTCACAACGAAATGTGGTATATGTGCTGAACGCTGCCCATACGGCGCAATAAAAATCGAGGAGAAAAAGCCAGCCCAAGTTGTAACTGCCATGTGCCACGGCTGCGGAACATGCGCCGCCGAATGTCCAGCCGACGCCATCCAGCAAATGCACTTCACCGACGCCCAGATACTTGCGCAGCTCCGTACAGCCCTAGAAAAAGACCCAGAAGACAAGATTTTGGCCTTCCTGTGCAACTGGTGCAGCTACGCGGGCGCAGACTTGGCTGGAACAAGCCGCTTCGAGTATCCGCCAACCATCCGTCCAATACGCGTCATGTGCTCGGGCAGAGTGGACCGCGACTTCGTTTTGGAAGCGTTCAGGCTTGGCGCAGGCATGGTGTTAGTGGCGGCGTGTCACCTACCATACGACTGCCACTATATCAGCGGGAACTGGAAAATGAAAGCCCGCATGGACGCTCTAGCACCAATGCTCCATAAGTTAGGCTTAAGCCCAGAACGCTTCCGCGTAGAATACATATCCGCAGCGGAAGGCGTAAAGTTTGCAGAGCTAATCCGCGAAATGACAGAACAACTGCGAGCCCTAGGCAAAGAACGCATAAAAGCAGAAAACGAAAAGCTTCGACCGATCCTAGAAAACATGCTCAAACGAAAAGAAAAACGCTAAACAATTTCGCTCCGTTATTTGGCTTTTTGCTTACGGTGCCCTTGTAAAACTTTATGCTTTCCTTTCCCAATTTCTAACTTCATTTTAACCCAGTAGTACAAGGCGCCTAGAGCTAGGGTTGCGGTTCCTATTATCCACGCTTCTGGTTTGGCTAGTAGTGTTATTGTTAGAAATGTTAGGCACGTGGCTGCTCCGAGAGCGGAAACGGCTTTTGGGTAGCGTCTCTCATGGCCCTTTATTTTCAAGGCTGCAGTGTTGGCTAAAGTATAATAGAATAGAAGGGCGAAGGTGCTTACCGCTACAACCCTTGTCAAGTCCACAAACAAAACAAGCATGGTCATGGCGGCGCCGGTAATCCAAACCGAATAGTAGGGCGTGTTAAAGGCGGGATGAAGCCTGCCAAGGCTTTTGGGCAAGTCGTGCCTCCTAGCCATGGCATACATCATTCTCGAAACGCCAAGTATGGCGGTTAATAGGACGCTGGCGGTGGCAATTAATCCGCCAGCAGACACCGTGTAGGCTGCCGCTGCGTTGCCCGTGGCTTTTATGGCTTCTGTTAGGGGCGAGTTTGACCCTGCAAGCCTAGACGCGCCTACCAAGCCAACAGCCACAACGCCCACCAGCACGTAAACCGCCGTAGAGATTAAAAGCGACAGCAAAATTGCCCTTGGCACGTTTTTCTTGGCGTCTTTAACCTCCTCGGCGATGACAGCTACTCTAGCAAAGCCGCCGTATGCAAAGAAAATGTAGAAAGCTGCATACAAAACCCCAAGTTGGAAGGGATTAAAACCCACAAAGTTTGAGGGATTCACGTAAAGGGCTCCGTAAACAGCGAAAAACCCTAAAATAGCGAGTTTAGCCACCACAAGAACATTGTTTAAGAGGGCGGACTGGCGAACTCCAACAAAATTAAGCACCGTGAAAAATATACAGATTAGTGCGGCAGCCCAGCTTGGCGGAAAAACTGGAAATAACGCATGCAAATAGCTGGCGAAACCCAAGGCCACTGCTGCGCCTGCAAACGTGTTGGAGATTATCCACATCCAACCCGTTAGGAAGCCAGCCAAAGGCGAAATCAGCTGGTAGGCATATTCGTAAATGCTGCCTTCCCGGGGCTGCCAAGCCACCAGCTCACAGAAGCTTAAAGCCGTAAAAACCGAGACCAAAGCCGCCAAAAACATGGAAACAGCCAAAGCGGAACCAGCAAAACCAGCAGCAACCCCCACAACCACGTAAATGCCCGCGCCTATCACAGCGCCAACGCTTATGGATGTAGCATCCCACAAATCCAAAGAAGGCTTAAACTCATTCAAAATTAACACCACATATTGGAAGCTACGCACGTTTCTAATTTTTATCCTTTTACCTAAACTATTTACCTAAAGCTATGTTTGGGAAGCTACTCGCTTTTTTATGGCTTCTTGAAGAAGTTTTTGAACCTCGTAGGGTTGGCTTACCGCCTTTATAGCTGGACGGACAAGCGACCCATATGGACTTGGCGTACCCACCGAAACATAACCCGCGGTTACAGCCACAACGGAGCCTGTTCCAAAAATCTTGTCAAGCCAACCAACCGTTACATAAACTTCTTGAATTTTGTCGAGATCAACAAACCTTGTATCTATCCCTACTACACCCGTCTGCGTTATTATGCGCCGATCAGTAATCATGTACTCCGTATTTCTACACCTTAAAAGCTCCAGTATCAGTGGACCTAGGATTATACCGACACCCATCACTATGATGAGAATAATGTTTAGGAACATTAACGGAAAAATTGTTGGTGAAATTGGAAAAGAAGACGTCACTGAGAGAGCAAATAGAGCAAAAAAGATGGCGAAAATAAGCAACACAACTCCTATCATTGTAGATATTGCAGAAATTCCGGAGAATATGAATGGTATCAGAACCGGCTTTCCATTCCACAAAACCTTTTCGCCTGGTTGTAAATGCCTACTTAACTGGGACATAGTTATTCTTGTTTTCTAAGTGAAAGCCCTTAATTAGGTTTTACAGTCATTTGCAAATTCGCTTCCACTCCCCATGGAATAAACACATGTTCTTTAAATCCACCTTTTTCGAGAACCTCGTTGAAGCATTCCATTAATGGCTCTTTTCTAGAGCAGAAAACAATTTCTTCATTATAGTTTTTCCATATGGTCAATCCCCTAGTTTTCCCTTTATGGACAAAATGTAATAGCAAATGGTTGTCTTCGACTTGCATAAGACTTACAGTGTTTGCTCCCTCTAATGTTTGAAAAAGAGCTTCTAACGCTTTCTTTGGATCGTTTTTCTCAATCAAAAACTCCTCAAACAAGTGTGGGATGACCTCGGAGTCGATCAATTCTATTCTTTCCGACTCAAAGGTGTGTTTTACGTCAAGTTTTTCCCTTATTGTTTTGTAGTTTGTTACATTCCCGTTGTGGGCTGAAATCACTGTTAAACCTTTAATGCATCGCGCAACATAAGGCTGGGCTGTTTCATCAAACTTCGCAGTTTCCATAAATTGGGGACTTGGCAGTCTTACATGTCCAACCAAAACCGAGGCCCACTGCAGCTCGCACACTCTTGACAAATGCTCGGCAGGAGAACCCTCAACCTTTCCAACTTTCCTCAACAAAACCTCTCCTGTATCCGTGAGAACTGCGACTCCGGCGCCATACCCGCCCACCGGGTTTTTCTCGTCTGGATACTGATGCCTTTCAAGTTTCTGCAAAACTTTAAAGACAACAGCCATTTTAACGGGCTTTTTTAACGCGAAACCAAAAACGCCACACATATGCTTCACCCCTATCATCCTCATCAATCCACCTCGTGAAACACATAAATAATTTCGCCACATCCAATCTTATTGGACTATGATGAAATCGAGGTACGCTGAATCGGTGATTGGTTTTTCCGCTCCTGAGTCCAAGAATAAAAGGGTTCCACTATGAAATTGTTTGGACGAGGGTAAAAAGGAGGATGGCGTTAGGTTTCTTTAGGTCCGGTGACGTATGCCCATATGCTTACCAGTATTATGGTTAGGAATGCGCCTGCCAGCCCTGAAAGCATGTATCGCGTTATTACGCCTAGCTGCGGCAGCAACATGATAAGTGCTGGGATTACGTAGGTGGCTGTTATGTCGGCTATGATGCCTGCGAAGAAGCCTAGAAGCCCGACGAAGAGGAAAATCTTTAACCTTTCGCCCATCTGTTTCCACCTAGCCTAGAGTTGATTTTGGGGGTTCTTTTTAGTCTAACTTACAAGTTTCTGTCTATTCCGGCGAAAACAGCAAATTGTTCTTTTCACTAGAAAATTAAAGCCCAAAATGGCTTTAGCCGCACGTATATCTCTACGTATATACGTGGATATTTCTAGCATATTAACAATGTATAAAATTTCTTTAAGCGCCTATGCCTTCTTCGGAGGAATCTATATTGTCAGAAAGGTTTAGTAAACGATGGGATGAGAGACGCGACGAGCAACCTCTCACAGAACGCATCAAAGAGGCTGTGAGGCCTCCGGGTCCGTTGAAGCCGAGGCTTGACATGGCCATCCGCCGCATAGAATTGCAGATCCAGAAGCTGGATCAGGCTAGCGAAAGGTTCAGTCAAAGAGACAAGTCAATATTTGCTAGAATTGTCGATGCTTATACAAAGCATGATATGGCGCGTGCAAATGTTTTCGCCAACGAGCTTGCCGAGATTAGGAAAATGGAAAAAATGATAATGCAGGCCAGACTTGCCCTTGAACAAATAGTCTTAAGGTTACGAACTGTATCAGAACTTGGAGATGTAGTTTCAACTCTCGGCCCAGCCGTCAGTGTTTTAAGAGCTGTGAAAGCTGGAATGGCTAACATTTTCCCAGAAGCTGAAAGGGAGCTGGGGCTTATCGGCAACTTGCTTAGCGGAATAATAGTGGAGGCTGGACAGAGCACAGGTTTAACCATAAACTTTGAAGCCGCCAACGAAGACGCTCAGAAAATCCTTACGGAAGCAGCAGCCGTTGCTGAACAAAGAATCAAGGAGAAGTTTCCAGAGCTTCCAACTGGAATACCACAAGTACCTCTGTCTGAAAAAACCCCAACAGAAACATCTTAGCATAATGGAGGAATGCATATGTCGCAAGACTCCAACATTTTTTTATCTCTTGGAAAACCAGTTAAAGACGAATACGGCCGCCTGATAGGAGAAGTTGCCTCCTTCGCTGTTAAACCCAACGGCGGAGTGGAATACGTCTATATAAAAGGCAGCGACGGAAACTTCGTAAAGTATCCCGCTGGAAACATAAAATTTGATGGGTTAGAAGTAACCTACATGTCAGACATAAAGGCCGAAACAGCCGCCTTCTGTAATCAAATTCCATTGGTTTGGCGTAAAGACCAAGCCCTGAAAGAGCTTTATGAGAAAAAGAGGATATCACCGGAAGTCTACGAAGACCTGCACAAAAGTTTTGAAGGCGCCCTAAACCAGCTTAAAATGGAAGCCCAAGCCCTCTTAGAACGAATTGGAAAAGAGATTGAAAGGTGCGATAGGGAGATTAAAGAGCTTAACTACGCCCTTGTTCACTTGGAAGTTGAGCATGAGATAGGGGAGATTGACGATTCATCTTATAATGTGGCTTTCTCAACGATACAGGAGTGCCTAAAACGAGCCAATATGGAAAGGACAGACCTTGAAGGTTTGAGGAGCAAACTCTCAAACATCCTTTTAGGCGAAACCGTTACTGAGCCTCTTGCCAAAACTGTTGAAGCCCCGGCTCCCCCATCGGCAAGCCTTCCGGAACCACCCGTGATAGTTTATGTGAAGGAAGCAGGTGACGCAAGCATTTAAGGGCTTCCTAAAGCGTAGCGGGCGGAGGGAGCTGAAATCAAAAATCCTTTTGTGTCTTCCCCTCCACCACTACGGGAAGTCCTAACCCAGTCAGTGTACAAGCTTAGGGTTCAACAGCAGAAGGTTGTCCAAGCATCTTTAAGGCTTAAGGAAAGGGACAAAATTCTTTTCCAGACATGCGTAAACGCTTTGAGAGCTAGCAACCGCGAAAGAGCGGCTATATGTGCTAACGAGCTGGCTGAAGTCCGACGTCTGATAAGTTTTCTCCAACAAGTGGAGCTTGCGCTTGAAAGGGTTATCCTCCGCCTCGAAACGGTGCGAGAGCTAAGCGACATAGTAATAGATTTAAAACCTGTCCTAAGAACTCTTCAAAGCGTCTCTAGACAGCTTTCCGAAATACTGCCTGAAGTTTCGTCAGAGATAAATGAGGTAAATAATGTTATAGGCGAAACAATCTGTTCGACAAGATTATCCGCCGACGAAGTCTTGATACCCGTGGACAAAGTCACGCCCGCTGGGGAACAAATTCTAAACGAGGTTGCAAGCTTCCTTGAAAAGAAAGTTTCGGAGAAGCTTCCCGAACCGCCTGCTACGCAGGAAGCGCCCAAACTTGAGGAGGCTGAAGCTGAAATTAAACAGATGGTTGCTTTAGCCGCTTCGTGTTCTCAGACCGTTAGCGGCGAAGCTGTTGACGAGAGTGGAAGCCGCTCTGAAAATCTAATTTCCTTTAGAAAGGCTGAGATTCAGGAAATCAGCCTAAAAGTTGCAAAGCCATCCCTTGAAGACGCCCTCTTGGAGTATGTGCGTCGAAGCGGCGGCGAGATAGATTTAATCCGTTGTTCACGTGACTTGGGCGCCTCATATGAGGAGGTTGAGAGGGCTCTGCAAAGTTTGGGGGCAAAGGGAAAAGTGAAAATTGAAGCTAAGAGGTGAACCTCCCATGGAAGCTGCCCAAGAGCTTGAAAAGTCAGCCACCAACTATGCCTTGGAGGCTGTTCGCCTAGACAAGCAGGGCGCAAAGGGCATGGCCATAACCATGTACCAGAAAGCCATAGAAACGTTGCTGAAGCTTGTGCAATTGTACCCCGAGTACAGCCTAAACAAGATTTACATTCAAAGAGCCATAGCCTACCAAGAAAGGATAAAGGTGCTGCAAGGTTCCATTGCTCCAACCGAACAGCAACCTGAATCTAAAAGCGTTGAGAGTGCTAAACCAGGCGAGACTAAGAAGGCAAGCTATGAAGACTTAATAATAAAAGAGAAGCCAAACGTTCGATGGGACGAAGTTATAGGTTTAGACTCTGCGAAAAGAGCCATCAAGGAGGCTATAATCTACCCGGTTCAGAGGCCAGATCTGTTCCCGCTTGGCTGGCCTAGGGGTATACTGCTTTTCGGCCCTCCAGGTTGTGGTAAAACTTTGTTGGCTGCTGCCGCCGCCACTGAGATCGACGCTGTTTTCATTTCTGTGGATGCGGCTTCCATAATGTCTAAGTGGCTGGGTGAAGCGGAGCAGAATGTCGCTAGGCTTTTTGAGTCTGCAAGAAGATGTGCCTTGGAAGATAAGAAGCCAGCTATAATTTTCATTGACGAGTTGGATTCTCTTATGGGTAAGCATTCCAACGAGGTTGGCGGTGAAGTTCGTGTACGCAACCAGTTCTTGAAAGAGATGGACGGCATAATTGACAAGGGTAAAAACCTCCACGTCTATGTTATCGGAGCCACCAACAAACCTTGGGACTTAGACTGGCCCTTCATACGGCGTTTCCAGAAGCGAATCCTCGTGCCATTGCCAGACTTTCACGCGCGGCTTATGATGTTTAAACACTACACAAGCCATTTGACTCTAGCTCCAGATGTGGACTTGCACGAGTTGGCGAGGCTTTCCGAGGGCTTCTCTGGAAGCGACATAAAGGATGTCTGTCAAGCCGCCCATCTAAAGGTTATAGGCGAATTCTTTGAGTCTGGCCAAGCTGCAAACAAGCTTGCAAAGCCTCGGCCCTTGCGGATGAGCGATTTCAGGCAAATCTTGGAGGAGCGGAAGCCAAGTGTTTCCCTTGACATGTTGACGCTCTACAATAGATGGTTTGAAGCTTTTAAAGCCCTTTAGGGGCGCCCTCAAGGTGGAAGGGTTTGGAGAAATTCGGCTTTTCTGTTTTTGCGAGCTCTCCTTTCTCCCCTTCTCCCCCTACGGAATCTCCAAACCCCACAAATGTTGGGGGCGCCTGGTTAAGAGGGCTTTTTCAGCCTAATTTCTCCTTTTTCTGATTAAATCCTCAACTAAATCTGCAAGTTTACCGCCGTTTTCTAAGGCATTTACGTATGGGACGCCCAGTTGTGTCACGTTTATTTGTTGAAGTCCGGCAAACGCTATGATTGGCTTGAAGGTTTTAGCGTTCTCCAAAATTTCTCTGGCGTTTTTCACGGTGATAATCTTCGGAACTTCAATGTTTTCTCCCAGAAGCTTTCTAAAACCTTCAACTAGAACTATGTCGTTTTCCACAATTTTTTCCAAGATGTCGCTTAAAGTCAACCCGCTTGTGTCAGCTTTTTCTATAGTGGTTACTTCTGTTGGCGATATGGCAATCACTGTTTTGGCACCTGCTTTTGCGAACCGCCAAGTGTCTCTACCTTCCGTGTCTATGGTGAAGTCTTTTTCTGGGATGTGTTTCACAGCAGCCACGCGGTAGCCTCTTTTCGTTAATTCTTGGATCAAAAGCTCTATCACTGTGGTTTTTCCAGAGTTTTTGCTTCCTATAACGGATATGACGGTCGGCTTGGTTTTCATTTTTCCATCTCTTCGTCAAATATTCTCTTGAAGGTTTCTTTGTTCATGCCAAGTTTTTCCGATAGATTTTTAACCCATTTTATGTAGCTTCTGAAAATGTTTTGAAGTATTTCTGCTTTTTCCTTGTCTGAAAGCTCTTTTTCTTCGGCTATTAGGAGGGCGAACCACTTGCCAGTGTCTGACAGTTTATAGGCTTTAACCCAAACTGTTCGCCCTTCATGTTCAGATTTTTCCATGCACTCGGTTAGAACACCGAGCCCCGTCAGGATTTTCAAGTTTTCAATTATTGTTTTATTTGAGTAGGCAAGCCTTCTAACGAGGTCTTTCTGGTAGATTTTATTGGCTATTCCACGTTTAAGAAAAAATCTTAAAATTTCAAGGGAAGCCTTGGAGCCGAAAATGGCGCTTAGAATTTTGTCCTTTTGTTCAGCTGGGAGAAAAACAACGTATGGATGGGATTCATGTGAAAGGCTCAAATCATACACCTTCAAATTCCCTTTAAAGGGCTGTCTAATATTGTTTTTCCGTCGGTAAGCTTTTAAACAGCCAGCCAAAAGTCTATCAGAGGTGTCTAAAAACGACCAGCTGGAAGCCCTTCGACGGCGACACTTTCATAACGCGGGAGGGCTTCATTTTAAACGTTTTCGGATACGAACATCCAAAAAACCGTGTTTTTGCATTCCTAAAATATATTCCGTCCCGTTTTAAGGAGCTTTTCCAAATCCGAATGCTTGAGAGGACTTGGCGTCTCGGCGAGACGGAGCTTTTCAGAGCTGAAAAACTCTACACAGCCAAAAACTATCAAACCTTTCTCGAAGTTTTCAGAAAAAATTTTCCAGAATACATTTATTTCTGTCCTTTCAGGCAAAAAGAGGTTATCAGCGCCCCCATAGACTGTATTGTTGAGGTTTTTGTTCCAAGAGAACGTCTAAAAGCCTTAATGAAAGCTGAAGGAAGGGATAAGCTGCAAGAGTTAACCCTAGAGTTTGTTCAACTCGTATCCAGCGAGGCTAAGGTGCCTCTGGAAGATTTCGGGGTTCACGGTTCCATAGCCCTAAACATGCATTCAACAGAATCCGACATAGACATAGTGGTCTACGGAAGCCAAAACTTTCGTCGTGTTGAAGACGCCATTGAAAAGCTTGTCCAGGAAGGTGTCTTAACTTACATTTTCAGCAACCGTTTAGACGCTGCAAGACGATTTAAGGGACGCTTCAAAGGCAAGATTTTCATGTATAACGCTGTCCGCAAGCCAGAAGAAATCAATGTTAAATATGGCGAATGCCAGTATACGCCCATAGCTCCAGTCAAATTCAGATGCAAAGTTAAGGACGACAGCGAAGCCATGTTTCGTCCCGCCATCTACAAAGTTGAAAACTGCACTCAGCATGGCGATTTGCCGCTTCCAGAGAACATTGTTCCAGAAACAGTTGTTTCCATGATTGGATGCTACAGAAACGTTGCTAGAAAGGGACAGCAAATAGAGGTTTCTGGAGTGCTTGAGCGTGTAGAGAATTTAACTTCTGGAAAAATCACGTATCAGGTCGTTGTCGGCTCTGCGGAAAGCGAGGAAGAATACATTTGGCCAGTTCAAACGGTTTAAAGCTTAGAGACCGCGACGCTATAGTTACACGGGAAGGCTTAATCTTTCGGGTTTTTGGCTACACACACCCACCGGAGAGTTACATCTGCGACTTGGAGTATGCGCCCTCAACCCTTTTCCAGTCCAAAAATCCAAAAGCGTTTAGGACCGATGGCAAAAATGTCTTTTACAAGTTTTATGAAGATGAAGGCTGGAATTTTATTCAAAAACACTTCCCACGATACATGGTTCTCCATAAGCCGCTTGGCAAAAAAGTTGTAGGCGTCCATTGCGGGGACGTTGCGGGTGTCCGCAAGCCAGAAGAGGCTCTAAAAAGGCTTGTGGAAACGGAGCCAAAGGACGAACTACTTAAGGCGATGCATGAGGTTTTAGAGGCAACAGTGTTTCGTCTTGGCCTCTGCTTGGAAGATTTCGGAGTTTTCGGCTCACTACTTCACGGCTTTTACCACCCAAAATTTTCAGACTTGGACTTCATCGTCTACGGCAGAGAAAACCTAGAAAAAATCCGCAGTCTCCTCCAAGAACTATACGAAGACAGCGATTCAAGTTTTTCCAACGAGTTTGCCAACGATTCACCTGTCCAGGGAAAAGTTTGGCGCTACAAAAATCTGACACCACAAGAGTTTGTCTGGCACCAGAAACGCAAACTAATCTACGGGGTTTTCCACGACAAGGCTTCTGGACGCGTCATAAAAGTGGAGTTTGAACCAGTGAAAAGCTGGAAAGAAATTCAAAACAATTATGGTGAAATCAAAAGAATCACTTGGACTAGCTGGATTAAAGCCATTCTACACATAAAAGATGATGCAGAAGCACCCTACATGCCATCAGTTTACAAAGTCGAACCAATACGCATCTTAGAAGGACCACAAGTTGACGATTTAAAACAGGTTGTCTCCTACCTCGAAGAGTTTAGGATGCAAGCGTGGAAGGGCGAATCTGTCTATGTGGAAGGAAACCTCGAAAAAGTTGAAATGCAAAATGGCGAAAGCTTCCACCAGATAACATTAACCTATGGTCCACGCTACTACGAGCAAGTCATTAAAAAGGTCTAACATTCGCAATTTTAATACTATTGGAGAAACTGTCAGATAGAGAAGTTGAATTGGAAATAATTTCATGTGCCTGTGGAAAAGGACCGTTGGAATATCCTACAACGCTCATGGCCTACACCCACAAGTGACAGTTTCCTAAAAGATTTTGGTTTCAACTCCACGGGAGAAAGAGATTCCCTATTTTGGGGTTATAGCCTTTTAAGAACCATGAAATCTGAAGGCTTATTTCCGATTAACAGCCTAAAATATTCGCTGCCATTTCTTCGGTCCACTACATGTTCAATTTTGCCCTGCGCCACAACTGTTTCGCCTTTCCTTGCCTGTTCACAAAACCTCCCGCGGAAGGAAACGATCTCTTTTATTGGCTGAAGTTTCGGTCCTTCAACATTTTTGACGTTTTCAATTTTGTATGTGCACGGTGTAAAAATAGATTCTGAATCATCCACCACAACAGCTTCAATCTTCCCATAGCCGCAGTTCTTGTAAAGGATGTCACCATACTTCTCGTCTATTTCGCCAAAGTCCTTCACGAAACGAATGAAAAAGTCTCTATCCAAAAACTTGCCTTGAAAACTTTTCCTAGACTCTACTGCCACGAAGTCCTCGAAACTCATAAGGGTGTCTTTCGAACGGAAATCGAAGAGCTTCCGTAGCTCGTTCCGAGAATAAGGCTTTAGTGGGCAAGATGGATCTTCAAACAAGAATTTGATTGTCGAATAAACTTTCCAACAGTTTTTAGAACCATAAACAACTAAGTCAATGTCCGAGTCAATTGTGTGCAAGCCCGCCATAACTGAGCCTGAAGCACCAATAGCATTCCATGGAATGTTTGCGGAAGATTTGAGCAAAGAAGCCATTTCCAAAACTGCCCTTTCAAGATCGTCTAAACTTTCCGTTTTTCGGAGCCTTTGAAGCACTTTAACCGGCATATAATGCATTTTAACATGATTCGTTGGTACTTCGCATATCTCTTCGTCGAAAACCGGGTCATAGACTAAGTATTCTGGAAAATTATTTTTTAGCCAACTATAACGCTCCGAGAGAGAGTAAACCTTCTCGTAAGAGCGATGTTTGTCTCTCTGTCTTTCCCCTATACTGCTTTGATAATACCTTATGAAAGCTATTACTCTGTTTGGGGGATGAATTAGCCCTTTCACGTCAAATATTAAGCCTTGCTTTGTCTCTATGAAGTCTCCTTCGCGGAACCCTTTTTCCATAGAGGTTAAAGTGGGGAGCTTCATGCTTTTATTGTTTCTTGGGTATGAGGCCGGCTTTATAAAGTCCGGAGATTAACCCCACTCCAACTATTGTTGCCACAACAGTCATTAGTATCCTTTCGATGGCTGAAACTGGAACCATATACATGAATAACGACGGTATGTCAGGCAACCCCAAGGGTTTGAGGAAATATTCCTCCACAACGCTGAGCGGGATGAAAATGTCTATTGTTGCTATGAATATTAGGTTTCCAAGCATGTGGTCAGCAATTATGCCACAGTAGTCAGCTAGGAAAACTGCTGAAATGAAGGAGAATCGCCCAGCTCCAAAGATTCCATAGAGAATTAGAACAGCCGCTACTATGTATAGAGGAAGCGAAAGATAGTTTAGTGGAATTGCCTCGTTCATGTATGGCTTTGTGAACATGTAGCCGACGGCGAACAGGATCACGCCGGATAATATGGAAGCTGGCTTAAACTGCCAACCCTCTTTGGGAACTCCAATTTCCTTAAACGAGTTTGCAACCCAACCCCGCGTGATCAAAATGGCGAATAAGCCTGCAAAGTGTAGGACTGGATAGAATATGGCTTTTTGTCCAACCCATGTAGCGTACCACCCAGCTATCAAGGTGGCGAGAATTACTGCGGATATAGGCCATCCTTGAATTTTGCTGTTTTTCGATATTTTGTCCAATGTTAGGAATCCTGCCACCATGGCTGAAATTGCAGTGCAGAAGGATGTTAAAACGCTGAAGGGATTGCCTGCAGCGATTAATCCACCTATCAGAGCAGCTAGAAAACCCATGTATGGACCGATTACCATTCCGTAAAGGGGTGCGACGGCTGCGTCAAACTTTATTTGTGCGTCTGGAATGCCAACTATGGGTATTCCCGGAATGAACTTGCAGATTATGAAGGAGAGCGCAGCGAAAATTGTGAGTAACGCCACGTTTTTTGTAGATAATTCGGTGCTTGCCAACGTTTATCGCCCTGTGTATTTTTGGTAATTGCTGTGTAATTTTTTACACAACGTTAATAAGCCTTTCCATACAAGCTATATTGTAAGGTGCGATGTTTGATGGCTTTCACGTTCAACAAGGCTGAGCATGTTTCACGTTGCTTGGAGTTAGCCATCCTTTTGGAAGTTAGCGCTGACAAGCCTGGTAACGTTAACCTTGTAGTGGGTTTTGAGGGCACAAATCACATGCATTTTTTGGCTTCGGCAGTGGCTGCAGCCCCATTTTTTAGGCTTGCCGCCGAAAGGGGCGTGGCTGTTTCTAAGGGCGAACTCGGACTAAGCGAAGTTAGTGTTGGACAAATCATTCGCGATTGTGTTGCTGAGATAAGCCGCTGGCAGAGCGGGGGCAACACTTTGCTTGGCACGGTTTTGTTGTTTGTGCCTTTGGCTGTGGCGGCTGGCATGACACCTGCGGAGAACGGCGTTTTCGAACTTTCAGAGTTGAGACAAAACCTTAAACGGGTTGTGGAGGCAACCACGCCTGAAGATGCTGTTGCCGTTTACGAGGCTGTTAAAATAGCTAAGCCAAGCGGGCTTGGAAAGGCGCCCGACCTGGACGTGAACGATCCCGCATCAACGGGGAGGATTCTGTGCGAAAGGATTACGCTTTATCAAGTCTTTCAGATAGCCGCGTCTTATGACATGGTTTGCTCAGAATGGATTAACAATTATCCAGTCACTTTTGACTTTGCGTATCCAAGCTTGATGCGCTGGCTTAAGAAGAACGGCGACATCAACAGTGCTGTGATTCACGCCTTTCTCGAAGTTTTGGCAGCCTACCCGGACACCTTCATTGCTAGAAAAGTGGGTATGCAAAAAGCCCGTGAAGTATCAGTCATGGCTAAAGAAGTCCTAGAAAACGGCGGCTTAAAGACCCCTAATGGAAGGGAGAAGCTCCGACTGTTCGATGCTGTCCTGCGGCTGGACGGCAACAACTTAAACCCCGGCACAACAGCCGACATAATAGCAGCAGCCATCGCCCTGGCAGTCCTAAACGGCTACAGACCATAAATGCTTCGTGAAACTAGAGGGGCTAGTCATTTTTGGCTTTTCCCAAAGCCAAAAGTACATGGATTATCGGTGGTTTAGCGGAGGGATAAATTAATTAGGGTTAAGATAGCTGTATGTAGTCTCCAAGTGAACGTCGAACAAAACCGGTTTGAGGTTGGCTAATGGCTGAAAAGCCTAAATTGAAGGTTGTGCTGTTGACGGGGCGCACAATAGAGCAAGGTGTTGGAAAAGAGCTTGGAAAAAGCACAAGGGAATATGTGGAAAGCGTCTCTGTATGCTACATGGATCCCGGAGATATGCGGAAGCTTGGCGTAAAAGATGGCGTAAACGTCCAGGTTTCAACGGCTTTTGGCTCCGTTGTGGTGAAGGCTAAAAAATCTTTGAGGGCGCCCCATCCCGGCGTAATTTACATTCCTTACGGTCCTTGGGCGAATGTTGTTGTGGACCCGGAAACTCATGGGATTGGTATGCCAAGTTTTAAGGGTGTGCCCGCTGTTGTGGAGCCAACGGACAAGCCTGTTTTGGGTTTGGAGGAGCTTCTCAAACAACAGTTTGGGAAGGGTTAATTGATGCCGATTGTTAAAGCTGTGACATGTCCGGTTTGTGGAAGCCTCTGCGACGACATAGAGCTGACCATTGAAAACGGCGAGATTGTTAAGGTTAAGAATGGCTGCGCCATGTGTGAAGCCAAATTCCTAAGCCACCGCAGTGAACACCGCATCCGCAAGCCCCTAATCCGAAAAAACGGCGAACTTGTTAAGACAACACTTAAAGAGGCTGTTCAACGGGCTGCAGAAATTCTTGCAGAAGCTAATTACCCCGTGCTTTATGGTTGGAGCAGCACAAGCTGCGAAGCCATAAGCGTTGGCATAGAACTAGCCGAAGAGGTTGGTGGCGTCATAGATAACACGGCGGTTGTTTGCCACGGTCCATCCCTCCTAAGCGTTCAAGACGTCGGCATACCTTCATGTACTTTGGGGCAGATTCGCCACAGAGCCGACCTAATCATTTATTGGGGATGCGACCCGTGGAGTGCTCATCCTCGTCATATTGAACGCTACACGGCTTTTTCTGAAGGTCGATTCGAGAAAAGCGCATGGAGAGGATACATAGCGAAAATCAGAACTCTTATAGGTCGTAAAAAGATTCAAAGCACAGTTAGAAGACTTGTCTTCAAAAAGCCTCCAGAAATTAAAGCCCAACTGGAACCCACTTTTGTGCCGTCTATCGCTAAGGAGGGCAGAAAACTCATAGTAATTGATGTTAGACGAACAAAGACGGCGGAGATGGCCGACTTCTTCGTCCGAGTAGAGCCCGGAAAGGACTACGAGCTTTTGCAAGCCTTTAGGGCTTTAATCCGCGACCAGGAACTTGAAGTGGACAGTGTTGCTGGCGTGCCAGTCGGATATTTGGAGGAGGTTGCAGACGCCATGGTCAGCTGCGACTTCGGTGCGCTTTTCTTTGGACTTGGCTTAACCATGAGTGGCGCAAAACTCCGCAACATTGACGCGGCTTTATCGCTGGTCCGCGACCTAAACATGCGGACAAAGTTTGTGATAATGCCCATGCGGGGGCACTTTAACGTGACAGGTGCCAATACAGTGTTTACTTGGCAGACAGGCTACCCGTACGCTGTAGACTTTTCGCTGGGCTATCCAAGGTATAATCCAGGCGAAACATCCGTTGTGGATGTGCTGCTGCGAGGTGAATCTGACGCCGCCTTAATTGTAGCTTCAGACCCCGTTTCAAACTTTCCGCGGAAGGCGGCTGAACACATTGCTAAAAACCCCTTAATCTACATTGGTCCCCACATGGATGTTACGGCGCAAGTGGCGGATGTGGTAATTCCTTCAGCCATGGTTGGTGTTGAGGCGTCTGGAACCGCCTACCGCATGGACCATGTGCCCATACCTCTCAAGAAAGTTGTGGATCCGCCTAGAGGCGTTTTGCCAGACGAAGAAATCTTGAGGAGAATCCTGACCGAGGTTAGAAAAATAAAACGTGAAAAAGCAAAAGCGGAGGCTGCCTAGAATGGAGCTTCTTATAAGAAACGGGTTTGTTTACGACCCGATTAACGGCGTTAATGGCGAAAAAATGGATATAGCAGTAAAAGACGGCAAAATAGTGGAAAAAGTCAACGAACGCAGAGCCAAGAAGATAGATGCCACTGGCATGACAATCATGCCCGGCGGCATAGATATTCACAGCCACATAGCCGGCGGCAAAGTGAACGCTGGAAGGCTGCTGCGTCCAGAAGACCACTTTAAAGATGTTGAGCCGAAAACCGCCGTTACGAGATCCGGCGTTGGCTATTCTATTCCGTCCACGTTTACGACAGGCTATCGTTATGCGCGGATGGGTTGGACAACGGTTATGGATCCAGCTATGCCGCCGTTGGAGGCGAAGCACACACACGAGGAGCTTAGCGACACGCCCATTATTGATAAGGCTAGTTACCCGCTTCTCGGCGACTGGTGGTTTGTGCTCGAATACCTGCGAGACGGCAAAATCGAGGAGTGCGCCCGCCACGTTGCTTGGATGATTAAGGCGACAAAGGGCTACGCCATAAAACTTGTCAATCCCGGCGGGCTTGAAGCTTGGGGTTTCGGCCGCAATGTGGAAAGCATAGACGACCCCGTTCCATATTTTGGGATTACGCCTCGCGAAATCATCCGCGGCTTGTGTAAGGTTAACAAGCTTCTAAACTTGCCGCACACAATCCACGTGCATACGAACAATTTGGGTAAACCAGGCAACTATGTAACGGCCATCGAAACAATGCGATGTGTTGAAGATTTGGCAGAGGATGGCAAGCCAGCCATCCACATAACCCACTGCCAGTTCTGCGCTTTTAAAGGCGACGACTGGCGAACCTTCGAGTCCGGGGCCGAAGAAATAGCCAACTACGTGAACGCGCATTCTCACGTGACAATGGACATGGGACAAGTCATTTTCACGGACACTACAACCATGACGGCTGATGGCCCCTTTCAATACACGCTTCACATGCTTAGCGGGAACAAGTGGACAAACCATGACGTGGAAACCGAGACAAGCGCTGGAATCGTGCCCTTCCACTACAGGCGGAAAAGCTATGTCCACGCCACCCAATGGTCTATAGGCCTCGAACTTGCCCTCCTAATTAAGGACCCGTGGAAAATCTTGATGACAACGGATCATCCCAACGGCGGGCCATTCATTGCTTATCCACGGATTGTGGCTTGGCTTATGAGTCGAAAAGCCAGAGAAGCCACCCTTAAAAGGATTAATCCCAAAGCTAGAAGCCGAAGCCTACTTCCATCCATAGACCGTGAACTAGACTTTTACGAAATTGCCATAGTGACCCGCGCGGGGCAAGCCAAAGCCCTAGGCCTAAAAAATAAGGGGCATCTTGGTGTGGGGGCAGACGCGGACATCGCCATATACAACTTCAACCCAGAAACCATGGACCCGTCCAAAAAGTATAAGGCTGTTAGGCGCGCCTTCAAGCGTGCAGCCTACACAATTAAAAGTGGACATGTGGTTGTAAAAGACGGTGAAGTTTTAAAGCATATTGACGGCGCCACCATGTGGGTGGACGTGCAACTGCGGGAACCATGCGAAATAGAGGTAAACGAAAACATGAAGCGCCGCTTCAAGGAATATTGGACTGTTGAGTTTGAGAATTATCCGGTTTCAGAGGATTATCTGGCTGTTTCCCATCCAATACCCGTGAAGGCTGATGTGTAATGAACGTGAATCTTTACCCGCTGAAAGAGTTTAAACTGCCAATAGTGGCGGAATGCATAAACCCTGACATCTTTCAAGAAAAAAGCCTCAAAGAAATCGAAGCCTTGAAGGTTTGGGAGGGGAACAAACAGAAAAGGCTCGGAGAACTCTTCAAGGTTGAAGCGGTTGAAACATCTTTTGAAGCTCCAGTGATAACGATTCACGGCAACGCCAGCCGTGTTAGGCGGATAGGCGTTGGCATGAAAAGCGGCGAAATAATCATCAAGGGCGACGCTGGCATGCACTTGGGCGAGGAAATGCGGGGCGGAAAAATAACCGTTTACGGCAACGTTTTGGGTTGGGCTGGCTCCATGATGAAAGGCGGCACAATAGAGATCTATGGCAACGCAGGCGACTATTTGGGCGCACCATACAGAGGCAGTACAGAAGGCATGAAAGATGGAAAAATAATAGTGCATGGAAACGTGGGACGCGAAGCCGGAGCCCACATGAGAAAGGGTATAATCAAAATTTACGGTTCAGCTGGCCAATTTGCGGGTTTCCGCATGAAGGGCGGCACAATTTACGTGCAGAAGGACTGCGAGTCAAGGGCTGGCGCATGCATGGTGGACGGCACAATAGTGGTTGGAGGCCACATAGAATCCGTGATGCCCACATTCACCATTGAAGGCTTGAGGAAAAGGGTTAAAATCGAGGAAGGCGAAATTGTAGAGGCGCCCTTCTACCTTTTTATCGGCGACTTGACCGAAAACGGTCATGGAAGGCTTTTCATCGCAAAAGAGCCAAACCCACACTTAAGCCACTATGAAAAGTTCCTTTAAAAGGTGAATATGTTTTGAAAACAAATTTAAGCGTAAATCGTCTGGCTTGGAAGCTTCTGGAAAAACTTTGCGAAAACCCGGAGTATTATGGCGTGAAGGTTGAAAGGGCGAAAAACGGCGCTTTACTAGTGGATGCTGGAATAGAAGCGAAGGGCGGCTTCCAAGCTGGCAAGATAATCACGGAAATTTGCATGGGCGGGTGTGGAAAAGCCCGCATAAGCTGTAGGCAGTATGGCGAACTAGAACTTCCCACAATATTTGTTTACACAGACCATCCAGCCATAGCCACCTTGGGCTCGCAGTTTGCAGGCTGGAACATCAAGGAAGGCGAATACTTCGCCATAGGTTCTGGACCAGCTAGAGCTATAGCCCAAAAACCAAAGGAAGTCTATGAGCGTATAGGCTACAGGGATGAATATGACAAAGCCATAGTAGTTTTGGAAACAGACAAATATCCGCCAGAAACACTTATAGAACGTTTAGCCTGCGACTGCAAAGTGAACACGAGAAATTTGGCCATAATTTTGACGCCGACGGCTAGCGTTGCTGGCGCCACCCAAGTAGCTGGTCGCATTGTTGAAACTGGAATCCACAAACTTAACAAGCTTGGTTTTGACCCCAACGCGGTTATTTATGCGTGGGGATGTGCTCCCATACCGCCTATCCATCCGAAATTTGTCAAGGCCATGGCTAGAACTAACGACGCCATATTGTATGGCGGAACAACCTATTACATTGTGGACTATGAAAATGAGGAGGAACTGGTAAAAACCGTGGAAAAGGCGCCTTCAAAAGCCTCCAAAGACTATGGGCGCCCCTTCTTAGAAATTTTCAAGGCTGCAGGCTACGACTTCTATAAAATAGACCCAAACATTTTCGCCCCAGCCGTGGTCGTTGTCAACAATTTGAGAACTGGAAACACATTCAAGGCTGGAGAAATAAACCCAAAAGCCTTGAAAGAATCCTTTAGCTGAATTTTAAGCTTTGCCATTGACTCTTCATTCATTGATGATTTTTACTCGACAAATTTTAAGGAAAATCCAACTTTTTTCGGCTATTACGGGCATTCTTAGGGCAGCTGCTTTAAAGGTGATTATGGCGATAACTGATGAAAATGGCACGTGGAGTGTGTTAAAGACTGCTGTTAGCAGCAGAGTCCACATTAAAACTTCAAGGTTTGATGATGCGTTGATCCCTATGCTTTTTAGCATTGAACCCGCAAATGTGAGGTATTGAGGCGCTATGAGAAGGAGTACGATAATGTTGGTGATACTGCAAATAATTACTCTGATAATTGTTCCCATGAGCATGCTGGTTCCAAGAGCCATAGTTAAGCTCTTTTTAGTTTCCCTTCCCACTGCGAGCCTTCTATACATTTCAATTCCAAGCCAGAAGCCAACCAGCATTGGAGCTACTGCCAGATACTTCATCAACGGTCCCAAAATGTCTCCGGCGCGGATGGTTAAGCCTATCCAATGAATTGTTTCTGCAGCTAGGGCTGGACCAAGCCCGCCGATCAAAAGTAGGAACATCACTGGAACTTCCGCAAAATCGAATTTGAGGTATGGTAGAAGCGGGAATGGTATTTCAGCTTTTATTAGTGTTAGGATTATTGCGAGGCTTGAAAATACGATGATGTAGGAAATTGTGATGCTTTTTCTGTATGACATAGCGTTGCAAACATAAGCTTTTTACCTATTTAAGAGTAACTACGCATTTTTAAGTAAAAACAGTAGAACTGAAAATAAAATAAGGCTCCAACGTACATCATATCTGGGAAACCGCTTGTCTACACGTTTAGAAATACCGTTGTCGGAACTTAACGAGTGGCTTGAGGCTCAAACAGCTTCAACTCTTGCACCAGTTCAAACAAAAGCTGAAAAGTTTCTTAAGGAAATGCGTGGAGCCCATGATGGCTTGGTTGAGGCTTGCAGGGTGCTTATGGAAAGCAGTCGAAAAGAAATTGAGAAGCGTAACCCCCGCACTTTTAAACGGGCTCAGGCCCTAAACAAGCTGGCTAAACTTTTTTTGGAGCGGATGCAGTCGCTTAAAGTTCCAGAAAAACCATCATTTAAGGATGTTGAAGAGTTTGTGGGCCTTGCCCAAAAGGCTTATGCTGTTACGGACTTGGATGTGCGGAACTGGTTTCCGAGGATTTCACCTTTTTTCATAATGGATCGTGGAAAATTCCTGCGGGCTTTTGAAAATGCAAAGGCCTCGCTTAAAGAGTTAGGTAGCTTCTTGGCGAAGGAGTATGTGAAAGCCAAAACTTTGGAGGAAACCTTTCAATTGGTCGAAGAAATTATGGCGTTAAAGAGTCGGCTGGCGAGTTTAGAAGACGAATATGCAAGGGTTGAAAGTGAAAGAGTCAGCTTGAGGGAAGAGTTGACTCAAACGGAGCGCAGAATTGCAGAATTAGAAAAAGGCGGCGGAATAGCCGAACTAGCCAAGATAACTGAGACCGTGGAATGCTTGAGGAGAGAAGTTGCCCATAACCTTCGACATTTGCAGAAACCCTTACTGAAGCTTCAGTCCCTTGTTTTGCATGGTGCGGGAAGTGGCTTAACACCGGAAGAAGCCAAAAAGCTTGGCGAGTATTTAGCTGACCCCTTTGAGGCATTGGCAACAGAAAACGCTAACTATCCGCTTTTGAGGCAGATTCTCCAGAAAACTGCAAGGACGCTTTCCGAGGGGAAGCTTGAACTTAAAGAGGACAAGGAGCGCAAGGCAAAACAAGCCATAACAGAAATCGTGGACAAAGATTCGCTTGCAAGCCTACACAAGAAATGCGTGGAGGCGAAAATGCAAAAGGCCAAGCTTTCAACTTCTACGATTATAGCCGAAACCATGGCGGAAACGGCAAGACTGCGGGAACACGCCGAAAGCATACGCAGAAAACTGGAGAGGCTGAAATCCGAGGCAACCGTCCTAAGAGGGCAAATTCAAGAGGTGGCGGAGAAAATGAATAGCCATAAAAGCCTTGTGGAAAAGAATATTGAGGCTTTTAGCGGACGCGAAATAACCATAAAGTTTGAGGATGGAGAAAGGCTTGCAACTTCGGCAGTTAGTTAAAGAAGCTCTGGATGCTTCGTGTCAAGAGTTCTGTCAGCTTGTTGATGAAGCCGTCAAGCTTCTTAAACGCGAAAATGGTAGAATCGGAAACCTTGAAATTGTTGGGCGGCTTGTGAAGCTTAAACCCGTTGGCGAGGCTTTAGTTGTAGGCGATTTACACGGTGATCTTGAAAGCCTTGTTGACATCTTAAATGGAAGCCAATTCGTCCAAAAAATGAGCCAAAACCCCAATGCCGTCATCATTTTCTTAGGCGACTATGGAGATAGGGGCCCCTTCTCAGCCGAGGTTTACCATATGGTTTTAAGGCTTAAACTCCAATTTCCAAGGCAAGTAGTCCTATTACGGGGAAACCATGAAGGCCCAGAAGACTTGACAGCTTCGCCTCACGATCTGCCATGGCAGTTTGAAGCACGCTTCGGCGCCAAGTGGGAGGAAGCCTACACAAGCATACGCAAGCTCTTCAACTGTTTATACAATGCTGTGGTTGTGGAAGACCGCTACCTAATGGTGCACGGCGGACCGCCGCCCCAAGCAAAAACGCTTGAAGATTTAGCCTACGCCCATACACGGCATCCAAAAGAAAACCTACTTGAGGACCTGCTTTGGAGCGACCCCACAGATTATATAAGCGAAACATGTGCTTCGCCTCGTGGTGCAGGAAAACTTTTCGGACAAAAAGTGACAGAGGACGTCCTCCAACGTTTCGGCGTTAAAATTATTGTGAGGGGACATGAGCCATGCGTGGAAGGCTATAAAATAGATCATGGAGGGAAAATTTTAACACTGTTCTCGAGAAGGGGGCCGCCATACTTTAACGAGTATGGCGCATACTTAATGGTTAAGCTTTCCAAAAAACCGCAGGATGCCCGGGATTTGCGGTCATACATTTGCAAATTCTAGTCTTCTGTGTGGCAAGTGTTGCACGGAAACTTTAAGAGTTTAGCCAAACACGATTTTCACGTTAAACGCTAGCCATAGGCGGTTAAGCTTTGAAGTTTGGAATTGTCACGCGAAACCCGAATGCATATAGTTCGTCTCAGCTTCGCATGGCGATGGAGAGACGGGGAATCCCCTATGTTTGTTTTAGTTTTCCATGGCTTGTTGCCCGCGTGGGATATAAGCCCTACCTAAACGTGCGAAATATTGACGTCCTAAAAGACTTAGACGCCTTGATTATTCGGCCTATTGGGCGCGGCTCTTTAGAGGAGATCGTTTTTCGTATGGATGTGCTTTATAGGCTTGAGCGTTTAGGCTTTTATGTGGTTAATCCACCCGAGGCCATTGAACACTGCGTGGACAAGTATGACTTGCTGGCAATTCTGGAAGATGCAGGTGTACCCGTGCCTCGAACAGCGGTTACCGAGGATGTTGATGAAGCCTTGAAGGCTTTTCATGAACTTGGCGGCGACGTTGTTGTAAAACCTATATTTGGTTCAAGAGGAATAGGCTCTACACGCGTAACCGATCCAGAAGTAGCCTACACAGTTTTTAGGGCCATCACATTCTATCATGGCGTAATTTACCTTCAAGAGTTTGTGCCCCATGGATGCTCAGATATCCGCGCATTTGTAATAGGTGACCATGTAGCTGCGGCCATGCGTCGCGTTGCCACAAGCTGGAAAACCAACTACAGCCAAGGTGCCCGTCCAGAACCGTTAAGGCTTAGTGGTGAACTTGAAGAGTTAGCTGTCAAATCTGCACAACTAATAAAATGCAAAATTGCAGGCGTAGACATTCTAGAAAGCCCGAAAGGTCCAGTGGTGGTAGAGGTCAACAGTCAACCCGGCTGGCGGGGACTGCAGTCCGTGACTCGCGTTAACATTGCTGATGAAATCGTCAGTTTTGTGCTTTCGGAACTGAAAAAATAGAGAGGGGGTATCCGACTTAATAAGAGTGGAAGTTGTTAAGATTGACACCGCGTCTGGAAAAGCCCATAAGATCGACGATTTTGTGGCGGTAGAAAAGCCTGTCCACATTTTTCTTGGCGGTGTGCATTATGCCACCATTTTCTGCACGCCCACGGACCTTAAAGAACTGGTTGTTGGCCACTTGTTGTGTGAAGGCATTGTTAAGGCTGTTAGCGAAATCCAAGAAGTAGCCTTTAAAAATGGTGATTTGTGCCATGTTAGCTTAAAACCAACCATAAACGTTGAAAGGCGTTTGAAGCTTTTAAGCCGCCTATATCGCGTAATACCATCGGCATGTGGCGGCCCATACCAACCTAAAATTTTGGAGAGGCTTAAACCTGTTGCGTCATCGGGTAAGGTTAAAGCTGAAACAATCCAAAAATGTGTGGCAGACTTAAACCGCATAGCCGAAACCTTTAGAAAGACAGGGGGCGTGCATGTCGCCGCTGTCTACAGGGCGGATGGTACTATGTTGGCTTTCGCTGAGGATGTTGGGCGCCACAACGCTGTGGACAAGGCTGTTGGAAAATCCGCTTTAAAAAGCGCCCTTTTCAGCGAGTGTTTCCTAGCCCTAAGCGGTAGACTATCCGCCGACATAGTGCTCAAAGCTGCAAGGGTGGGCATACCCATAGTCGCCTCGATTGCGGCAGCCTTAAACTCCGGCATTGAGGTCGCCAGAAAGGCGAACCTAACCCTTATCGGTTTTGTACGCGGAAAACGCATGAACGTTTACAATGCAGCTGAAAGGATTCTCTCATAAGGGTCTTCGGCAGTTTCCGGAAACTGCTCTTCTCTGCCTTTTCTAACGAGTATACGTCTCTGCTCTCTTGTGAAAGCGCCTAAACAACAACCTTCCAGATTGTGTTGTTTTAACACTTTTTCAACTTCGCCTTTGAATTTTGGATCAACAGCAACTTTTAATATCCTTTCCATTTAGATTTTCTTTAAGGCAATTTCTTAACAAGCCTGAA
>JAGTQG010000013.1 GCA_018396875.1 Candidatus Bathyarchaeota archaeon
CTTTAACTGGGCTGGAACGAGAAAATTTGGAACAGCCCTAGCCCAAAAAGTTTTTCGGCATGTTAAAGCAAGAGGCAGGGGTAAAACATACTTCGACTCTGCGGATCCAACTCCAAATAAGGCGAAAACGCGAGACTTGATGGGAAAGGTTTTGCAAGCAAACCTTGTTGACATATTAAGCCTAAACGAGAATGAAGCAACCTTTTACGCCTCCATCTTGAACCAAAAGACGGAAAGTTTAAAGCGAAAACTTGATTTTGAAAGGCTGGCTTTAGAGTCAGCCAAAGTATTGGCCGAACACTTAAACGCGAGAATAGACTTGCACACCACAAGCTTCTCTGCAACCTTTATAAGGGACAAATGGACCGTTGTTCCAGCGTTCAAGGTTCCAGTGTTAAGAGCCACAGGCGCCGGTGACGCTTGGAACGCTGGAAACATAGTTGGCGACGCCTACGGGCTTCCAGACGCTGTTAGGTTAACATTGGCAAATGCTGTAGCCGCCTATTACATTTCAAGTCCAAGGGCGGAGCACCCAACCCCCGGGCAACTTGTAAAATTCTGCGACAAGCTGAAAGGCAGGTGGAAGACCAAAACAGATAAAAGTTAGGCTCTTTAAGAAAGCAACAGCAAGTTTGGAGATGCTTTCATGCCGACGGAAATCTTCGATGTAGACAAATTCGTGGAAATAAGCGAAAGAGCTGAATACTGTGCAGTAAAACGCTTAAAAGATGTTGTAAAACTGAAACTTCGCACGCCAAAAATGCTTTACACTTTGAAGGTTGAACCTTCAAGGGCTGAAGAAGTCATTAAAAAGCTTCGATGTGAAATCCGCGAAGTATAAGTTTGGCGTAACACTCGGCTTAAAACAGTTGCGTAAAAAGAAGAGGAAAGGAATGGCGTTTAGCTTCTGAACTTCTGCAGTTTCGCCAAGAGCTCTTTGTCGCCTTCATAGTCTCCGGCGCATGTGGCTATTACCCCATCCACTAGCCCGTCAAGTTTGCTGGCGACTTCCTCGACGCGATCTATTGTCGTGGTTGTTGGCCATCCTATCATTTTCACCATTTCAGCGTTTTTCGGCGTTCCAATTAGGAAATACGTGTATATCGGCTTGTTTAGGCGTTTACACTCCTTTGCCACTTGCTCTAGCATGGGGAAGGTTTTGTCCTCAAGCCTCATGAAGAAGACGAAGTCCCAAGGCTCTTTGGCGCGGGCTATGGTTTCTTCAACAGTTTTGCGGGCTGTGAGCAAGCATCCCAACTTAACATTTTTCAAACGTATAGTGTTACGTAGAAAGTCCCTTGCTTCCTCAGAGGACTTGAACATTTTTATTGGTTCGCCGTATTTGGGTATGTCTCCCATTGTTAAGACAAGACCGTCTAGGCCAACGGCGTCTGCGGCTAGGGCTAAACCTCCAACCTCAACTGGTCCCTTATAATGTAATATAAAGATTGGTATTACTATTTTGTCTGGATATTTTGTTTTGAGCACGCATCCAACTGCTGTCCCGCTTGGCGCTGGCATGCCGGCGGCGCTGTCGGTTATGTTCCATCCGTCTACGAAGTCTTTAACTTCTTCAGCCAACTTCAAGAACTTGCGGGTTGGAACAAACTCGTGCAATATTTTCATCAAACATCATCTCTCTTGCCTTCTAAAGGGAGAAGCTTCAAAATTAAAGTTTTGCGTGCCACAGTCACGGTAACCTCAAGGCGAAACTGTTAGAAACTTATACACCCATACTTTTCATCTAAGGGGCCGTTATGAACATTGTTCAGATAATTGGAGTTGAGGGCGTACCCATTGTTAAAGCGGGAGACAATATCGCCGAGCTGATATGCAGGGCTGCGGAAAAACAGGGCACTCCGGTACAGGATGGCGACATAATAGTGGTAACCCACGTGGTTGTGTCCAGAGCCGAAGGGCGAATTGTAAACCTAAGTGAAGTTGTGCCCTCAGCTTTTGCAAAGAACGTTGCCGAACTTTACGGTAAAGACCCAGCCTTGGTTGAAGTTGTCCTTAGAGAAGCCAGAAGCATTCGACGGATGGCAGACGGCAAAATAATAACCGAAACCCGTCATGGTTTTGTCTGCGCCAATTCCGGCGTGGACAAGTCCAATGTGCCGGGAGAAAACTATGTGGCGCTTCTGCCAGAAGATCCAGACGAGTCAGCTAGAAAGATCCGATCTGAGATCAAGCGTTTAACAGGCTGCGACGTGGCTGTAATAATTTCTGACACGCATGGTCGACCATTCAGGGAGGGCGAGATAAACGTTGCTGTAGGTGTTTCTGGCATCAAGCCCATAAGAGACCGGAGAGGTGAGAAAGACTTGTTTGGTTATGTTTTGCGGGTTAAACAAACCGCAGTTGCAGATGAACTTGCCTCAGCAGCCGAACTAGTGATAGGGCAAGCCGATGAAGGGGTTCCAGCGGCTATAATTCGTGGATACAAGTTTATAAAATCTGAAGATGCCAAGGCGACAGAGCTTGTTAGACCAAGAGAAAAAGACCTTTTCGTTTAAGGAGGGCTTTATGCTGGACGGCGAAGCTGTTAAGCAGCTTAGAAGCGTTGACTGTTTAGAAATAGTCTGCCTTATGGACAACTGTGTAGACCTTACGTCGTCTATTGAAAGGGAAGAAGTTCAAAACGTGAGAGTTTGGGTTCCGAAACGCATGGGCAAAGAATGGGCTGACAGAAATTTCCGTCTTCCAATAGCGGAGCACGGCTTATCCCTACTTGTCAAAGTGTCCCGCAACGGCGAATCGCATACGGTCCTTTTTGACACTGGCATAAGTCCAAATGGGGCTGTTTTAAACGCTGAAGGCATGGGCATAAATCTCAAGGACATAGAAGCCATAGTCCTGTCGCATGGACACCACGACCACTGCGGCGGGTTGCCAAGCTTTGTCAAGGCTGTTGGCAAGAAAAATTTGCCAATAATAGTGCATGAGGACATGTTCAAGACTCGCGGCGTTGCCAACAAGGATGGCAGTATAAGGAAATATCTAGCTTTCCCGTCTGAAAACCAGATAAAGCCGGCGGTTTTCGTAAAAACAAAGCATCCGAGTTTATTGGCTGGAGACATGATGCTGGTAACCGGTGAGATTCCCCGCCAAACAGACTTTGAAAAGGGCTATGTGCAGCAACGTGTCCTCATCAATGGTGTCTGGCACCCCGACCCGTGGGTTTGGGACGACCGAGCACTAGTTGTCAACGTTAATGGTAAAGGGCTTGTGGTGGTGTCCGGATGCGCCCACGCCGGCATCATCAATACGGTTCTTTATGCCAGGCAAATCACTGGGATGTCGAAGATTTACGCCGTAATTGGCGGTTTCCATTTATCTGGAAAAGGCTTTGAAGGGCTAATAAGCAAAACTGTGAAGATGCTTAAACAATTTAACCCAGAAGTTATCGTGCCGATGCATTGCACTGGCTGGAGGGCTGCCTTCGCCATAGCAGAAGCCATGCCGAAAGCCTTTATCTGGAATAGTGTTGGAAACCTTTACACTTTTAGGGCGTAAGCTTGTAAACTAAAGATTTAAAAGCGAGGTTTTTGAAAATATGCACTTCAAAATTATGGAGTTGAAAGGCGGTGATTAGAGAGAAAAGGCAAACTCCTTTCTTTAAAAAGAAGCTTGAGCCAATAGAGGTTAGAACTCCGAAAAAAATTTCGGAACTGCTTGCAGAAATGGCTAAAACTGGATTTCAAGGCAGAAAACTCGGCGAAGTCGTCGAAGTTTGGGAAGAAATGCTTAAAGACGATGTAGTAATCTTTTTCGGGTTCGCCGGCTCCATGAGCACCACGGGACAGTGGAAAATTGTTAATTGGCTTATTGAACATCGCTTCATAGACGTTATTGTTTCGACGGGTGCAAACATTTCAGAAGACATTTTAGAAGCCATGGGGGGCACATACTGGCAAGGGCATCACATGGTTGACGACAACCAACTTTTACAATATAAGATTGATAGGTTTTATGACGTTTTTGCTGACGAGCTTGAGTATAGGCAGATGGAAAGCCTCATCGCCAACTTCATGAAAAAGGTTAATCCAAACCGCAAATACTCTTCCGCCGAGTTTCTTCACCTCTTTGGAAAAGAGCTTTCCCAAATGGGAATTAAAAGCATAGTGGCAACAGCCTACGAAAACAAAGTGCCAGTCTTCTGTCCAGCCATAGTTGACAGCGGCTATGGCATAGCCTACCTCCTTAACCGAAAATCTGACAGCAACTTTGACATAACCATAGACCAAATGCGGGATTTTGAACAGCTTGTTGACATAAAAGCCAAGGCGGCGCCGGAAAGCGGTGTAATCTACATAGGCGGCGGCGTCCCCAAAGACTTCATTCAACTAACCACCGTTGGCAGAAGCTTGACTGAATCCAGAAAATATGAGAGGGTTTATCCGCACAAGTATGCCATACAAATCACCACAGACGCGCCGCACTGGGGCGGCTTGTCTGGCTGCACTTTTGAGGAAGCCATAAGCTGGGGCAAAGAAGCCAAAGAGGGACGTAACGTGCAATGCTACTGTGATGCGACGATAGCTCTTCCAATAGTTGTCCACGCCTTAGCCGAGAAAGTTGATAAAAGAACGAAGGTTCCAGACTTGTCTTGGCTGTTTAAGGGTCTACAATAGGGCTTCGGCGCAGCGAAATGGAGAAAGTAAGAGACTTCGAGCTTTCGAAAGGTATTTCCGCCGGCTCTCTTGTACGACAGATGCTTGCAAGCGGAGGTTTTACGGCCAAAAACCTTGCAGTCGCCGTAGACATCCTCGAAGCCATGTTGAAAGAGAAAAGCATCATCAACTTCCTTTCTTTTCCGGCATGCATTGTTGCCACCGGCACCCGCGGCGTAATCCGAGAAATGGTTAAACAGAAATGGTTTCACGTTGTAGTCACAACATGTGGCACTTTAGACCACGATTTGGCGAGGTGTTACCGCGACTACTACCATGGAGACTTCTACATGGACGACAAAGAACTCCACAGGCGGGGCGTAAGCCGAATAGGCAACGTGCTTGTGCCAAACGAGAGCTACGGCGAAATCATCGAAGAGAAAATGACAGATTTTTTAAGCAGCATTTACGCTGAGGGCAAACGGGAGCTTGCTACCTACGAGCTTTGCTGGGAAATTGGCAGGCGCTTAAACGAAAACTCGATACTATATTGGTGCTGGAAAAACAATATTCCCGTGATCGTGCCGGGCATAACCGACGGCGCAGTAGGCTATCAGCTGTGGCTTTTCAGCCAAGACCACAAAGACCTAAAAATCAACGTGCTAAAAGACGAGCAACTCCTAAACGACATGGTTTGGCAAGCCAAAAAATCCGGAGCCCTAATAATAGGCGGAGGCATATCAAAACACCACGTCCTATGGTGGAACCTGTTCAAAAAAGGATTAGACTACGCGGTTTACATAACGACCGCCGTCGAATACGACGGAAGCCTGTCTGGGGCACGTCCAAGAGAAGCCATATCATGGGGCAAAATTCGTGAAAAAGCAAAAACAGTAACAGTGGAGACAGATGCTACAATAGCTCTTCCGTTGGTATATGCGGCATTGCTTGAAAGGCTCTAAACGGAAATTTTGGCAATCGTTATTTACATGCTTTATTGCTGATATGAATTTCCGCTTCTGAATTTTTAAAAAATAACGAGATAGAATTAGGGTCTACAATCTCTTAGAAGGAAGCCTTAGATGTGGAAAATACTCAAACAGGCTTTTTGTTTGCTTGTGGTGTTCGTTGCTTGCAGCCAAGCCCTACTAGGATTCAAAGGAGTTTCCAATATAGCGGAATTGCCCAGCGATATCGAAGGCTTGGGTGATCGTGGGGAGTTCTCGCTTCTCGACGCCAACAACAATAAGATTGTTGATTCTTTAGAAAGGGAAATCCAAGAGAAGCCCTCACAAATCATGCGAGTTTTAATCCAGTACCGTGATGGCTGTTTCGACATTTTTGTCGGCGAGTTAAACAGCCTCGGCTGTGCAGTCGACATCAAGTACAAGTATTCACTGGTGAGTGTTGTTGTTGCTAATGTGCCTGCGGAGGCTGTCCCTCAAATAGCAAAGCTCCCCAGCGTTTTGCGCATCGAGCCCGACGCCCAAGTTCAAATAACCTTGGACACGGCTGTGCCGGTAATCAACGCAGATAGGGTTTGGTCTGATTATAGCCTTCATGGCGAAAACCAGACGATAGCAATTTTGGACACTGGCATTTGGCCTGAACACCCCGACTTTCAGGGCAAAATCGTTGGATGGGCTGACTTCATTAACAGCAATCCAGAACCTTACGACGACAATGGGCATGGAACTATGGTTGCCAGCATTGCCGCTGGAACTGGCGCTGGCTCTGATGGAAAGTATAAGGGGGTTGCTTACATGGCGAAAATAGTCGCCGTAAAAGTGCTGGATAACATTGGCAGAGGATACACAAGCACCATCCTCGACGGGCTTCAATGGGTTTCGGAAAATAAAAACATCTACAATATTACGGTTACTAATCTAAGCCTAGGCTCCATCGGCCCATCAGACGGCAAGGATGCCCTAAGCCTGGCATGCGACTGTCTTGTTGACGAGGGAATAGTGGTTGTGGTTGCGGCTGGCAACTTTGGACCGAAACCATATACGGTTGGCACTCCGGCGGCTGCAGAGAAGGTTATTGCGGTGGGAGCTATTGATAGGTCCACGAATCTTGCGAGTTTTTCAAGCAGAGGACCAACTTTGGATGATAGGTTTAAGCCAGACATTTGTGCTGTAGGTGTAGCCGTAACAGCGGGCTCGCTGCCATACCTAAAATATCCGGAGATGCGATGGCAAATTTACCGGTCCGTGAGTGGGACATCAGCAGCGGCGCCCATGATAGCCGGAGCTGCAGCACTACTAAGACAAGCTCACCCAGAATGGTCTCCGGAAAAAGTTAAGGCGGCTTTGCTGACCCGGGCTGTTCAAAAGGGAGGCGGCATAAATAATGACTATGGCTATGGAATCGCAAATGTATTCGAAGCCTTACAAGGGCCTAAGCCAACATTAACAATAAACACGTGGAAGTTTATCAACGGTGTGCCAACATTTCCGGAGGCAAGAGCCTATGCGCAAAGAAGTCCAGAGCCCTATGTTCTGGTGAAGGGAGCATGGTTTGCGCCAAATTCGCTGCTTACTTTAAAATGGGATAATACGACGATTCTTGCCGAGAACGTTCAAGTGGATGAAAATGGGGCTTTTGCAGTGAATGTTACAATTCCCCGTTCAACATGGGGCATTCACCATGTAAGCGTTTGGGGGTCAGAAAACTTCATAACACAGCACGCCTACGAAATCCTCAGACCAACCCTCGCATTTTCAGCCTCAGAACTTTTCCAGACAACCATAGACTTCGGAAGACCAGGCGTGACAATATGGGCAAAGGGCGAATACTATGACCCAAATGGCGTTGTGACAATAAAATGGGATAACACAACAATCCTTGCAGCCGATGTCCCAACAGACTCTAGTGGGATATTCAAAACGCCAATAACTATTCCGCTAGATGCAAGCGCGGGCATACACTATGTTAGTGTATGGAATGAAACTGAATTTGCAACCCAAAGAATAATTCACATATTGATGGTTACACCGGTAAGCGGAGTAATAAGCGAAAATACCACATGGACAAAGTACGGCAGCCCCTATAATCTAACAGGACACTTAATTATTGACGAGTTTGCATCATTAACCATAGAGCCAGGGGTTGAGATAAAGGCAAACGGCCATAGAATATGGGTTAATTCAAACGCCAAACTTAACGCAACCGGAACACCGTCCGAACCAATAATCTTCAACGGAACAGGAATTCAACTTCGAGACGTTGCAGAAAACGCTAGCATAACTATTAAAAACTGTATAATCACAAAGGCCCAATATGGATTTTATGCTCCACCCACGCCATGCCGACTTGTAAACGTAAACATATCAATTGAAAACTCCGTCTTTACGAAAAATAACGAAGCCATATCCATGGAGACAATCAATATGCCTATCGCCACAGTCTCAATTTACATACTTAACAACAAGATAGTAGAGAATTATGGCGACGCAATAAACATAGGATCTGGTGGGGGATTATCCTTCAATGAAATTCGCATAGTGAATAATACAATCGTTTCAAACGCTGGTAATGGAATTGTATTTTGGGCTTATGGGATAAGTGGCGTGCTTGAAATAGCTGGAAACACCATAAGATCTAACGATGGGGATGGCTTACGGATTTGCTGGTATGGTTTTCCGCCCATGCCCATAACCAGAAATCACATAGCTTACAACAGCGGAGCAGGAATATTCATGTCAATACCTGGAACAACTTTTGGTGGAGATACAAAACCTTTGATAACGCAAAACTACATTGCACGAAATGCTTATGGCATCGTAGTTTATAGAGGGGGTGAATCAGACGTCCCTGAACACATCCCAACAATCTTCTTTAATGACATTCACTCTAATGCGTACTATGACCTTGAAATATTGAATACCGGGGATCGAAAGTACAATGCAACCTATAACTATTGGGGAACTTTGAGCGCCAACGAAATAAGCCAGAAGATATGGGATTTCTACGATGACTTCAGCTTGGAAAGGGTAGTTCACACACCGTTCCTTAATATGTCCACTAGGGCTTCAGTTTTTGGATACTTAACAGATTCCATGACAGGATTTTCAATAGCGAACGCCACTATAGAAGCAGAAGGCCCAATCTACGTTTACAGTTATAGCAACGGCACCGGATACTTTATGATCGATGGACTGCTGCCCGGAGAATATGTGATCAAAATATCAAAGGAGGGCTATGAAACTTTCACATGGTTTGAAAGCGTTGGGGCAGCGCAGGCTTTTGAATCAAGCATCAGTATGAAGAGGCTTGAAGGTTATGCTGGCGAAGCAGAAACGACCGTCATTTTCGACGTGTTTGTAGATGGAGAAACCTACCATGTTGCCGTCACGACAAATTCCACAATATCAAACTTCAACTTCAGCCTAGAAAATATGCAAATAAGCTTCAAGGTTGCCGGCGTTGATGGAACAACTGGCTTCTGTAACGTGACAATACCAAACACGCTTCTAGGAGGGCCATACACTGTGTTTGTTAACGACACTCCAATAACGCCTATAATGACAAGCAACAGCACCCACACATTCATCTACTTCACCTACAACCATAGTGAACACACCGTCAAAATTGTGGGGACATCAGTAATCCTGGAATTCCCCACGACGCTGCACCTGTCAGTTTTAGCAGCTCTATTATTAACGACTATGGCTTTGGCTTTCGGTAAAAACAGTAAATAACCCCCTTTTTCTCTTGATTTTTAAAGTTAACAATGATTTTCAGCAATAACCCGCCGAAATCTGTGGTTGGCGATAACGGGAGGCATGTTTGAAGTTTATTATTTTGTCCTTCGTGTTTTAAACGTTTATATGAAATGAAATTGTAGTTTGACGATGTGGTTGCTCTGGAAACTTTAGAATCTCCTATATGGAAGAGTTAGCCAATCGGGTTAAAGTGGTGTTTATGAAGGTGGCTGTTTCTGGTAAAGGCGGCGTTGGCAAGACTTTTGTTGCTGGCGGTTTGGCTGTCGCCCTAGCGAAGAGAGGATTTAAAACTATTGCTATTGACGCTGATCCTTCGCCTAATCTCGCCCTAACCTTGGGCTTGTTGCCAGATGAAGCTAGCCGCATCGTGCCCATATCCGAGAACAAACAACTCATTGAAGCAAAAACTAGTACCGGCTACGCTGGTGTCTACCGCCTAACATTCACCGTGGACGATATTGTGCGGGACTACGCTGTTGCAACGCCTCTAGGCGTAAACCTCATCGTCATGGGAACAGTGCGTGCTGTTGGAGCGGGGTGCACTTGCCCGGCTAATGCTGTTGTGCGTTCGCTTTTGCGGCATTTAGTTGTTGAACGTGGAGAGGCTGTTGTTTTAGACATGGAGGCTGGCGTCGAGCACATGGGTCGCGGCACAGCCCAGCACGTGAACGTTATGCTTGTTGTCGCCGATGCAAACATGAAGGCGCTTGAAACAGCTAAACGCATTCATGAATTGGGCGTGAAGGCTGGAATGAAACAAATATTTGTTGTCGGAAACAAGATTGTGAACGACTTACAGAAAACGGTTATTGAGCGGTTTGCATCTGAAAACGGCTTGGCTGTTCTGGATTATTTGCCCTTCGATTATAAGGTTGTGGAAGCTGAAATGCGGGGTGAAACACCCTTAAAATATGAGGATTCAGCCGCAGTAAAGGCTGTCGAAAGACTCTGCGACAAGCTATTGCAAGCAACACCTTAATAGGATGAAAAACCATGATACCAAACACGAAACGGAAAGTGTAAACATGACGAAGATTCTAGTTACCATGGGCAGAGGAGGAACAGGCAAAACAAGCTTCGTCGCCTTAATGACAAAATACTTCATTGAATCGGGTGAAGCACCGCTGCTCCTGGTGGACGCTGACCCAGACCAGAACCTGGGCGAGATGGTTGGCGTAGACCTCCGCGCAACGGGCAAGAAAACCATTTCAGAACTCCTCGTAGAAACCTTCATAGAAGGAGGTGGAACCACCGTTGGCGTGCCACCCACAGAGCGAATTGAAAGCCGCATTTGGTCACACGGCATGTATGAAAGCGAACACTTCGACTTCATTGCGCTTGGCACAAAGTGGGTGGAAGGCTGCTACTGCCTTCCAAACGCAGCTCTAAAAGGGGCTTTAGAATCGCTTACAAAAAACTACAAATACGTTTTAATAGATTCGCCAGCTGGCTTGGAACACCTTAACAGGCGAATAACATCCAAGGTGGATGATGTTTTCGACGTAATAGACCCGTCCAAAAAGTCTTTTGACCACGTGGAACGCGCTTATCGAGTGGCAAAAGAAGTAAAAATAGAGTTCAAAAACTTCTATGTGGTGGGCGGTTTCAGGTTTCCCGAAAACTTGGAAAACCATGCTAGAAATGTTTTACCCTTCAAGTTTTTGGGAAGAATAGCCTACGACGAAAACGTTGAAGAATACGTTCTCTCCGGTAAATCTCTACTTACACTACCTTCTGACACACCGGCTTTTCTTTCAGTTAGGCGAATTATGGAAAACGCTGGATATAGAAAGGGCTAAACTGAACTTTCTTGAACAACGTTCAGCTTCATATCTTTGTTTTAAACATTTCCAGAAAAGCTTAAAACATCGGTTGATGACATTAAACCTTCTACCTTAGGTTGTGTTCACATTGAGCGAGAAAGGGCTGCACGTTAAAATTGGAGAACTAAAATCAGATTTGGGGCTTATTAAAAACCTTGAATTGTCCGTTGGCAGAATAGTTGAAGAGAAATGGGCTGAACCGATGGGGCCTACGCCTTTTCCATCGCTTACAACCCTCCGCGAATGGGACATGAAGCTTTTGCAACGCTACAAACCGTTTTACCTGCCTTTCTGTGATGTTTGCTGCCTTTGCACTTTCGGCAAATGCGACCTAACTGGCGGAAAGCGTGGAGCCTGCGGCATAGACATGGCTGCCCAACAATCCCGCATTGTGCTTCTGGCGTGTTGCATAGGCGCTGCAACCCACACTGGACACGCTCGCCACTTGGTGGAACATTTGATTGAAAAGTATGGTAGGCGGATGCCATTAGACGTTGGCGGATTAAATATTCAAGTAGAAGCTCCCGTAACTAGGCTTGTTTGTGGAGTTAAACCTGAAACCCTCGGGGATTTAGAGGACATTTTGGACTATGTGGAGACGCAGATCACCCATTGCTTATCCGTTTGCCACACTGGACAGGAAGGCAACAACCTAGATTTTGAATCCAAGGTTTTTCAAGTGGGCATGCTGGACCACGTTGGTATGGAAGTGGCTGACATAGCCCAGATAGCGGCTTGCAACTTTCCGAAAGGCGATCCAGATGCACCTCTCGTGGATTTGGGCTACGGCACGGTTAACATTGAAAAACCAGTCATTTTATGTATAGGACACAACGTTGTTCCATCCGTTGGCATAATCGACTATATGAAGGAGAACGGCTTAGACGGCGAAATAGAAGTTTGTGGTTTGTGCTGCACAGCCCACGACATCACCCGCTACTATAACCGGGGCAAAATTATTGGGCCAATTTCATGGCAGCTACGCTTCATAAGAAGCGGAGTTCCAGACGTTGTTGTCTTGGACGAGCAATGCATTCGCACAGACGCCCTCTATGAAGCCCAGCGGATTAAGGCGCCTGTTATTGTGGCTTCTGAAAAGAACTGTATGGGTTTGCCAAACCGCACCAACGACCCAGCCGACGCCATAGTTGAGGACCTTGTAAGCGGCAAGGCGCTAGGCGCTTTAATCCTCGACCCAGAAAAAGTTGGCGAAGTTGCCGTTAAAGTCGCCTTGAAGGTTGCGCCTTTGAGGAAGAAGTTTAAGGCTATTCCAGAAGTGGACGAGGTTCTGCAAAAAGCGAAAGAGTGCCGCCAGTGCGGAGACTGCCGAAGGGCTTGTCCCCAAGACTTGCATATTCCAGAGGCTATGAAGGTCGCCATGGAGGGCAGTTTGGCGAAGCTTGCAGACCTTTACGACTTGTGTGTTGGTTGCGGCAGATGCGAAGAGGCATGTCCCGCAGGCTTGCAAGTCCACAGTTTCATTGTGAAGGCTGGAGAGAAAAAACTTAAAGAGGAAACCTACAAGGTGCGGGCTGGAAGAGGCCCAATCCAAGACGTGGAAATCCGCAACGTTGGAAGCCCCATAGTGCTCGGCGAGATTCCAGGCGTTGTGGCTTTTGTTGGATGTGCCAACTATCCGAATGGCGGGCTGGAAGTTGCAGAAATGGTCCGTGAGTTCGCCAGCAGACGCTACATTGTTGTGACTTCTGGATGTGCCGCCATGACCGCAGGCATGTATAGGAACGAGGAGGGTAAAACGCCCTACGAGGAGTTTACAGGCGAGTTTACTGCTGGAGGACTGGTGAATGTTGGTTCATGTGTGGCTAACGCCCACATTGCTGGTGCAGCCATAAAAATTGCAAACATATTCGCCAAAAGAAACCTACGCGCCAATTATGAGGAGATCGCCGACTACATCCTTAACCGTGTGGGCGCTGTGGGCGTCGCCTGGGGAGCCTACTCTCAAAAGGCTGCTTCAATAGCCGCCGGCTTCTGGCGTTTAGGCGTTCCAGTCATCGTCGGGCCTCATGGCATTAAGTACCGGCGTATGCTTTTGGGTAGGGCTGACCGCGAGGAGGACTGGTACGTTTACGACGCGCGCACAGGCGAAAAAGTGTATGTAGGGCCAGCGCCAGAGCACTTGTTTTATGCGGCTGAAACCAAGGAGGAAGCCATGGTCATGATTGCCAAACTTTGTATGAGGCCTAACGACACGACGAAAGGCCGCGCCATAAAACTGACTCATTATATTGACTTGCACAAGCGCTTGTATGGCACAATGCCGGAGGACATTCACCGTTTTGTGCGGACTGTTGCCGACATCCCCGTCACGATGAAGGATGAAATCGTAAAGATTCTCGAGGAAAAGGGCTGGAAGGAAACGGTGATTCCAGATCCGACGCTGTTGCCTAGACTTATAAGGAAAAAGAAGGAGTAGGAGGGGGTGGCGCATGGCGGCTGAACCTTGGCAGACGGCTGAAATTCCCGGACCCAAAAAGGCTTCTGTTATAACAAAGCCCGAAGTTGTTGTTGCCATGATTAAGCGTGCGCAGCACCCAGTCTTAGTGGTTGGACACAAGGCGGCTGAAATAGATTTTGACGGCGGAAAACTCGTGGACTTCGTTATAGGGTTTGCGAAGAAAAGCGGGATTCCAGTTGTGGCTACAGCTCACATGATAGGCGAGTTCACGAAGCGAGGCTTTAAGCCAGCGGCTTTTATGCCCGCTGTTGACATTGGTAATAGGCTTGTTGACCCTTCTTGGACCGGCGTGGACGGTAAGGGGCAGCATGACCTAGCCTTGTTTGTGGGGCTTTACTATTACATGGAATGGACGATTTTGTCGGGACTGAAGCATTTCGCCAAACACTTAAAGACGATCTCGTTGGATAATGTTTATCATCCCCATGCAAGTTGGTCTTTTCCAAACCTTTCCCACGAGGAGTGGGTGAAAAACCTTAAAGTCATATTGGAAAAAGTTTGAAAGGAGGCGAAATAGAAAATGAGCATGTTTCAAGACATACCCGTCGACGTGGGCGTAATCTATGAGGGCGAACGCATCCGCAGAAAAGACATGTACGTGGAGCTCGGCGGACCAGATGTCAAAGAAAAATTTGAGCTTGCCAGAGTCAAAAAGCCCGAAGAAGTCGAGGATGGAAAAATAACCATTATTGGACCGGACATCAAGGACATGGAGGAAGGCAAAACTTACCCCTTCGGCATTCTCATAGAGGTGGCTGGCGCCAAACTTGAACCGGAACTGGAGGGCGTTATTGAAAGGCGAATTCACGCTTACTGTAACTACATTGAAGGGTTTATGCACTTAAACCAGCGATACGACATTTGGCTGAGGCTTAGCAAAAAGTCTTTCCAGAAGGGCTTAAACTCCTTCCAATATATTGGCAAAGTTTTGCACAGACTGTTTAAGAGCGAATTACCCATAATCGAAAAAATGCAAATAACCTTCATAACCGACGCTGAAAAAGTCAAGGAGCTTTACCCACAAGCCTTGCAGATTTACGAGGCAAGAGACGCAAGGGCGAGAGGCCTCAAAGACGAGGAAGTGGACAAGTTTTATGGCTGCATTCTCTGCCAGTCCTTTGCGCCAACCCATTGTTGTGTAATAACGCCTCAGCGGTACTCCAACTGTGGCGCTATAAGCTGGTTTGACGCGAGGGCTTCAGCCAACATAGACCCGAAAGGCCCCATATTTGAAATTGACAGGGGCGAACTTCTGGATCCTGAGAAAGGCGAGTATTCAGGCGTGAATGAGGCTGTTAAAAAGAGGACTTTGGGCGAAATAACACGGGTTTGGCTTTACACGGCTTTTGGCTACCCTCATACGTCATGTGGCTGTTTCGAGGGTGTCGCCTTCTACATTCCAGAGGTGGACGGCTTCGGCATAGTCCACAGAGGCTATAAGGACGTAACAGTCAACGGACTAGCTTTTTCAACGCTGGCAGATTCGACGGCTGGCGGACGCCAAGTGGACGGCTTCCACGGCATATCCATCGAGTACATGAGGTCGCCTAAATTCTTGCAGGCTGACGGCGGCTACAAACGAGTTGTATGGATGCCTAAAGAGGTGAAAGAACGTGTCAAAAACTTCATTCCGGCAGAGCTTGTGGACAAAATCGCCACCGAAGAAGACGCCAAAACCATTGACGAGTTAAAAGCTTTCCTCAAAGCCCGCGGGCACCCAGTTGTTGAACGCTGGAAAGAAGAAGCCGTAGCGATTCCAGAGGCTGTTCCAGCTGAAGCCGAAGCAAGAGAGGAGGCTGTGCCTACGATGGCGCCTGTTGTCTCGGCGGCGACGCTGCCCATAACCGCTGGTGGATACAGAATCATATTGAAGGATGCGAAAATCTACGCTAAACGCGTCATTATCCGGGCGGTTAAAAGCGAAAAAACGGAGAAAAAGTAGGCAAGGTGAAAAGGGTTTGGCTGAAAAAAGGGAGAAAGACGAGACTGTTGCAGGTTTAAAGCTGAATTCGCGGTTATTAGAGCTTTTGGCTAAGCTTCAAGAGGTTGAGCTTGAAGACTTTGAATTGGAAGCCGGCGAACTGGAAATTTGGCTTCAGCCCGGCGCCGTGGCAGCTCCGATAATTGCGCCACCAAAGGCTGTTGCTCCACCAGTTAAGGCTAAACCAACACAGATTCTTGAGGCGGAGTTCACTCCACCCATTGAAACATACCCCGGCAAGGTTGTCGAGGTTAAGCTTGGACGTAGAGGCGGCAAGTCCGTTGTTATTGGCGGCGAAACCACCCCGGCCTTCTACACTTTTGAGAGGCCCACGCCTCACCCGCCAGTGATATCCATCGATGTTTTCGACATGGAAGTGCCGTTGGCTAGGGCTGTGAAGATGCACGTTAAGGATGTTTTGGGCGACCCGGCGGCTTGGGCTAAGCTTGCCGTGGAAAAGTTTGGCGCAGACATGATAACAGTCCACCTCATCAGCATTGACCCGCTGGTGAAGGATGCTTCGCCCAAAGAGGCTGTTAAAACCGTTGAGGCTGTCGCCCAAGCTGTTGATGTGCCGCTGGTTATTGGTGGCTGCGGTGACCCGGTGAAGGACGCTGATGTTTTCCAAGAGGTTTGCGAAACCTTCGCGGGTGAACGCTTCTTGATAAGCTCTATCACGCGGGACATGGATGTGGAGCGCTGTGCCAAATTCATTAAGAAGACTGGACATGTGGCTTTGGCTTTCACGCCTATGGACCTAAACATCGCCAGAGAGTTAAACCGCCGCCTATACGATTTCTTAGCGAAGGAAGACATCGTAATGGACTTGACAACAGCAGCCCTAGGCTACGGCTTAGATTACGCCTTCACGAACATGGAACGCGCCCGCCTAGCAGCATTAATGGGCGACCCTGAACTGGCGCATCCCATGTCTTCTGGGACAACAAACGCTTGGGCAGCCCGCGAGGCTTGGATGAAAATGGCTCCAGAATGGGAACCCCGCGAACTCCGCGGACCATTATGGGAAGTTATAACCGCTTTGACGCTTCTGCTGGCTGGTGTAGACCTATTCATGATGATGCATCCGGCTGCGGTGAAAACGGTTAAAGATGTTATAGCCCAGCTTATGGGCGGCAAGTCTGGAAACGCTGAACGCCTAGTGGAATGGGTTACAGCCAAATTTTAGGCTGTAGATGGAGGTTTAGGCGAAATGAGTGGAAAAGAAGGCAAAGTCGGTGTTAAAGAGCTCAGCCCCATAGACGTTTACAAGCTTCTGCCCCGCACAAACTGCAAGGAGTGCGGCGAAGAAAACTGCATGGCTTTCGCTGCAAAAGTTGTAAACCGTGAAGTCCCCATTGAAAAGTGTGCGCCGCTTTTGAAGAAGGAGTTTGAGAAAGCCTACAAACAGCTTAAGGAGATGCTAAAACCAGCCGTAAAAGAGGTTGTTATCGGCACCGGTGAAAAAGCCGTCAAAATCGGCGGAAAACTTGTCATGTACCGCCACGAGCTCACCTATTTCAACCCAACAGCCATAGCCATAGATGTCACAGACGAAATGTCTGAAGACGAAATCCTAAGCCGCATAAAACGCGTCGAAGAGTTCCGCTTCGAATATATTGGGCAAACTTTGAAGCTGGACATGATTGCAGTGCGTTCCACGTCAAACGATCCGGACAAGTTTAAGGCAACGGTGCGCAAGGTAGCCGAAAACACCAAGCTGCCCATGGTGCTATGCTCGCTTAACCCAACAGTTCTGGAAGCAGGTTTAATGGCAGCGCCGAAAACACGTCCACTACTGTATGCAGCGACCAAGGATAACTGGCGGGATATGGCTGAACTAGCCCTCATGTACGGTTGTCCGTTAACGGTGTTCGCACCCGGAAACCTCAAACTGTTAAAGTCTCTGGTTAAAACCCTTGTTGAATATGGTGTGCAAGACTTGGTGTTGGACCCCGGCACTTTTGCCGGCGAAGGTTTAGCCGACACCCTAAACAATTTCACTATGATAAGGCGGGCAGCCTGCAAGCATGGCGACGAGCTTTTGGGCTTTCCGTTGATGGGCGTTCCCATGACGGTTTGGCTGGACAGCGCTGGCTTAGCCCAAGAAATCGTGAAGTGGCGGGAAGCCTATTTGGCGGCCATGCTTATAGTGCGGTTCGCAGACATCCTCATAATGCATAGCTTGGACGGTTGGGCGCTGTTGCCAAACGTTGTTTTAAGGGCGAACATTTACACGGACCCACGCAAGCCAGTTGCAGTCGAACCCGGCTTGAGGGTTTTCGGCGCGCCAGACGAAAACTCGCCAGTCATGTTCACAACCAACTTCGCCCTAACCTATTACACGGTGGCTTCAGACCTAGAATCCGCAAAAATAAACGCTTATCTGCTGGTGGTGGACACGGAAGGTCTAGCCGTAGACAGCTCCGTCGCCGGACGAAAACTAACCGCTGAAAAAATAGCTGAAGCCCTAAAGGCTTCAGGTTTAGAAAACAAGGTGAAACACAGAAAACTCATCATACCAGGCAAGGCTGCACGCCTAAGCGGAGAAATAGAAGAACTGAGCGGATGGCAGGTAATCGTTGGCCCAAGAGACTCATCAGAAATCCCCAAATTCCTACAAGAGAAATGGCAAACTCAAGCATAGTTTCCACAACTCTTTTCTAGCTTCTTTTATTCCGGTGTGATTTCGAGTTCGCAGTATGGGTCTCCTTTCGCTATACAAAATCGCTCTTTTGCTTCCATCCGCTTATTAAAAAGTTGGGCTAAGAGGCCTGCAAATATTCCTCGGACAAAATTGCTGTAAGGTTTTTTGGCTCCAACACCCAACTCACATTCGAAACATGTGTAAATCCTTATAACTGCTCGTGGAGGCTCCGCACAAGCCTCAATGACTTCCAGTTTGCCGAGGCCCATGCTGGCATATAGGGGCACTGATATCTTACACAGTATTTGGACTGGATCTTTTATGCCCAATTTTTCCGCGAAATCTTGATGTGACCTGCCATACCTCATGCCCGCTTCATATCCAGTATGATACAGGAAAGCTTCGCCAGCCGTTCCAAACTGCGTTTTCATTCCGACAATAAGCCCCTCGTAGCCCGGCCTCCGCATTATGATGGCTCTGTCGCCGGCCAAAACGAGTTTTACTGAATGATAGTCGGCTACAAAGCCCTCGGCGGTTGGATAGAGGATTTGCACATTTTCAATGCCTTCGATACCCCTTATTTTTTGGGCAAGCTCCTCTATGGATATGTCTGCATTGGTCATGTCCACGAACCCTAGTCCAACAATTTTTCCATTTTCAATCACGTTGTATTGCATTGTTGGAATCAAGACTCCATGTCCAAGGCCCAAGTTTGCAATCTTTTCTAAAACCGTTGGATTGAGCTCGGCCTTGACCAAAACGCCGAAAACCCTTCTTCCCGGAAGGAACAGAAACCTTCCAATGTTAAAATCTTCCAAGACAAGCACCAAGCATCATGTTTGTCGCTGAGAACTTAAAATTTACCTTAACAAGCGGAGGCTCGGCTAATTTTGGCAAATGTTTTATAGTGCTTTAGCAACTATCCCATTGAGTTGTTGAAGTTTGGAGTTCTGCAAAATAAAGGATGTTGAACCCGAAGAGATCGATGTGCTGATAAACCTTTGCGTTCCACCGGAGAGGCGCGCTTTTCCATCCTTTGTTGAGGGAGCAGCGGTGAAGCGAAACTGGGCGAGGAAAAGCATCGAAATGTTTGGCAGCATAGCGAAAATAGCCTACTTGAACGATTATCCAGCTGGCTTAATCCAGTACCAGCCAAGAATCGAGGAAAAGATTCTGGAAATAACCTGCATATTCGTCCCAGAAATGCGGAACCAGCAGCGGGGTGTTGGAAAAGCTCTTTTGAAGGCCTTAGTGGAAGATGCTAGAAAACCTAAACCATACTTTGGTGACGCATCGCCCTTGGCTTTGGTCACGTGGGCTTTTGGCGTTCCGGGCTATTATCCTCAAAACATGTTCTACCTCAAAATGGGCTTCAAAAAAGCCGTGGAAAACAATCCGTTTCTGCTGTACCATCCAATAAAGGAAGGATATGTTTATCAGCCAAAAACTGGCAGGTATATCCCACAACCAGAGGACAAGGGGAAAGCCCTCATATTCTATGATCCTTCATGCCCGTTCTGCATGTACTTCACCGAACAGATAAAGGCAGCCATAAGTGAAGTTGCGCCAAATCTGCCTATCCGCACTGTAAACATGTTTGAGGAGCAAGACGAAGTGAACAAGCGAGGACAAGTGCCTTTATGTGCTGTTAATGGAAAACCAGTAACCACCTTCTTTTTGGACAAGGAAAACTTTCAAAGAGAGGTTATAGAAGCCCTAGAAGGAAACTAAAAGCGAACAATTTTCCAAGCGGAGACATGTAGCTTCTGTTTCTGTTTAGTAGGGGACGAAATAGTATCTTGGCCATTGGGGCCACTGCTGTTGTTGGGCGGTTGGTGTTTCTTCAAACTCCACTTTTAATTTCATGCCTATCCTTATGTTGTCTAGTGGCGTGTTCTTTATCATCCCAGGGATTCTAACACCATTTTCCAGTTGGACTATGCCCACCGCATACGGCGCTAAATGTTGGAATTGGGTTGGGGCTACGTGAATGACTGTGTATGTTAGGAGCGTGCCTGTTTGGGGAAGCTCAATCCATTCAAACTTTGTTGAAAGGCATTTATCGCATAATGGTCTTGGCGGCAGGTGGACTTTTCCACAGTTTAGGCATTTTCCACCCATTAATTTTTTCTGGCCCACATACTTGTAGAACTGTTCAATCGTGAAGTTTTGCGTTTGTTCGGCCATAAAATTTTCACCCCCTTATATAGATGTGAACGGTGGCTGTGGCGCCGGAGCCGCCTACGTTGTGGGTTAACCCAATTTCAGCGTCGTCCACTTGTCGTTTGTCCGCTTGGCCTGTAAGCTGTAAATATATCTCGTAGGCTTGGGCTGTTCCAGTTGCACCTACTGGATGGCCTTTCGCCTTTAAGCCTCCGCTGGTGTTTACGGGTATCCTTCCCTTGAGGGATGTTTCGCCATTTTCTGCTAGGCGTCCACCCTCGCCGGGCTTGCAGAATCCAAGGTCTTCGTAGGCGATTATTTCGGCTATGGTGAAGCAGTCGTGTACTTCCGCCACATCTATGTCTTCGGGTTTCACGTCCGCCATTTCATAGGCTTGTTTCGCCGCCAACTTTGCAGCCCTAAGCGACGTGAAATCCTCTCTTTCATACAAGCCTATCGTGTCGCTTGCTTGGCCGGTGCCAATTATGTGGACCGGTGTGTCCGTGTATTTTTTGGCTATTTCCGGCTTTGTGAGGATTAGGCAGCTTGCTCCATCCGTTATAAGCGAGCAATCGAAGAGTTTTAGGGGCCAAGCGATAACCCGTGAAGATAGAGCTTGCTCTAGGGTTATCTCCTTCTGCATGTGCGCCTTCGGGTTCAAACTTCCATTATGATGGTTTTTCACGGCCACGTGGGCTAGCTGCGCCTCTGTTGTGCCGTACTTGTGCATGTGGGCTGTTGCCATAAGCGCAAACAATCCTGGAAAGGTTATGCCATGCCACTGTTCAAAGGGAAAGTCTGAGGCCATGGCCAGAAACTCTGTGACTTCGGGAGTGCTTCGATGCGTCATTTTCTCAACACCGCCCGCCATGACAACGTCGCATAAGCCCGAAGCTATCGCAAATACGGCTGCTCTTAGGGCTGCACCAGAGGAGCTGCAAGCCGCCTCGGTCCTTATTGCTGGAACATGCAATAATCCAGCCCAGTCCGCCGCCGTGGCGCCTGTGTGCCCTTGGTGTTCATAGGATTCTCCCATGTGGCCTATGAAGAGGGCTTTTATGTCTTTTTTGGGGTCTAGGCGTGGGCAACGTTCATAGGCTTCTTTGGCGGCTTGGGCGAAGATTTCGCGGGCGTATAGGCCTTCAAGTTTTCCAAACTTTGACAAGCCAGCAGAAACTATTGAGGCGAGGGGTTTCCCCTTCAAATTAAACTTCTCCTAATTTTGTGGAGAGAAATTCATAGTTGAAAACAAGTATTTAAGTTTCTTCAACATTTCCGCCTTTTTTCACGGAAAGTTTTATGTGAACTTTGGCTTAAACCTATAGGCTCTAAAATGAAGGGAGAGGAGAAAACCTTGAGCGAAGTTGCTATTGTTGGTGTTGGATGCGTAGGCTTTAGACCAGTGACACCAGAGCTTTCCTATAAAGAGTTAATGTTTGAAGCAGCTGTTAAGGCCTACGAGGACGCTGGCGGAATAAACCCGAGAGAAGACATAGATGTTTTCGTGACATGCGCCGAAGACTATTTGGAGGGTTTCAGCATATTCGACGAGTTTGTCCCAGACCAGCTTGGAGCAGCCCTCCGCCCGTTGTTCACAGTTTCAGGCGACGGCATGCTTGGACTGGCAACGGCTTACATGCTCATAAAAACGGGCCAGTTTGACACTGTTGTTGTAGAGGCCCACAGCAAGGCTTCAGATATTCTCACATACATGGATATTGTACAGTTCGGACTTGACCCAATCTTTAATAGGCCTTTGGGCGGCCACCCCTACTATATCGCTGGCTTGGAGATGACACGTTACTTGTATGAGACTGGCACAACGGAGGAGCAGTGCGCCCAAGTTGTGGTTAAAAACAAGAGGAACGCCATACTCAACCCTTACGCGGCTTATGGCGCAAACATAACCCTAGACCAAGTGATGCGTTCCGAGAAGCTTTTCCATCCGTTGAAAAAGTTGGAAATAAGCGTGCCGGCTGACGGCTGCATAGTTATGGTTTTAGCTTCTGAAAAGGTTGCGGAAAAGCTTACAGACAAGCCTGTTTGGGTTAAGGGCGTCGGCTGGTGCACTGAAACCCCAAGCCTTGAAACCCGCGACTGGACTAGGGCGGTTTACACGCGGCTGGCGGCTGAAATGGCCTACAAGGAGGCGAAGATCACCAATCCATGGAGAGACATAGACTTCGCCGAAATCCACGACTTGTTCGCCTACAAGGAGCTTCAACACATGGAAGCCTTGAAACTGTGCGATTACGGCGAGGCTGGAAAACTGCTTGAAGAGGGCTTAACGGGCTTAGATGGAGAGTTGCCCGTTAACCCGTCCGGCGGGCTGCTTGGAATGGGCTACGGGCTGGAGGCTTCTGGACTGCAGAAAGTCTTGGAGGTTGTTCTGCAACTGCGAGGCGAGGCTGGTGCAAGACAAATTGACAACGCCGAGGTGGGTTTAGCCCACACCTGGAGAGGGATACCAACGGCAACCGGCGCCGTGGCCATTCTGAGCAATGTTAAGTAAAGGAGGTGTGTTAGCATGTTTGGGAAAAAACGTGTAGCCATAGTTGGTGCGGGTATAACCCTGTTCAGACGGAACTTGAAGGAAACGGGTAAAGAGTTAGCCTACCATGCGGCGAAAATGGCTCTTGAACAGGCTGGAATGGAGCTCCGCGACATCCAAAGCGTTGTTATGGGAACCGCCCCAGACGCTTTTGATGGAGTTCACATGAAAGGCGAATATTTAGCCGACGGCGCCGGAGCCTACCACAAACCCTACACAAGAGTTTTCGTGGGCGGTGGAACAGGCGTGTTTACGCCTTTAGCTGGCTGGTGGCATGTGGCCTCTGGAAAGTTTGACACGTGCCTCGTTGTCTGCGAAGAGAAAATGTCCTCGTGTTATCCGCATCCGCAGTACGCCTTCACAACCATATTTGACCCGATTCTTGAACGGCCCATAGGCATGAACCTCATTTGGATTTTCGCCTTGGAAATGCACCGATACATGCACAAACACAACATCAAAAAAGAGGACATAGCTCTAGTCTCAGTTAAAAACAAGAGGAACGCCCTAGACAACCCCATAGCCCAGTTGGGCGCCAACATAACCGTTGAAGACGTTTTAAACTCTGAAATCATGGCTTGGCCCGTTCAACGCCTTGACGTTAGTCCCACAAGCGACGGGGCTGCAGCCGTTGTGCTGGTTTCAGAAGACGTTGCCAAAGAGGTTACGGACAACCCAGTTTGGATCGATGGAGTTGGCTGGTGCATAGACTCAACCCACTGGACAAACCGTGACCTCTATTACCCGGACTATGTGGAGTACGCGGCTCGCATGGCGTACAAAATGGCTGGAATCAAAAACCCGCCAAAAGAAATTGACGTGGCTGAACCCTACGACCCCTTCGACTACAAGGAGCTCCACCACATGGAAGGCTTACTGTTGTGCAGGAAGGGCGAAGCACCAAAACTTACGAGAGAAGGTGTAACTCAAAGAGACGGCGACCTGCCCGTCTGCCCGTCTGGCGGACTGTTGGGTTGTGGAAACCCCATTGCGGCGGCTGGCTTAATGAAGGTTTGCGAGATTTTCTGGCAGTTGCGGGGCGAAGCTGGCAAGCGGCAGGTGCCCGGAGACCCGCGCACTGGTGTGGCGCAGGCTTGGGGCGACCTAATGCAGTATGGCTCCGTTATAGTGTTAAGACGCTAGTGGAGGTGTTGAGGAATGAGTGTTAAGATTAAGCATTTTCCAGGCGAGGAAATTGAAACTAAAGACTTCCGTGAAGGCAAGGTTTTGTTTGAAAGTTTCCGTCCAAAAGCGAGATACGCGTGGAGTGCTGGCATAGCCATAAGCCGCTTCCTAGAAGAGTTGAAAAATGGACGAATTATCGCCTCAACGTGTAGCAAATGCGGGCGCATAATGGTTCCGCCGCGAATCTACTGTGAAAAATGTTTCAAGCCAACCGATGGCTGGACATATGTGAAGGACACGGGTGTCATTAACACGTTTTCAGTCTCATACATTGCTTCTGACGCTTCTAGGCTGAAGGAACCCATTGTTGTGGCTGTTATAGAGTTGGACGGAGCCTCACCGGGCATGGGCATAGTTCATTTGCTGGGCGAGTACGGCGACTGGCGGCAGCTCAAAATAGGCATGCGTGTTCAAGCTGTTTGGAAACCGCCTGAAGAGCGTGTTGGCGCCATCACCGACATAAAATACTTCAAGCCTGTAAAGGAGTGAAAAGCCTATGAGCCTTGAAAAGATAACTAACCCGCTTAACGCGCGGCACTGGCTAGGCCACATGGAGGCTGACTACCGCTACACGTTGGGTGTGGCTGGCGAACGTTTCTTGAAGGAGATTAAGGAGAACGCCCGCATAATGGGGGCTAAATGTCCCAAGTGTGGTGTCATTTTTGTTCCGCCGCGGCTTTACTGTGAAAAGTGTTTTGCGAAGCTTGAAGAGTGGGTGGATGTTGGCAAGCGTGGCGAAGTCTACACGTACACAGTTGCCACCATAGACGTGGATGGCAAAAAGTTGGATAAACCGCAGATATACGCGCTGATAAAATTTGAGGGCGTCCACGGCGGGTTAATCCATCGCATAGGCGAAACAGACAAAGTTTACATTGGCATGAAAGTAGAAGCAGTTTTTAAACCGCCAAGCGAGCGGAAAGCCTCCATAAACGACATAGCCTACTTCAAACCGATAGAACATTAAACCCCCAGCCTCTCATTTTTTAAAGTCAATTTTGTTGCTGTCGACAGATTGCAAAATTGATGGCCTTCTCTAGAATTTTGGTTGCTGGCTTTTAGGTGATTGGGCCGACATTTTCAGCTGTGTTAAGGCTTTCTTTAATGTTCGGTGGTATACGTAAGTGCCGAAGATTGAGTAGGCTGCTGTAAAGCCCAAAGCGTGCTCTTTCGATATGAAGGCGGGGAAAAAGGCGCTTGCCATGAATAGTATTGTGCCTCCAATAACTGTGGATAGAAGGAAGTAGAGCATTGTTGTTTTCCGTAAACCATGTTTGGATGCGAGTTTCAGCCAACCTTTGTTTGTTAAGAGTTCTCTAGCCCTTAATGGTGCTGAAATTTCCATTTCCTCTAGTTGGCAGACCATTTCTCGTTCAGACGCCCTTAAAACTTTGGGTAATAAAGCAAAGCTCATCATGCCCACGGTAATTACGATGACGAATGCAGGGATGGGTTGATCAAGAAAAGCCAAAACAAACGCAAGAAGCACCAAAGCACTCGCCATGGCGGATAAATAGTACGCTTTTTCTCCCTTTTGACGAGCACGCATGGCACCAAGTATTGCCATAAGTCCAAAGAAAATGATGCCGAAGAGAAAAAGTTCAAAAGGCATGTTACCCATAATCTTTCTCCTACTATAAGTGTATGTTGAGGAAAGTTTATCTTTTTTCCTTCCCAGTAAACTGAGAGGTTTCAGAGCAATTGAACCTATTAACGTGGTTTGACCCTTGGCGTTCGCCGCTTTGCACTTGCCCGCCAAAGTTGACTTTTAACCCTTACACTGGATGCGACCACCGTTGCATTTACTGTTACGCAACCAGCTATATCCGGCGTTTTTACGAGTGCCGCCCCAAAAAAGACTTGATTTCAAGGCTAAAGCGGGAGGCTGCCAAATTGAAGGGCGAGCTTGTTTCCATGTCGAATTCTTCGGATCCATATCCAACAATTGAGGCTGAAACTGGTTTAACTAGGCGGTGCCTTCAAGTTTTAGCAGAATGCAACTGCCGCATCCAAATAATAACCAAGTCAAACATAGTGCTCAGGGACTTAGACATTTTGAAGCGGATGCCGTCCATGGTGGCTTTAACCATAACAACGGACGACGCGGAAACAGCCAGAATCTTGGAACCGTATGCGCCGCCGCCCGCTGAACGCCTAAAAACCGCTGAAAAGCTTTTGGCTGAGGGCATACCGGTGGCTGTTCGCATAGACCCTGTAATTCCTTATGTGAACGAGAATCCAGAGTCGCTGGTTAAAGCCTTAGCCGATATAGGTGTCCCACAAATTACGGCTTCCACTTATAAGGTTAGGATGGATAATTGGCAGCGAATGAGCTTGGCTATGCCAAAAGTGGCTGAAAAACTTAAGCCGTTATACTTTGAGAAGGGCGAGAAAATGGCACGGTACATTTATCTGCCCAAAGACTTGAGGCTTAGGCTTTTGGAAAATTTGGCGAAACTAGCCAAAAAGTATGGTTTAAAGTTTGCCGTTTGCCGTGAGGGTTTGAAAGGATTGAACACGGCTACATGCGATGGCTCTTGGCTTATTAAAGAAAAGTCTTAAAACGCTACCAGAATCCGCCCTTAGACACTATTTTGACTTCTGCCTCCAAGGAGCCCAAGCCAGCCGTTGCAAAAGTGAAATTGTACCGTCCATTCGACATTTTTATCCACTCGCTTGTGTAGGTTGTTTGGCTGCTCTGTGAAGCTGTATGTCTCCAAACTATGTTTTCGCCTTCAAGAATGCTAGCCGTCCATAAAGCGTTGCCGCTGCGAACCCGGACCTCCACTTGCACCCGTTCATGGAGGAATGGAACCTCAAACTCTACATGTTTGACATCAGCGCCTACCGTAAAGGAAACAGTGAAACTGACCAAGACTCTAGGGTAAGTGAGCGCCAAATACGCAACGAAAACCACGGCAATTACAAGCATCGCTATGCCGACAAGCTTTCTAGAGGATATTGTCAACATTCGTCCTCCGTCAAGTTCGGCTTCGGAACATGATTAATCACAAGTTCATTATCTAGCTTGTGGAGGCAAAATACAGATTAACCCTAAACAGAAGCCAAACCAGCCAAAGCCACCACCATAAGAATTATACCCGAAAAAATTAGGATGGCGGCAAAACCCACGACGAGAATGGCTAGAGAATTCATTTCAAAAAGCATGTTTGAGCCATACAACATGAGCAGTACACCAACCACCACAAGAGCAAGCGCCAAAAACATTGTTCTTAATGAGAGTTTTTCTCTGTAGCTCACCGAACCACCAAGGCGTAAAATTAGGCTCAGGCGCCGTTAAAACTTTTGAAAAGGCTGCCCTTTTGGCAAATGTTAAATCCGCAATAGCTGATAAAAATAAATGGTGAATAAATGTCAAAACCTAAAACTAAAGATGAGGAAATATTGCAGGTTTTGAAGGAAATAAAAGCCCTACTTGAGCCTAAGCCGCCGCCTCCACCGCCACCACCGCCAAAAGGTTTGTGGAACGAGTTCATAGACTTCATTTCCAAGTACAAGGTGTTAGGGCTTGCTGTGGCTTTCATTATGGGTGTCTATGTTGGCCAAGTTGTACAATCGCTTGTCAAAGACATATTAATGCCACTGATAGGTTTGGCTCTTCCCGGCCTTGGAAATCTATCCACTTTCAAAATTGCTGTTCCGCCAACAGCCCTAGATGCTGAAGGAAAACCGATAGACCCAAACTGGACAGGACAACTTTTTGGCATTGGCAACTTCCTTGTATCAATAATAACATTTGTAATTGTGGCTTTCGTAATCTTCCTCATAGTGAAATTAACCAAGAAGTGGGGCATCGAATAGGGCGCGCCATTCTCTCCTTCTTTATTTGTCGCGGAAAGCAAGCAGTATAAAAGCGAGGCCGCCATATTCAAAGGCTTGAAGGGAAGATGCATGAAGGTTTACCCGCAATGCGCCAAGTGTTCAAGCTTTTATTGCAGCCTTGTGCCACTGGAAAGCGTTGACGAGAAAGCGCTTCCAAGTTTTTGTCCCATGAAAAATAGCATGGAAACAATTCGTTCAGCTGTCGAAAAATATGCAGAAGAAAATGTAAAGCGAATTTATGTTCCAGCCACGGTCACGGAAAAGGAAGCTTACCAAGTTGTTAGGGGTGTTTTGATGGCTGTTCGTCCAAGAATAAAGGAGCTTATAGAGTTCGCTAGGCTGGTAAACGCTAAAAGGCTCGGAGTTGCCTTTTGTGCGGGGCTCCAAGACGAGGCGGCTAGAACTGTGTCATTTCTTGAAGAGGCTGGCTTTGAGGTGGCATCTGTCCGCTGCAAGTGTGGTGCCGTAGACAAAACGGAACTCGGGGTGTCCAAAGAATACAAGATTGGCGATCCTTCAGAATTTGAGGCTGCATGCAACCCGATTGTTCAAGCTCAACTCCTAAACGAAGCTGAAACCGACATAAACATCATTGTTGGCTTGTGTGTTGGCCACGACATGCTTTTCACTATGCATTCAAAGGCTCCTGTGACAACCTTAATAGTGAAGGATAGGCTTTTAGGCCATAATCCAGTGGCAGCCCTCTACAGTGGCTATCATAGAGGGATTGTGAAATCCCAGAAGAGGCTGTAAATGGATTTAACGGTCAAAGAGGTTTACGCCAAAACCATTCTCTCCAAATCAAAAGTTTTAGACTATGTTGTCAACCCATATGTTGGCTGCGAGCACGGCTGCACCTACTGTTACGCCCGCTACGTTAAACGGTTCACCGGCCACACAGAGCCTTGGGGCAAGTTTGTGGACGTGAAAATCAACGCGCCAACACTACTTCAAAGGGAAACTCGAAGCAAAAAGGTTGGAAGGGTTTGGGTTAGCGGACTATGCGACCCCTACCAGCCACTTGAAGGACGGTACAACCTAACGAGAAAATGCCTTGAAATCCTGTTGAAAAAAGGTTGGCCAGTCACGATACAGACGAAGTCCACCCTTGTGTTGCGGGACATAGACCTTTTAAAGGGACATGGCAATGTTGAGGTTTGCTTAACCATCACAACCGCTGACGAAGGGATTAGACAAATTTTCGAGCCTAAAGCGCCATCCATCAAGGAACGACTAGAAACCTTGGAGAAGCTTCATTTGGCTGGTGTAAAGACGTGTGTCATGATTGCGCCTTTACTGCCCAAGGCTGAAGGCTTGGTTAAGGAGATTGTCGGCAAAGCGGACCACGTCCTAGTGGACAAAATGAACTATCATTATGCCGACTGGGTTTACAAGCGTCACGGCTTAGAGTACGCCATGACCAGCGAATTTTTCATGCAAAAGAAGAGGGAACTAGCCAACATTCTAGAAAAGGAAGGAATTCCATACGAGTTTGAATTTTAATCATCGCCACTTTGAGGGTAAAGTTCTTATCTCTGCCTATTTTTGTCTCGCTCAAGTATGAGCCTCCACTATGCTAGGCTTAGGTTTGGAGAAAAGACTCATTTCACCTGTTTGAGGTGTGGGCAGTGCTGCACTAGAGGACCAAATGTTGGGCTTACAGCCTACGATGTCCACCGAATAGCCCGCTATCTAGGCGTGGATTGGAGAGAACTTAAGGGAAAATATGTGGTGGCGGTTATAGCCGACATGGTGGCTGTTCCCACGCTTCGAGGCACGATTGACGGCAAATGCGTTTTCCTCGAATACCTTGATGGAACGCCTTCATGCCGCATTTACCCAGCCCGCCCAATGAGGTGTAGGCTTTACCCCTTCATGCCATACAGCCCCGGCAACACCGAAACAATCTATTTAGACACCTGTTGTCCTGGACTGAACACTGAAAAAGAGGCGGAGCCTCCATGGAAATGTTTGAAGGAATACTATGTTGAGGCTAAACGTCACTATGCAAAGCTTTACCACCTCGTTTTTCAAGAGGGCTGCGAGCCTCTAGAAGCGCTGGAAAAAACCATTGAAGACTGCGCTGGAGAAGCGCAGCAAACACCAACCGTGAAAACCTTTAAAACCAGACAGCTGTAAAAACTTTGAGGAACGCTGAATTGTTGCTCGTTAAGGACGTCATGATAACAGACGTTGTCACAGTTGAACCAAACGTTAACGTTAGACGGGCTGTAAGGGCTATGAACGACTTTGAAATAGGCTGCCTAATTGTGGTGGAAGCCGGCCGCGTGGTCGGCGTCTTAACCGAAAGAGACGTGCTTAAACGGGTCGTGGACGAAGGCAGAAACCCAGATAAAACCCTTGTCAAAGAAGTTATGTCCAAGCCACCCATAACCATAAATCCGGACG